>CAYZEW010000103.1:0-1506 GCA_964477825.1 uncultured Candidatus Izemoplasmatales bacterium | reverse complement strand
TTAATAAATTTGTAATCCCAAGCTAGTTCTTCAATGTTTTTCATTGTTATTTGTTTTACCTTAACATCTTCAATAATTTCGGCTAAACGATCTTTTCCTTTATGGAAAACATTTAAAACATATGACATATGATTTAGTCCAGCAGTATAAAGGACTAAATCTTTTGCTTTTACTTTTAGAACAGTTGCAAAATGATTTTGCAAATTAATTGGAACATTACAAACCCCAATAAATCTTTCAAAATCAGTATATCTAAAGACAGCTTCACTTACTACGCCCGCTGGATTAGTAAAATTAATTAGCCAAGCCGATGGACATAATTCATTAATATCATCAATAATTTTATAAATAACTGGAACAGTTCTTAAAGCATTAAAAAGTCCGCCTGCACCATTTGTTTCTTGACCTAACATTCCGTATTTTGCGGGAATTCTTTCATCTATTACACGAGCATCGAGTTGTCCTACTCGAAACTGAGTAGTAACAAAATCAGCATCTTTTAAAGCTTCTCTACGGTCTAATGTTAAATATATTTTGATTGGAACTTTTGCTTTTTTAATCATTCTTTTTGCTAAGTTTCCAACGATTTCTAGTTTTTCTTTTCCTTCTAAAATATCAACTAGCCAAATTTCTTTAACTGGTAACTCTTCATATCTTTTTATGAAACCTTCTATTAACTCAGGAGTATATGATGACCCTCCGCCAATAGTAACTATTTTCAAGCCTTTTTCCATATTAGTTACCTACTTTCCTTTAAGTGCCTTAAGTATTTGTTCGTTTATTGTTATTTTTAGTTCGTCTAAGGCACTTAAATAAGCACCTACTACTGGGCTGTATTGTGGTTTTACAATATAGCTGTTAGGACAAGATTGTTTTAAAGTTCTTGTAAACTCGTTTAATAGTAATGACGATTTCGAGTTAAATACTCTTCCCCCAATTACGACTGGGAATTTAGCCTTTTCCATTTTAACTTGTTTAATTACTCCTGCAGTTTGCATCCCAATGTAGTTTCCCATTTTAGTTAAAATAGCTTGAGAAACTTGATCTCCCTTTAAGGCACATTCATTTACTAAGGCGGTAATTTCACCAAATTTTATACGACTCACTACCTTTTTTGGATAAAACAACGGAATAATTTCAGAGAGCGTTGTTTTATTAAACAGTTTAGGAATTTCTTCTTCTAAGATTGTTTTTTGATAGGTTAATTCTTCAGATCTAAAAGCATAATGCATTGCTTCTCTTGCGATATCAAGTCCACCACCATAGGTTCCTAAAGTAAAACTTAAAGCTCTTAAAATCGCTCTTTCTCCTTTTTGGTTAATCGCCGCAGAGTTTGTTCCTGTCCCCGCAATTGCGACTGCCCCATAAGGAGTGCTTACGCCACTTCTCATAATTATCCAAGCATCGTTTACAATCTTAAACGGTACTTCTTCAAAGATTGTTTTACAAGCATCATTTAAGATTTTAAAATCTTCTTCTAAGTCAGCCCCTGACAATCCTAAATAA
>CAYZEW010000102.1:0-1530 GCA_964477825.1 uncultured Candidatus Izemoplasmatales bacterium | reverse complement strand
ATTCGTGGGTCATTTTAAGTCTTGCTTTTTCCGGATTGAACACTCCGTCATGAACAGCTGAACATGCAAGCTGGCATAGTTTACAGCCAGTACAATCTGATAAATTAAATCTAAGGGGCATAATACCTTCCTCCTTTTTAATACTGAATCCATTGTAGAATCAGAAATCTAAGGACACAATGTCTATTTGACTATTTGATATATTTATCAGAGCTTTGTCAGACTGGTGTAAAAAAATATGTTTTGTATTGACTTATATGTACATGAAGATGTACTTTTATTCCAGGAGCTCTTAAATGAATACAATGACATATACTGCCGTAAGGCAAAATTTGGCAAGTACAATGTTAGAGGTTTGTAACGATCATGAACCTGTAATTATTACAAGTAAAAGAGATAAAGCAGTTGTTATGATATCTCTTGATGACTTTAAGTCTATGGAAGAAACCAGTTATCTTTTGAGAAGTCCAAATAATGCAAAACGTTTGCTGGAATCTATTCAGGAAGTTGAAAGTGGCAGAGGACAGGAAAAAGAACTAATAGAATGCGATTGATATTTGCTGAACATGCCTGGGAAGATTACCTTTATTGGCAGAAGAATAACAAAAAAATATTAAAACGAATCAATTTGCTTATAAAGGAGATAAAACGATTTCCTGATACAGGAATTGGAAAACCGGAAAAGTTAAAGAATTCTTTTTCAGGATACAACTCGAGGAGAATAAATGATGAGCATAGGATTGTTTATAAGGTTATTGAAGATGATCTTATTATTATTCAGCTGCGCTATCATTACTAATTTTAATCTATAAGCATTTCCTGCAATATTGATTTTGTCTTTTCTATTTCTATCTGTTTGATTTTTCCCAATTTTTTTATCAATCTTACTCTATCAACTGTTCTTATCTGATCCAAAACAATCCACCCCTCTTTATTCTCAAACTTTAAGGGTACTCTGGTGGGATAGCTGTGTGATTTTGTTGTCATAGGCGCTATGATTATTGTTTGTATCGTTCTATTCATTTCATTTGGAGAAATAATCAGGCATGGCCTTGTTTCTTGAATTTCATGTCCAAGTGTCGGATCCAGATTTATCAAAAATACTTCATATTGATTTATTACCACTCCCACTGAAAATCTTCCTGTTCATCCAATTCATCTATTATCATTTGATCATCTTCTGCCTGCTGCATCATTACAAATTTTTCATACCAACCATCTCTTGGTTTCTTTGTAACAGGCTTTATTACTATTTCTTTGTCAAGAACCTCTAACTCAACCTTCTCGTTAATATTAAGCTGTTTTAAGATACTTTTTGGTATTCTTATACCTTTGGAATTCCCTATGGGAATTACTGAAACCAACATATTGAACCTCGATTAATTGTGATTATATTGTAATTACTTTTATGAGTCAATATCATATTTAACAAGGTGTACGACAATTTAGTTATTTTAAGCAGATCCCTGCGCCCAGCCATAAAATTATCGAACCTACCGCTGAGCTTTGAACACCGTAATGTAATAATGG
>CAYZEW010000101.1:0-1580 GCA_964477825.1 uncultured Candidatus Izemoplasmatales bacterium | reverse complement strand
TAATCAAGTACTACTTTATCTGAAGTTGGTAATGCTTGACAAGTTAATACTATATTATTTTTTAAATCATCTTCATCCAAGCCGTAATTAACTCTCATTTCAATAGATCCTTCTATAACTTTTGCTTTACAAGTACAACAAACTCCACCTTTACAGGCAAAAGGAACGTCGGCGTCATTTTCTTCTGCTACTTCTAAAATTGTTTTTCCACTCGGAATGTTAAATGTAAAATCTTCATCATCAATAGTGATGGTTACTTCGGCGTTATCAATAATGTTATTTGTTTCTTTTTTCTTTTTACTCACTTCAAATAGTTCAAAGTGAATTTTATCAGAATTCAATCCAAGAGAAACAAATTTATCTTTAATCATAAAAATCATTTCCTCAGGACCACAAAGAAAACATTCATCAATAGTATTAATATCAATTATTTCTGAAGTTAGTTGTAGCAGTTTTTCTGAAGTTATTCTTCCATTAAACAATTCATTTTCTTGTTTTTCCTGAGTTAAAAAATGAAACACTTTAAATCGATCTCCATATTTTGAAACCAATGCTTCCAATTCCTTTTTAAAGATAATTGAATTGGAGTTTTTATTCAGATAAAAAAGCTGGAATGTACTCTCAGGCTCCTCAGCTAAATGTGTTTTTATGATGGAAATAATAGGTGTAATTCCACTTCCTGCTGTAAATGCACTATAATTTTTTGCTTTACTGGAATCGACATCGACAAGAAACCTTCCCATAGGTTTCATAACTTGTAAAACATCGCCTTTTTTTAGTGTTTGATTTACAAATGTTGAAAATTTGCCTTGTGGAATTTGCTTTACCGCAACTTTCCATTCATTGTCTTTTGGGCTCGAACACAAACTATAGGAACGCCGAATATCTTCATCGTTTATAGTAGTTCTAAGTGTTAAGTATTGCCCTTGCTTAAATGTAAATTCTTCCTGAAGGTTTTCAGGAATTAAAAATGAAATAACCGAACAATCTTCGGTTTCCTTATAAATATCTTTGATTTCTAGATTATGAAATTTCGCCACGTAGCCTTTGTTAATTTATTTAACTAACACTTGTTAGTTTACACTACAAAGATAGGAAATATTTAAAACCTAATTGTTAATTCCGTTAAGAAGGACGTCGCTTAAATTGCTTGCCATTTTTTTAGAATCTAAATCCTCTTTTTGAGGAATCCAGATATAAAGAGAACGCAATGTAGAAAGCATAGAGAACAACATTATATCTTCGTTTGAATTAGCAATCTCGTTATTTTTAATACCACTTTTTAAGATACTTCTAAAACTATTTTCATAATCTTTCCTAAGCTTAAGATAGTGATTTAGTTGATCTTTTAAATGCATCCAATCGTTATTTAAAGATGCCATTCCGTTAGCATTTCGACTGGTAATATCTACGTGAAGAGACACAATTTGCTTTAATTTCTCCAGACTATTTACATTGGAGTTTTTGATTAATTCCATTCCTGAAATAAATTCTTCAGCCAATGAAATAATAATAAAAGTGAGTATTTCTTCCTTATTTTTAATGTGATTGTAAAGGCTTGCTGCCTTAATTCCCATAGC
>CAYZEW010000100.1:0-1656 GCA_964477825.1 uncultured Candidatus Izemoplasmatales bacterium | reverse complement strand
AGATTGCAAACTCGGATGATGATTTTTCTATTGAAGAAAAAGTATTTATTGAGAAAACAATGAAGGATGAATTTAATCTCGACGATGAGTTAGTTGAAGAATTACTTGCCCTCGCCACCAAGCAAACCGATGAAAGCGTTAGTCTGTATGAATTTACTGATGTAATTAATAAATCTTTTTGCAAAGATGAGAAACTAATTATTCTTAAAAATCTTTGGCGGTTAGTTTTTGCTGATGGAAAATTAGATATGTATGAAGAATCATTTATGCGAACTATTAGTAAAAACTTGCACTTAGAGCATTCTGATATGATTGCAACAAAGTTGGAAGTTAAGAAAGAAATATAACATTAACTGTTTATTGTAGTTCCATAAAAAAGACGTTCCACGGAACGTCTCTACATTTATAAATCTAAAAGTAAATAATAAACAATTGGCTTATTTCTTTGTCTCACCACCTGCGGTATTATTTGGCTTGTTTTGTGAGCCTTTTGGCTTTCTATAATTTTGAGAATTTCCACCACTTCTATTTCTATTGTTATTCCTACTATTTCTATCATATTTTTTCTTAGGAGCTGGTGGTTTATTAAGGGCTTTAATCTCTTTTAATGTCTTTTTAGGAGCAGGAAGTTCTTTTACTAATTCATCATCAGGATAGATTAACTCTAACTTCCTTTTCATAAATTCTTCTATATTTGGGATGTTGTAAGAATCATCTTCGCACGCAAAACTTATTGAAATACCCTCAGCACCAGCACGCCCTGTTCGTCCAATTCTGTGAACGTAATCTTCGGGATCAACAGGTAAATTATAATTAATTACATGACTAACTGCTTCAATGTGTATTCCCCTTCCAGCAACATCTGTTGCTACAAGCACTTTAACTTTTCCAGTTTTAAAATTATCTAGTCGATTCATTCGTTTGCGTTGATCAATATCACCAGTAAGTAATGTTGCTGATATTTCATACTGCTGCATCTTCTCATAAAGGTCTTTGGCTGTATCTTTTCTGTTACAGAAAAGTAATATTTTTGTTGATTCCTTTTTTTCTAAAATATTAAATAGAAGCTTAAATTTATCATCGGCTTCAACAATGTAATTTATTTGTGTAACCGTATCAGCCGCAACGGTATCAGGTTCAATCTCAACAGTTACTGGATCATTGGTCCAGTTAGAGGCAAATCGTTTAATACTATCTGGGAATGTTGCACTAAAGAACAATGTTTGTCTTTTATCCTTTTGTGGGGTGGCTCGCTCAATTTTCTTCACGTCCATAATAAATCCCATATCAAGCATTCTATCAGCTTCATCAAGGACTAAAATTTCAACATTATTTAAGTGAACAATTTTTTGATTCATAAAATCTATTAAACGCCCAGGGGTTGCAACCATGATATCAACATACTGCCCTTTTATTTTATAAATTTGCTTTTTGTAATCCATTCCACCATAAACAGAAACAACTTTAATTGGCTGATATTTTACTAAATCTAACGCATCTTTTTCAATTTGAAGAACAAGTTCACGAGTTGGAGCAAGAATTAAGACACGCGGATTTGCTTTAAACCTTCTTTGATTACCATCTCTTTTTACTAATTTAACAATTGCAGTTATTAAGAAAGCAGCTGTTTTACCAGTTCCAGTTTGTGCTGTAGCA
>CAYZEW010000099.1:0-1895 GCA_964477825.1 uncultured Candidatus Izemoplasmatales bacterium | reverse complement strand
CATATAATGTCTTTCCTGCTTTTTTACCAATATTAGCAATCTCACTAATTAAAAGTAAGGCTTGAATGGAATCTTTATCTCTTACAAAATCTTTTACTACATAACCATAACTTTCTTCATAGCCAAACATAAACTCATAATCAGTATCTTCAATTAGTTTCGCTTGTTCACCAATAAATTTAAACCCCGTTAAAGTACTTTTTACTTCCATCCCAAAACTTTTTGCGATAGTAGCGCCAAGCTCACTTGTTACAATTGTATTGTAAACCATTCCTTTTTTTGGAAGAGTGTTTTGTTCTTTTCTAGTACGTAAGATATAGTCAACCATAATTGCTCCAGTTTGGTTTCCAGTAAGTAAAATATATTCACCATTATGAAGACAAGCAACTCCTAAACGATCAGCATCAGGATCTGTTGCAATCAATAAATCAGCTTGATTTGCTTTTCCATATCGAATTGCATATTCAAATGCTTCTTTGTTTTCAGGATTAGGTGATTTAACAGTGCTAAAAAACGGATCTGGCACCATTTGTTCTTTAACAGGGATAACATTATAGCCATTATTTCTTAATGCTTTTACTCCAATAGTAGCACTTGTTCCATGAAGTGGTGTAAAAACAATTTTAATGTTTTTTTCTTCAGTTTTACGGAGTTGAACGGTATCAACCATTTTCAAATATTCATTATCAATTTGTTCACCAATTATCTCAACCATACCTTGGGCTTTTGCTTTTACGTATTCAACTGTCTTAATTTTAAAAAGATCTTCAACTGAATTAACATAATCAATAACTATATCAGCATACTTAGGAACTAATTGACAGCCATCTTCATCATAAATTTTATAGCCATTATATTTAGGAGGATTATGAGATGCAGTTACAACAATTCCTCCGATTGCATTTAATTGTCTAACCGCAAATGATAATTCTGGCGTTGGTCTTAAACTTTCAAAAAGATAAGATTTAATTCCAAAACTAGCTAATACACTAGCACTTTCCTTTGCGAATTCAACACTTTTATTTCGGTTATCATGAGCAATTACAACTCCTCGTACCCCTTCATTAGGATATTTCAATGATAAGTATTTTCCAAAACCATAGTTTGCTTTTCTAATTGTGTAAGTATTCATCCGGTTAATTCCTGCGCCAATAACTCCCCGCATTCCGCCTGTTCCAAACTCTAAACTCTTATAAAAAGCATCTTCTTTTTCATTTTCATCCATCGTTTTTAACTCATCTAAAAACTCTTTATCTAAGTCTTTAAAATTAAGCCATTTAAAATATTCTTCTTGATACATAAAAGTTCCACCTCTTTCTTCCGAAAATCCAAACTTTATTATAATATAAATTAGTTTTTTTTACAATGTTAAATCCAGCTTTTTCCATATAAAAACTGCATCTTTATCTAATTAAAGTTTCCTTCAACTACGATTATTGATGCAGTTAATTTATTTATATCTATCGCCTCTATAGTTTTATAAAAAATCTTCTCCTGGATGCCATCCACAAGGAACCATTTTTCCTTCAACTTCATTTTGAAAAACTTCAAGTGTTCTTAATACTTCATCAACATTTCTTCCACCTTCACCATGATTAACATAAGCAGCCTTCAAAGTTCCATCTGGTGCAATAAAGAAAGTTCCTCGCCATGCGACACCTTTTTCATCATCAAGAATTCCATATGCTTCACTTACAACATGATTATTATCTGAGGCATGAATATGGTTTAATCTTTCTAATTCTTTGCTTTCTTGCCATGCTAAATGACTATATACTGAGTCAGTCGAGCAAGCAATTAACACTGTGTTTTTTTCTTCAAACTGCTTTGTTAAAGCATTAAATTTCTTAATTTCTGTTGGGCAAACAAAAGTGAAATCTAACGGATAAAAATAT
>CAYZEW010000098.1:0-1909 GCA_964477825.1 uncultured Candidatus Izemoplasmatales bacterium | reverse complement strand
TCACAATCTTTTTTAAAGCTAAGAGATACTGTAAAAGAGATTACAGGTTTTGATTATTTTTTACCAACCCATCAAGGAAGAGCAGCAGAAAATGTGTTGTTTTCGGTTTTAGTTAAAGAGGGTGATATTGTTCCTGGCAATTCACATTTCGACACTACCAAGGGTCACATAGAATTTAGGAAAGCTACAACTTGCGATTGTACTATTGATGAAGCTTTTAACACTTCTGTTTATCACCCCTTTAAAGGAAACATAAACCTTAAAAAACTTGAAGACGTTTTAAAGTCTAATCCTAAAGAAAAAATTCCGCTAGTAATTATTACAGCAACATGTAATTCTGCCGGAGGCCAGCCAGTTTCTTTAGAAAATATTAAAAATGTGTCTGCTGTTTGCAAAAAGTATGACATTCCCTTATATTTTGATGCAGCCCGCTTTGCTGAAAATGCATATTTCATAAAAATTAGGGAAGAAAAATATAAAGATTATACTATTAAGGAAATAGTTAAAGAAATGTTCTCCTATGCAGATGGAATGACAATGAGTGCAAAAAAAGACGGCTTGGTTAATATGGGAGGTTTTATTGCCCTTAATGAAGAAGCTATTTTTAAGAAAGCTACTGTCTTTAATATCATGTTTGAAGGTTTTATAACCTATGGAGGTCTAAATGGTAGAGATATGGGAGCTTTAGCTGTAGGGCTAGATGAGGCGACTGAGTTTGATTATTTAGAGTCAAGAGTTGAACAAGTAGCTTTTTTAGGGAAGCAATTAACAGATTATGGGATTCCTGTACAGCAACCTTTTGGTGGACATGCTATATTTTTAGATGCTAATAAGTTTGTTCCTACGATTCCTAGAGATGAATATCGCGCGCAAGCATTAGCTATTGAACTTTATATCGTGGGTGGAGTTAGAGGTGTAGAAATTGGGACTATATTAGCAGATAGAGATCCATTTACTCATAAAAATAGGTATCCAGAATTAGAATTGGTCCGTCTTGCAATTCCAAGAAGAACTTATTCATTAAATCATATGCGATACATAGCTGCGGTGTTAAAAAACATTTATGACTCTAGAGAGAAAGCAAAAAGAGGTTATAAAATAGTTGATGAGGCTCCAATAATGCGCCATTTTACTGTTAAACTAGAAAAGTTATAATATTCGTAATCCGTTTTCTGCTTTAAAATTTGTCTGAATAAGGTTTACCTCTTCATCACTTACTGCTCCTAGCACAAGACACTCGCTCATGAAATTAGCAATTTGTTTTTTTGGGAAATTAATGACTGCTATCACTTGTTTGCCTAACATATCTTCTTTTTTATAGAGAATAGTTATTTGTGCTGATGTTTTTTTTAACCCCAGATCTTTACCAAAATCAATAGTTAATTGATAAGATGGATTTCTTGCTTCAGGAAAGTCTTTTACTTCTATCACTGTCCCAACCCTCATATCCACTTTTTCAAATTCCTTCCATGCTAAATCATTCATCCTAAAAGTATTAAAATTGAAGATTAAATATAGCTTTAATTATTAAAATTGATAGGTAATTTGTAACTTTAAATTCGTTTTTTCAACTAATAAATAATTAGTCTAACATATAAAAAATAAACGCAAACATGTCTTTAACACCTTCCAACATGATGCCATTAGGCACAAAGGCTCCAGATTTTAATTTAATTGATGTGGTTACTTCAGAAATGGTATCCTTAGAAAATATCCGTGGTAATAATGGAACTGTCGTTATGTTTATTTGTAACCACTGCCCTTATGTAATTCATGTCAATGAGGAAATGGTTAGAGTTGCCAACGATTATCGTATTAATGGTTTTGGTTTTGTTGCGATAAGTAGCAATGATGTAGAAAATTATCCTGAAGATTCTCCAAAGAACATGTTGATTACTGCTGAAAATAA
>CAYZEW010000097.1:0-2056 GCA_964477825.1 uncultured Candidatus Izemoplasmatales bacterium | reverse complement strand
TGGATAAAGTTAAACCGGATGCAATTTTTTATGCCTGTGACAGTATGGCCTTTGGTGGATATAAATATTTTGCAGAAGCAGGAATATCAATACCCGGGGATATAGGAATAAACGGGTTTGATAACTATGAAATGGCCTCAGTTGTAGGTCTTACAACAATGAAGCA
The DNA here is from genome assembly GCA_964477825.1 of uncultured Candidatus Izemoplasmatales bacterium. Taxonomy (GTDB): domain Bacteria; phylum Bacillota_I; class Bacilli_A; order Izemoplasmatales; family Izemoplasmataceae; genus JAFGXW01. Next base: position 1,890 of record CAYZEW010000097.1, on the reverse strand, counting down.
GTTTATTGGTGTAAAGGCAAGAATGGCTGTATCCTATCTGCTTGACAGATTGTCGGGTAGAATAAAAACTCCTAATGCTGAAGAAGTTTGCATTACTCCCCGACTTGTAGTTCGCGGATCTACTCTTTAACACCTCCAGCTGTCATTCCCCCTGTAAGCTGTTTCTGTATCATCATAAACAGAACAATAACAGGAATCGCTGAGAGCATGGAAGCTGCCATTATTCTATCCCATATTGCGTTTTTGGATACAAAAAGCTGTTGTAGTCCAAGGGGAAGGGTATTTAATTCAGCGAATGATTTTAAGAAAACCGAAGCAAATAAATATTCATTCCAGGCAATCATAAATGCATAGATAAATACTGTTACTATAACAGAAATTGATAATGGAACAACTATTCGCCATATCACTCCAAATCTTGAACATCCCTCAATAAGAGCTGATTCTTCTATGGAATAGGGAATGGTTCTGAAAGAATTTCCAAGCATGTATAATGATACAGGAAGAGTAAGGACAATATATATCATCATCAAAGTAAAAAATGTCCCGGTAGAAGTCGAGATAAGTCCGAATTTTGCAGATAATATGTATAGAGGAATTAGCAGTAAAATTGGACCAAACATGTAAACGAGCAGCACTCCTCTCTGGATGATTCCACGGCCTTTGTATCTGACTCTGCTAAAAGAGTATGCACCAAAAATTGCTATTAGAACTGAAATAAAGGCCGAAGAGAACGATAGAACAAGTGAATTCCTAAAATACTTGAAAAAAGGAAATACACTTCCTGTAGACTTATATTTTTCAAGGATGGTTTTCTTCTGGCTTTTGCTAAGTTCTGTGTTCTCTTTTAGTAGATTAAGTACAGATTGGGGAACATTTTTTTCAGCCTGATCGATATTTAGCAGTTCCTTGTAAGCATCAATATTTATTTTGGTCGGAATCAGGGATGGGTTTCCCCAATCCCATTGATACTTTAGTGAGGTTGAGAGCATTTGAATAAAAGGGAATATTGCAAATAAAACAACAAGAAATATTGATAAAGCAAAAATGATCTTTTTAAATAGACTCTTGCTTGTTACCATTTAAGTACCCTCTTTACATAAATTAAGATAAATCCAATTAGCAGAATAAATTGTATCATGGCTATTGCTGCACCATGACCAATATCCATAATGCCTGTAAATGACTTTAAATATGTATATATAGGCAGTACTTTAACATTCTGTGTTAATAAAAAAACTTCTTCAAACTTATTAAAATTCCAGATATCTCGGAGGAGAATAATGGAGCCAAGGAGAAAATAAATTTCAGGGAACGTGATATATCTGAATTTCTGCCAGCCTTTGCATCCATCAATCTCTGCTGCTTCATACAATCCTTTATCAATTGACTGAAGTCCTGCCAATATCATTAAATATGAGAATGGAAAGTTTTTCCATATTCCGAAAAGAACTGCAACATATATTGATGTGTCAGGTGATCTTATAAGATTGATTCTTTCTGTGAAGAGATGGAGCTTATCGTAGGTAATGTGCATGAAAATTCCATTAACCGGATCAAATATAAACTGCCATGAGTAAACGACAGCAATAACCGGAGCAACATAGGGTAAAAGAATTAAACTTCGGACAAGGCCTCTTAGAGGGAACTTTCTGTTCATAAGTAATGCAACACAAAGACCAACTAGTGTTGTTCCAAGTGTTGTGAATAGTACATACACAATTGATGTGGTGACAGATTTCCAAAAGGCGGGATCGGTAATTATATCAAAGTGATTTTGAATGCCTGTAAAATTATTGCTTCCTGTTACTTTTACTTCGAAAAAACTAAGGAAGATATTATAAACAATTGGATAGAGTATTAATGATACTATTATGATTAAAGAAGGGA
>CAYZEW010000096.1:0-2061 GCA_964477825.1 uncultured Candidatus Izemoplasmatales bacterium | reverse complement strand
TAAACATTTAAGACTTGAATCCACAATTCAAAGAGCTTTAACAGAAATCTTTATGCGTGATGTTAAAGATAAATCAATTGGTTTTATTACAATTACTGAAGTTAGACTTACTAGAGATTTAAGTTATTTAACTGTGTATTATACTATCTTAGGAAAAGATACAAAAAAAGACGCAGCTAAAAAAGCCATTGAAAGATCTAAATCATTTATTAGAACAACTTTAGCCCATCGTGTTAAAATGCGAAAGACTCCACAACTAATTTTTAAATATGATGAGTCATTAGCTTATGGAAATAAAATTGAACAAGGGTTAAAACAAGTTTTATCACAAGAAGAAAAAAAAGTTAGTGAATAATTACACTAACTTTTTTGTTTGATTTTTTTATTTTTATAAATTAAGTAATACACGCTAGGAACTAAGAACAATGTTAAAATTGTACTTGTCACAATTCCTCCCATAAAAGTAATGGCTAGTGGTTTAAAGAATGATCCACCAGTTAGTAGTATCGGAATTAACCCTAAAATTGTTGTAAAACTTGTCAGCATGATTGGTCTAAATCTTAAATAGACAGCGTCAATACAAGCTTGTTTAACATCACTGCCGTTTTGATGGTTTCTACTAATGTATTCAACAAGTAAGATTCCGGTATTAACGGTTATTCCGATTAAACTAACCATCCCAATTAAACTAGTTGCGGTTATTGGACTATTAAAAATAATTAAGAATAAGAAAGATCCAGTAAAACTAAGGGGGATTGTTAAATAAACAATAAGCGGTTTAATAAAACTATTAAACTGAATAAACATAATTAAGAAGATTAAAACTAAAGCAATAATACTTGCGGTAATTAAATCACCACTTATTTCTTCAAACATTTCGTTTTCTCCACCATAGTTGATTGTTACCCCATGGAGATCACTATTATTAATAACTTCTTTTACGTCGTTTTCTAATTCATTTAAATTAGAACTATCGGTATAATATAGATCAATATAGTTAACTTCTTCGTTATTATAACGATTAATTACACTATAGTCGATAACCCTTTCTACTGAGATGAAATTACTAAGCAGAAAATCAGTATTTAAGGTGTCACTATGAACGGTTAGATTTAACAGATCATTAAGACTTATAATATCACTATTAACATTGATATTTAAGGTTTCATCATTGTAAGTAAAAGCATTTATATCAAGCCCGTTTAAATTAATGGCGATTACTTGATCAATTTGTGCTTTTGTTAAAAAGCTGTTGCTGATTGCATTAAAATCATAAGTAATAACGTATTTTGGAGCTTTAATATTTTGAATAATCGTATATGTCTTAACACTATCTAACGCAATGATTTGCGTAAAAAGATCGTTGCTAACACTATCTAATAAAGCAATGTTATCACTTTGTAAAGTTAAATGAACTGGTGGAAGTGGCGGACTGAGTTCTAAAAGATTAACGGTTACTAACTTAGTGTCAATTTGTGATAACTCATTTTCCAAAGTTGTTTTATAAGCTAGCAAATCACTTTCGTTATAATCAAAATCAACATAGATTCTTCCAATATGGGGACGCTCATTTAAGTAAGGGGCACTAAAATGGAAATTAGGAAGATCTCCCCCAACACTACTTGCGTAATATAAAACATGTGGATTATCATCTAGTAAATTAGTTATTTCATTTTTAATGTGTTCAGTGGAAGCAGTGTCCCCTAAAAGATTATTTTCAAAATCAATATATAAGACACTTCTTTCGTCATTTGGATATAAATTAATTTCTTGACGATCAAAGGCAAAATAAACACTTCCAACTAACATTAAGATACTTATGGAAATCCATAAGAATGGATATTTAACTGTGAAGCCAATAAGGTTTCTAATATTCTTTTCATGAATAGACGTCTTTTTAATTTTGCCTTTTTTAGAAGGTTTTAAGAAAATTGTTGCTAAAACGGGGCTTAAAACCATACTAACAATATAACTAAGCGAAATTGCAATAATCACAGTAAGTGGTAAACTACTAATAATTTCTCCTAAAAAACCAGGAAGTAAAACTAAAACAATAAAGGC
>CAYZEW010000095.1:0-2161 GCA_964477825.1 uncultured Candidatus Izemoplasmatales bacterium | reverse complement strand
TAAATGGGGTGATTAAAATTAGTGTAATGTTAAATATGTTAAAATATAAGGAAGATTTAAGTATGGCAGAAAAAGCAGTTCTTGATTATTTAATTGAGAATAAATCAGTTTTAAAAGATTTTAATGTTGAGAAAATTGCTGAAGCAGCTTATACTTCTCCAGCATCAGTTGTTAGAATGTGTAAAAAGCTAGGATACCATGGGTTTAAAGATTTTAAAATTGATTTTATTTTAGCAAATGCAAAAGTTGAAATTCCTGAAATTAGTGAATATAAAGATGTTATTTTAACAAAGAGTTTTAACTTTGGGAGATCAGTTATTGAAAATGATATTCGGATTTTAGAAGAAACTTTAAAATTACATGATGCTGATGCTTTACATAAAGCTGCAGAAATTATTATGGGGTCCCGTAAAATCTTAATTTTTGGGAAAGGTTCTTCTTATTTAGTCTGTAAAGACTTAGAGATGAAACTAAGAAGAATTAATAAGTTTGTTTTAGCACAAGCTGAATCGCATGAACAATTAATTGATGCATCTTTTATTAATCAAAACGATGTTATTATCTTTGTTTCAAATTCCGGGACTACTAAAGAAATTGTTAGTGCGGCTTTACTAGCTAAAGAAAATAAAGCAAAAATAGTTAGTATTGTTAAATTAGGAACATCACTTTTATCAGAACTATCAGATGTTAACTTATATACATCAAGTCTCGAAGGTGAATTTAGAAGTGCAGCAATGACATCAAGAATATCACAACTTGCTGTAGTTGACGCTTTATTTACTAATTGCTCATATATTGATATTGATCGTTCAGTAAGAATGCTTGAAAGAACCTTTAAAACCTTTAAAAAATACCGAAGATAGTTATTTAGAACTCACAAATTGTGAGTTCTTTTTTTGAAAAGTAATAAAAAAATACAAAAATTGAAAAAAACAACCTATTCACTTCCGATTCATTGTATTTACACATAGATGATTTATAATATATATAATAGGTGATAATATGGATAAAATTGCAATTGGAATTATGAGTGGAACATCGTTAGATGGAATTGATATTGTGATTACGAAAATAACAGGCAATAAAACCAATACAAAATTGAAAATCATTGCTTTTCAAACTGTAGCTTATGAAGAAAAACTGCTTAAAAGAATTAAGCAAAGTCTTAATCTTGAAACAAGTTCTTCAGAGTTATTATGCAGTTTGAATTTTGAACTGGGATATGCTTATAGTGCTGCGGTAAAAAAAGTTTGTGAAGAAAATAATGTTTCTTTAAAAGAAGTTGCTTTTATTGCTAGTCACGGACAAACAATTTACCATCTTGGAGAAGCAAGTAATGGTAACGTTAAATCATCCCTTCAACTTGGTGAAGGAGCAGTTATTGCTAATTTATGTGAAACGACTGTTGTTTCTAATTTTAGAGCTGCTGATATTGCTGTTAACGGCCAAGGAGCACCACTAGTTCCTTATTTTGACTATCTCTTATTTACAGATGAAACTAACAATAGAGTCATGAACAATATTGGGGGAATTTCCAATGTTACTGTTTTGAAAAAAGCAGGAACAGCTAATGATGTCTTTGCTTTTGATACAGGACCAGGAAATATGATGATTGATTATGCTTGTAAAAAGTTATTTAATCTAGAATATGATAATTTAGGAGAAATCGCTAAAAGTGGTGTAATTATTAAACCATTATTAGAAGAACTTTTAAAGCATGAATACTTTAAAAAAACGCCTCCTAAATCAACAGGAAGAGAACAATTTGGGGATTGGTATACTGAAAAAATATTAACAAACTATACTAAGTTTGCCAAAGAAGATATTATTACAACCCTAACTTATTTTACTGCTTTTTCAATTGTAGAGGCATATGAAAAATATATTTTCCCAAAATTAAGAGTTACTGAAATTATCGTTTCTGGTGGTGGCGCATACAATGCTTTTCTTTTAGAAATTTTAAAAGAACAAATGCCACAAGTGAAAATCATAAAATTAGAAGATATTGGCTTTAACAGCGGAGCTAAAGAAGCGCTTGCGTTTGTTGTACTAGCCAATGAAACTTTAAACTTTAATCCCGCTAATCTTGCAAAAGCAACGGGGGCTGAAAAGGAAGTTATTTTAGGACAAGTTAATTATTATTTTAAAAATAACTAGGGTT
>CAYZEW010000094.1:0-2182 GCA_964477825.1 uncultured Candidatus Izemoplasmatales bacterium | reverse complement strand
ATCAAGTGCTTTTATTCCTACAGCTTCCGGTCCGGCTTTTCCTGCATTGTACTCAGCTGCACCCCTAATAATCATACCAGGAAGATATGCATAAACTGCAGCCAGTTCAGGGCTTAAAAATCTAAGCCATGAATCTACAACAGTCTGAGCTGTTATGGGAGTACCATCCGACCAGTTCGATTTTCTAAGCTTAAATGTATAAGTAAGACCATCATCTGAAATAGTCCAGCTTTCTGCAAGACCCGGTACAGGATCAAGTGTTGCAGGATCATAACTTACAAGACCTTCAAAAAGAGCCATGTATATTCTGTGTTCCGGAACACCTTCAATATTTCCCGGATCAAGTGACTGAGGCTCTGTTCCATTGTTAAAACTAAAAACAACTGGCTCTGTGGGTGCAGCTGCTGTCTCAGCTTTTTTACTACAGCCAACAAAAATAGAACCAACAAGCATTATAATTAGTAAGCCCAATAAAATTTTTTTCATTTTTTCTCCTTTAATGAATTTATTAAGAAACAGTTTAAACTATAAAAGAATGACATGCAACTAAAATTTGCCTGATTGTTAAAATAATCACATATTTTAAAGAGTTACTATTCTGGTAGTTAAAAAAACTGATAAATTTCTTTCCTCAAGTGTGGAACTTAGAAATGATTTAGATTCCGGAAGTTCAAAAACAAGCTTCTCCGCATTATTTTTTTTTGCAAGAACAAAAAACTGATCAATTAAAGATTTGGCAAGACCAAGTCCCCGATATATTTTTTCAACCCATACTGCATTTACAAGTGCAAAAGGGTCATCGGAAAAACCATCCTTTACCATATATCCGCTTATAAAACCTGCAAATTCACCATTACCAGTCTCTGCACAAATAATCAGAGGGAGATTACCGGATATATTTATTAAATATTCATTTCTGCCAATAAAATAATCCGCATAAAAAGCATCACTTGCCGGAAAACTTTCGTGTACTGCTTCCGGATATTTTACTTTGAGAATGCTCTGCCATTTAGATCCGTCTGCAAGGAAAATAAAATCCGAGAGGATTAGATTATCCGTATCATCCGTATTCTCATTAATATCCTTGTATTTGAGTATTTCACTATTTAAATTATACCATTCTATTACCCTGGAACTCATAACTTTTTCTTTATGCCGGTACCACTGCTGTGTTAAAGATTCATGTTCTTTTACAGTATCCTTGAAATTCCGGAATGCACCTTTCCCGGCGGATAATATTTTTCGGAGTGCTTCCTTATAAACAGGGTTATGTAAATCGGCAACAAAGCTCTCCATTAGCTGAAAGCCGTCAGAAGGAAGCCATTCGGGTACAGGAACAGTAAAAGAATCAATATATTCATCATCATATTCTTCTTCAGCCTGTGATTCTGATAAAACATCACCTGTTTTAATATCAATATAATACTCATCAGACTGGTTTTCCATACCAAAAATTATCATATCAATAATTTCAGGTGTTAATTGGAATAACATCTTTTCCATAAGAATACCTCCAATATCCCTGGTAGACACAAGGTCTACCCCTACATTGTTATTTTAGATAACAATTGATTAAAAGGTCAAGAATTTATTCCCTTATTCTCTTGACTGTTCCCTCTATCCATACGATATTTTACAAATAAGAAAAATTAAGTAATAATTTATAGGAGAGGCAAAATGAGTATTATTGAATTTATTGAGGCCAGAGAAATTCTTGATTCCAGAGGGAATCCTACTATTGAGGTAGATGTTATTTTAGAAGATGGTTCTATGGGAAGAGCAGCTGTTCCATCAGGAGCATCAACAGGTGTTCACGAAGCAGTAGAGCTTAGGGATGGCGACAAATCCCGGTTTATGGGAAAGGGCGTCTTAAATGCTGTAGAAAATGTTAATAACATTATTGCTGCAGAGCTTATTGGCCTTGATGCATTGGATCAGGTGGATATTGACCGGACAATGATTGAACTGGATGGGACAGAAAATAAAAGTAAACTAGGAGCAAATGCTATTCTGGGTGTTTCCATGGCAACGGCCAGAGCTGCTGCTGATTTTCTGGGTGTCCCCCTATTTAAGTACCTTGGAGCTTATCACTCATGCACCCTGCCGGTTCCAATGTCAAACATTCTTAATGGTGGATCCCATGCAGACAACTCTGTAGATTTTCAGGAATTTATGGTTATGC
>CAYZEW010000093.1:0-2216 GCA_964477825.1 uncultured Candidatus Izemoplasmatales bacterium | reverse complement strand
CTCCCTCAGTTCCAGTAACCCAGCGACTCCAAGGAGCATAGGCAGAATCATAAAAAGCATCATTTTGTGATCTTACTTGTAAAACAATCGCATTCATATGCGCATCAACTACTTCCGCAATCATCGCATCATACGCTGCCTTATACTGTGCTTCATTAGAAAAACTTGGTAAATCTAAGTTATAAACAGTAGTTACCCAAACTCCTCTAAATTCTTCATCAGCTTCGGTATAGGTATTTGGGATCATTACTCGTTCTGATGAATCATAATGATAAACATAACTTCCATCTCTCATTAATGGGACTAATGTTGTTGCGGTGTTTACTTCTTCTATTCCATTAACACTTAAAACGATAAGTGTTACGATTAAAAGTAAAAGTGTTTTAGTTATTTTCATCTTGCTCCACCTCATTTAATAATTCTTTAAGATTATTCATTCCTTGTTGTTTTTTTGTTTTATCTATAAAAGTTTTAGCTGTGAAAAACACATTCCCTTTCACAGTTTCAAATTGATTAGCATATTTAATTTGATTAACGATTTCTTCTGGGTTTTCAAAATCACCCTTTTCACCTAAACGGTATGCTGGATGGCCGATTAACAAATCAACATTAGTACCTTTTACTTGGTCTTTCCACCAGTCAAGAATATCTCCAAATGGCGCAATTTTATGACCAAATGGCCAATAAATTTGGGGGACGATATAATCTAACATTTCTTCTTTTACCCAAGCTAATGAATCTGCGAACTGCCCACTATAACTTTCACTACAAGCAGGAGCTGTATTAGATCCAGCTATATCACTTGCTTTATTTCTCCATATTCCAAACGGGCTAACCCCAAATAATAGCTTTTCATCAACTTGATGAATTGCGTCGTTAATCCCTTTAATTAAATCATTAACATGTTTTCTTCTAAAGTCTCCTAATGACATTGTTTTATCAAGACGATTATTAAAGTCAGCTAAATCATTAACAGTATCACTTAATCCACTATATGGATAAAAATAATCATCTAAATGAATCCCATCAACATCATAATTTTCAACAATCTCAACCATTGAAGCAATCACAAATTGTTTAACTTCGGTTTTAGTAGGGTTTAAAATTAGTTTTCCCCCTTTATCTAAAACAAGGTACTCTGGATGTTTTTTTGCGAAATTTAAATCATCACACGTTGCTAAATATTCATCAATCGATAATTTTCCATCGTAAGAAACACGGTAGGGATTACACCATGCATGAATTGCTAAGTTTCTTTTTTTTGCTTCTTTTATAACCCAAGCAAAAACATCAAACGGTGGTTCTTTTCCTTCTTTTCCAGTAAAAAAGCGACTATAAGGATTTAGTTTAGAATAATAATATGCATCATTATTCGTTCTCACTTGAAAGAAGATAGTGTTTAAATTATATTCTACAAAAGTATCAAAATATTGAATAACTTTTGCTTGATATCTTTTCAAATCTTCAACTGTTGGTAAATCAATATTCGCAACATTAGAAACCCAAACTGCCCGATATTCTTTTTCAATATAAACATCCGGAATTTCAATTTGAATATCCGTATTTAAATAAGTAATTGGTTCGTTTTTAGCTTTATATTTATATAGTTTCATGATTTATCCTCAAAGTAATAATCTAGGTATTTTCGGTGTGCATCAACTAAATCAGCAAACGCTTTTTTCGCGTTATTTAATGAATCTACAAACGGATTAATTTGTAAAGCAAGTAAAGCTTTATCTAAATCACGTTCAAAAATAGCGTCTGTGAGTAGTTCTTCATAAGCCTTTGTTTCTTGAACTATCCCTCTAATTTGAACCGGAAGTTTTCCAATATGAACCGGCACTGGCCCATCTTTTGTAATGCGACAAGTTATTTCAATTGCGCAGCCATTAGGCAAATTAGTAATATGACCGTTATTTACAGTATTAACAACTTGATAATCTCGTTTATCATTATAGATTGAACTAATGATATTACAAGCAACATCACTATAATATGCTCCCCCACGTTGTTCTAGTTCAACTGGTTTTTCGTTTAATGTAGGATCTTGATATTTTTCAAATAAACTTGCTTCAATCTTTTTAACTTTTTCCGCTCTCGTTTCCCCTTTTTCATATTGTTCTAAATTATGTTTTAACATTTCTTCATAGTAATATGTATATTTATGATAAGGACTTGGATAAGCTCCTAAAGATTTAATAAATTTGTAATCCCAA
>CAYZEW010000092.1:0-2332 GCA_964477825.1 uncultured Candidatus Izemoplasmatales bacterium | reverse complement strand
TGTAATAGTAGTTTTGATTTTAATTTTCTTTTTTTCATTTCATTAAAAATATTAATCATGGCGATTTTAATGATGTCTGCCGCACTCCCTTGTATTGGAGCATTCATTGCGTTTCTTTTCCCGGCTTCTCGTTGCATGTATACACTACTTTTTAATTCTGGTAAATAGCGTCTTCTGTTTAATAAAGTTTTAGCGTATCCTAGCGTAGTCGCATCTTTTACTACTTGATCCATAAAAGTTTTAATCCCAGAAAATGTTTGATAATATTTTGTTATAAAACGTTCTGCGTCTTTTGGAGAAATGTTTATTTCTTCACTTAGTCCCCAAGCTGATTGGCCATAAATTATTCCAAAATTAACCGCTTTAGCTTGTCTTCTTTCAAGGGATGAGATTTCTTCTTTTTCAAATATTTGTTGAGCCGTTTTAGTATGAATATCTTCATTATTTTTAAACGCTTCAATTAATGTTTCTTCTTTAGCCATATGAGCTAGCACCCGCAGTTCTATTTGTGAATAATCACTTGCGAGCAAACTATTTCCTTCACTTGGAATAAAGACTTTTCTTATTTCTCTTCCTTCTTGATAACGAATTGGAATATTTTGTAAATTAGGTTCAACACTTGATAATCTCCCTGTTGATGTGAAAGCTTGACGATAAATCGTATGGATTTTATCGTCTCCTAAAATGGCATTTTCTAAACCGACAATATAAGTAGAATAAAGTTTTGACAAAGTTCTAAAAGTCATCACTTTTTCAATAATTGGATGATACTTTTTTAATTTATTTAAAACATCCACATTTGTGGAATATCCTGTTTTCGTTTTTTTAGCAAATGGTAATTGCAATTTAACAAATAAGATTTCACCTAATTGTTTTGGACTAGCAATATTAAATTTTTCACCAGCCAAAGTGTAAATTTCTTCAGTAATAGTTGCTATTTTAGCTTTTACTTCATGGTTTAACGCTTGAAGTTTTGCGCGATCTACATTAATTCCAGTATATTCCATATCAGCTAATACACTAGCAAGTGGTAACTCAATATCGTTAAGTAAGGCAAGTTGTTCATTTTCTTTTATTTGTGATAATAGTTCATCTTTTAACTCTTTAATTGCGTAAGCTTTCTTAACCGCATATTCACTATATTTTTCACTTAATGGAATACTGTATTTTACTCCTTTTTGGTAAACTTCTTCTAAATAGGGAACATTATCGTATTCAAAATTACTAACAATTACTCTAAAATCTTCTTTCGTATTGTTAGGGTTTAAAATATAGGCTGCGAGTAATAAATCAAATTTTACTCCTAAAATGTCATAACCATCTTTTAATAAAACAACTTTCATCATTTTAACGTTAAAAACAAATTTAGAAATTGTTTCATCATTTAAAAACATTTGCATTCCAAGTGATTGATGAAGCAAATCATATGGTACAAAAAAGTTACCTTTTTTATTTACAATCCCAAAGCCTAGTGGGATTGCTAAATGGTAATACGGATTGAAGGTTTCTAAAGTAATAAACGAATCTTTTATTAATATTTCATCTAATTCAAAAATGTCTTCAATTAGCTTATATTCAAATTTTTCTAGTGGCGTTTTATTACCTGTTTTATTATAACGTTTAATTAAAGAATGTAATTCTAACTCTTTAAAGAAGGCTAGCATCTTATCTTCATCAACTCCATTATAACGAAGTTCATCTAAAGTGTATTTTAAAGTAACATCAGTTTTAATCGTGGCAATTTGTTTACATAAAAGGGCATCATTATAATACGTTCTTACTCGTTCTCCTAATTTCCCTTTTAAGTTTTCCTTATTTTCAATTACGCCTTCTAAAGTTTGATATTCTTTTAATAACTTAACAGCTGTTTTTTCTCCAACTCCCGGAATTCCTGGTAAATTATCAGAACTATCCCCCATTAACCCTTTTAAATCAGTAATTTGATCAGGCGACACTCCCATTGCCTCTTGTAAATACTCAGGAGTATATAACAAATAATCTTTCATTCCTTTTTTGGATGAACGCATTTTTACTTTATCATTTAATAATTGTAGTAAATCTTTATCATTACTAATGATTTCGATTTCATCAAAATCATCATAATATTTCTTAGTATATGTCCCAATAATATCGTCAGCTTCAATTAACGCAATTTCATTTTGCTTAACTCCAAGGACATCTAAACTCTCTTTAATCAAAGAAATTTGCGAACGAAATTCTTCTGGCATTGCCTTTCTCCCAGCTTTGTAACTAGGCAAAGCTTGATGTCTAAATGTTTCTTTGCCTTTATCAAAAGCAACAAAAATATGGGTAAAATCCTCTTTAAGAAGAG
>CAYZEW010000091.1:0-2373 GCA_964477825.1 uncultured Candidatus Izemoplasmatales bacterium | reverse complement strand
ATGTTCCATATGTTAAAGAAATTATTGAAATCAAAAATGATTCTATCGTTTTAAGAAGTACATACGATGATTATGATGAAATAGTAGAAGTTCACTATCCATGTTTGATTACTGTTGATAAAGGTTCAAATGTTCCAAGACTACCTTCTTATAAAAGAAGAGTTACTTTTAAAAATGCGGTAATTGATACAGTATCTTTAAAAGATTTAAAAGATAAAAATCCTGATAATTATGGATTAAACGGATCTCCGACACAAGTTGACGAAATCTTTCCGCCAACAAGTAATACTGATTCAATAAAAATCAAGGGGAATCCCGAAGAGTTATCAGAAGCATTATTAAAGATTTTAAAAGAAAGTAAATATTTATAGGTGATATGATGAGTTATATAAAAGTTAATAATGAAAAAGTCACTAAAGAAATCGCTGAGAAATTAATTAAACTATGTCCATTTAACGCTTTTGATTATCAAAATTCAGAGTTATCAATTAATGCTGGATGTAAAATCTGTAAAATATGTGTTAAAAAAGGACCAAGTGGAGTTTGTGAATTAATTGAAGATAAGAAAGTTTTAATTAAAAAAGAAGAATATAAAGGAATCACAGTTTATGTAGAACAACGCAATAATATTGCTCATTTAGTTTCTTGGGAACTAATTGGAAAAGCAAAAGAATTAGCTAAAAAAACTAATGAACCAGTTTACGCTATTGTTGTTGGAAATAACGTTGAAAAAATCATTGAAGAAGCCTTAAGTTATGGAGTAGACAAAGTCTTTGTATATGAAGATGATGCATATCAAGAATTTAATGTTGAAGTGTATACAAATGTTTTAAATGATTTTTATCAAAAACATAAAGTAAACATCATTTTATTTGGAGGAACAACACAAGGAAGAAGTTTTGCTCCACGAGTAGCAGCTAGACTAAAAACAGGATTAACTGCTGATTGTACGATGTTAGATATTACTGATGATGGCGATTTACTCCAAATAAGACCAGCCTTTGGGGGGAACATTATGGCAAAAATTAATACCCCAAATCATCGTCCTCAACTAGCGACAATTCGTTTTAAAATGTTTAATAAACCAGAAAAAGAAAAAGCTTTTGGAGAAGTTGTTTATGAAAATAGTAATCACATTTCAAAAACTTCGACTATTAAAATCGTAAAAACTTTTGAAAAACCACAAGTTAATGATATTTCTGATGCAGAAATCATCATTGCTTTGGGACGTGCTTTTAAGAAAAAGAAGGATCTTGAATTAATTGAACCATTAAGAAAGAAATTAAATGCTGAAGTTGCTTGTACAAGACCGTTAATTGAAAATGGCTGGTTTGATGCAAGGAAACAAATTGGCCTTTCAGGAAGAACGGTAAAACCAAAACTAATTATTAATTTAGGGATTAGTGGAGCTGTTCAATATATTGAAGGAATGAAAGATGCTGAATTAATTATTTCTGTTAACAATGATGAACACAATAAATTATTCGCGATTAGTCATTATTCAATTCATGGTGATATATACGAAGTTATTCCAAAACTAAATGATCTATTAGATCAAATATTGTAGGTGAAGAAAATGAAATATAAAAAGATGCAACAAGCAGATTTTACTTTTTTAGAAAACCTTGTTGGCAAAGAAAATCTTAAGATTAAAGATCAAATTGAAGAAGATCTAGCCCATGATGAGTTAAAAACTGTTTTTGCTTATCCCGAAGTTCATATTATTGTGACTGATAAATTTCAAATTATGAAAATAATGGCTTATGCTAATAAACAGTTAATCCCAGTTACTGTAAGAGGAAGTGGAACAGGACTTGTAGGAGCATGCGTTCCGCTTTATGGTGGGATTTTATTAGATACAACAAAAATGAATAAAATTATTGAATTAGATAAAACTAATTTAACATTAAGAGTAGAACCAGGAGTTTTACTAATGGAAATAAGTGAATATGTTGAAAAAGAAAACTTGTTTTATGCCCCAGACCCTGGTGAAAAAAGTGCAACAATTGGTGGAAATATTGCCACTAATGCTGGTGGAATGCGAGCAGTAAATACGGAGTAACTAGAGACTGGGTAAGAGGTCTTGAAGTTGTTACCCCAGAGGGTGAATTAATTACTACTGGTGGAAAAGTTGTTAAAAACTGTAGTGGATACTCAATTAAAGATTTAATGATTGGGAGTGAAGGAACACTTGGAATAGTGGTTGAAGCAACTTTGAAATTAATTCCGTTACCTAAAAAAACAGTTAGTTTATTAGTTCCTTTTGAAAATCGTGAAGCGGCAATTGCGGCTGTCCCTAAAGTTATTATGGATCATTCAATCCCGACAGCTGTTGAGTTTTTAGAAAAACAATCTTTACGTTTTAGTGAAGAG
>CAYZEW010000090.1:0-2378 GCA_964477825.1 uncultured Candidatus Izemoplasmatales bacterium | reverse complement strand
TTACTTCAGCTGCAAGAATCCAACTTAGAAGATTTAAACGTCTTGGTTGGGATGACTTAGGTATTTGTATGGCTAAAACTCAATATAGTTTAAGCGATAACCCTAAATTATTAGGTAGACCTGAAGGATTTACAATTACAGTTAAAGAATTAAGACCATCTATTGGAGCAGGATTTATTGTAGCCTTAACTGGTGATGTTATGACAATGCCTGGATTACCAAAGGTACCATCAGCAATGGCTATGGACGTTGATGAAGATGGTAATGCACAAGGATTATTCTAAAAAAGGACTTTTGTCCTTTTTTTTGAAGAAAATAAAAGAATAGATGCAGTAATAAGCTGCTAACTAAGTTTAGTGATATAATAAGTTGAAGGAGTGATATTGTGGAATTAGTAAAGCAATTTAGAGAAATGATTATGAATCAAAAAGCATATCAATATGTTTTAAATATAACAGGATGGGATTCTAATACCGAGGCTCCTAGGGGAGCTTTCGCTAGAAGAGCTGAAATGCTTGGGGTAATTAGTAAAGAACTTTTTAGATTACAAACAAGTAAAGAGTATCAAGAGGTGGTTAATGGCTTATTTTTAAGGTTAGATGATCTTGACGATATTACAAAAAGAGAAGTTAAAAAGGCAAAAAAAGCGTTAGATAAAATAGTAAAAATTCCTGAAAATGAATATATTGAATATGGTAAATTACTTAATTTATCACAAATAGTGTGGGAAGACGCTAAAGAAAACAACGATTTTGCAGCTTTTGAAGGTAATTTAGAGAAGATTATTGAATTTAATAAGAAAATTATTAAATATTATCAAATTGATGATCATCCTTATAATGTTTTATTAGATGAATATGAAGATGGAATGTCAATGAAAGAATATGATCACTTTTTTGACATCCTTAAAAAGGAATTAGTTCCTTTTGTAAAGGAAGTGTTAAATAGTGGAAAACAGCTGAATGACAGCTTTATTACCGATTTTTATCCAAGAGAAAAACAAAAGGAATTTGCGGAATATTTAATTGATGTTTTAGCTTTTAATAGAGATAACGGATTGATGAAAGAGAGTGTTCATCCCTTTACTTGGAATACACATAGTACTGATGTTCGTTTTACTACCAGATATTTAGAAAACTTTATGTTTTCTTCAATTTTTGCGACAATTCACGAGTTAGGACACGCAACCTATGAACAACAAATTGATCCTAAATGGGATAATACCTTGTTAAACGGGGGAACAACGATGGGACTACATGAATCACAATCGCGTTTTTATGAAAATATCATAGGGAGAAGTATTGAATTTTGGGAAGTTCATTATCCAAAGTTAGTTGAAATTTTTCCTGTACAATTAAAAAATGTCTCTTTAGATGATTTTTACCGTGGCGTTAATAAAGTAGAAGCTACTTTTGTAAGAGTGGAAGCTGATGAATTAACATATTCTTTACATATAATGCTTAGATATGAAATAGAAAGAATGTTAATCTCAGGAGAACTAGCTGTTAAAGATTTACCTAAAGTGTGGAATGAGAAAATGGTGGAATATCTTGGAATAGAGCCAAAAAATGCTTCTGAGGGTGTACTTCAGGATGTGCATTGGAGTGCTGGATTATTTGGGTATTTTCCAACATATGCATTAGGAAGTGCGTATTCTGCGCAGTTTTATTACGCTATGAAAAAAGATTTAAACATTGAGAAAGTTATTAAGGATAATGAAGTTAGGAAGATTAATCAATGGCTAAAGACTAAAATTCATCAATACGGTGGCAGTAAAACACCGAAAGAACTATTACTTGAGGTTACAGGTGAAGAATTTAACCCAAAATATTACATTCAGTTTTTAAAAGAAAAGTACAGTAAGTTATATCTTTAAAATTTAATAAATCACAAGAGTATTTTTTACTAAGTTATGATAAAATATAGATGGAAGAGTTTAACGATTAGATAGAAACACAATACATAAAAGGAGAAAAATAATGGGAGAAATTATTAGTGGTAAAGAATTATCAAAAGAAGTAAGAGAAGAAGTTAAAGTAGAAGTTGCTAGTTTAAAAGCTACTTATGGGGTCGTTCCCCACCTTGTAGTTATTTTAGTAGGAAATGATCCAGCTAGTGAATCTTACGTAAAAGCTAAAAAAAGAGCATGCTTAAAAGCTGGAATGGATAGTACAATTATTAGAAAAAATGCTGACATTTCCGAAGAAGAATTATTAAAAATTATTGAAGATTTAAACAATGACGAAGGTGTTCATGGAATTTTAGTACAATTACCAGTTCCTAAACATATTAATGAAGATAAAGTAATTGATGCTATCTCTATTGAAAAAGATGTTGATGGATTTCATCCATTAAATGTTGCTTATATGCATTTAGGA
>CAYZEW010000089.1:0-2675 GCA_964477825.1 uncultured Candidatus Izemoplasmatales bacterium | reverse complement strand
ATTTATTGAGAAACGTAAATTTGACGATACTTGATTATTGAATAAAGAACACGAAGCAACTTCTTACCAACATGACCTAAAGCAACATAATAGTGTTTAGAGTCATCATGATGTTTTTTGTGGAAGTAAGAAGCAAACTTATCATCACGTCTAACAATCACCATTGAAACTTGGTGAAGAGCCCATCTTAGGTATTTCGAACCACGTTTTGAAGGTCTAGTGTTAGTAAGGTTATAATTTCCTGATTGGTAAACAACAGGATCCATACCAGCAAAAGCAAGAACTGAATCAAAAGATTTGAATTGATGAATATCACCAATTTCACCGATGATAATTGCGGCCATATTATAACTTAAGCCAGGTACAGAAAGAATGAATTTAAAGTGAGTATCAATAATCAAATTGATTTCAAATTCAATGAGAGCTATTTGAGATTGATAATTACGAATTAAATCTATCACAGACCGAATTTGGATAGCATAAAAAGCTGATTTATCACCAATAGAATCAGCAGCTAATTCTTTAAGTTTTAAAGCTTTAAATTTACCAATTTTACCTTTAGAAGATTTAAGTAAAAAATTAGTTAGACCATCAATACGAGCACTTACAATATTTGATGGGATAGAGTATTTATGAAGTAGATTTAAAGAAGTTTTGATATAAAGGCTAGAAAAGAATCCTAAGTACTCGGGAAACGTTCTAGCAACTAGTGTATAGAGTTTCACTTTCATTTGTGACAAATCATGAACAAGTGAAAAACGATATCTCGCTAATGACTTTAAAGCCTCTGTGTTGTATAATTTTGGTGTATAGGGCTTGAAGTTTGTTTGATTTTGAAATAAGAACATACAGATGGCTTTGGCATCAATCTGATCCGTTTTCGTTTTACGAAGCGAATTAGCTTTGGAAGTCATACTGGTTAATAAAGGATTAATCTCTTGAACTAAAAAACCTTCGGTAGTTAGAAAGTTCATAATATTGAGATGATACAGTCCTGTAGACTCAAGTCCTATACGTACTTTTGAATCTACAGAAGACTCCATCACATTCAATATTGTGTGTTGGAGTTTTTTATATCCCAAAAGATTATTGGGAATAGTAAAACCCTTAACAAGTATTTCACCATAATAGCTCATGATAAATACATCGTGTTTAGTTG
This sequence comes from uncultured Candidatus Izemoplasmatales bacterium, assembly GCA_964477825.1. Lineage (GTDB taxonomy): Bacteria > Bacillota_I > Bacilli_A > Izemoplasmatales > Izemoplasmataceae > JAFGXW01. The sequence continues at coordinate 1,516 of CAYZEW010000089.1, read as the reverse complement.
AAGCAACGTCGATACCGACAAAAATCATATGATAATCAGTCTCCTTTCATTGTTTAACAATCATAGCGTAGCACTACATTCTAATATCATATGTAACCTCATTATTTATAACCAGTCGAATAAACGCTGTGACCAACTCATTACCATTAAGATAAAAGACGTAGCTATATCCTTTCTAAACCAGTCCTAAAGGCTGTGGGAGAATACCAAATAGTCTACGATCATTAACAAAATAATTATAACATTATAGGTTTATAGGTTTCCTTTAATAACCTAAATCTATTATATGAGGAGTTATTTTATGAAAATTAACGTATTTTCAGAGATTGGAAAATTAAAAACAGTTTTACTCCATAGACCTGGAAAAGAGCTTGAGAATTTAACGCCAGATTTACTAGAAAGATTACTTTTTGATGATATTCCATATCTTAAAGTTGCTCAAGAAGAACATGATGAGTTTGCTAAAGTGTTAAGAGAAAATGGGGTAAATGTGCTATATATTAAAGACCTAGCTGTCGAAGTATTAGACCATCATCCTGAGGTAAAATCTAATTTTATAAATCAGTTTATCGAAGAATCTTTAATAGAATCTAAATCTGTAAAAACAGCGATTTATGAGTATTTGATTAATTTAGATAATGCTGTTTTAGTAGAGAAGATGATTGAAGGAATCAGAACAAAAGAAGTTACTGTTAAAAATCGAAATTCGATTATGGATATGCTAGAAAGTGAATACCCTTTTTATACAGATCCAATGCCAAATATTTTATTTCAAAGAGACCCTTTTGCTAGTATTGGAAGTGGGGTAGCAATTAATAACATGTTAACTGATACTCGTCAAAGAGAAACGATTTTTAGCGAATATTTGTTTAAATATCATCCCCTTTTTGAAAATGAGGATATTCCATTTTATATAAACCGAAACAACCGTTATAATAGTGAAGGTGGCGATATGTTTGTTCTTAATGATGAAACTTTAGCAATTGGAATTTCTAAAAGAACTGACCCACGTGCCATTGAAAAATTGGCAGAAAAACTTTTTAAAGAAAACACATCATTTAAAACTATCTTAGCTTTTAATATTCCAAAAACAAGAGCGTTTATGCATTTAGATACAGTCTTTACTCAAATTGATTATGGAGTATTTACAATCCATCCGGGAGTCAAAGAAGATTTAACCATTTTTGAATTAATTAATAATCATGGAAAAGTTAAAGCAACAAAAATAGTTTCATCAATTGAAACTATTTTAGAAAAACATCTTCATCGACCAATAAAACTAATTAATTGTGGTGGAAGTGATAAAATTACAAGTGGACGTGAACAGTGGAATGATGGAGCAAATACATTAGCGATTGCCCCAGGTGTAGTTATTGTTTATTCAAGAAATCACGTTACTAATAAAATACTCGAAGAAAATGGTGTTAAAATTCATGTAATTCCATCATCGGAATTATCTAGAGGACGTGGTGGTCCTAGATGTATGTCAATGCCATTGGAACGAGAAAGAATTTAA
>CAYZEW010000088.1:0-2929 GCA_964477825.1 uncultured Candidatus Izemoplasmatales bacterium | reverse complement strand
TCTGTTTCTTGGAAGCAAAACGCATCTGTTACAGGATATGTTCAATAACAAAAACCGGGCATTCTATAATGCAGCATCAGTAATGGGTATTAATAAAATTAGTGAAGAAAAGTCCATTGATTACCTTATCACACGATTTAAGTCTTCTGATATCGACATAGATAAAAAAACAGTACTATATCTACTCCATGCTATTGCTAATATACCATATTACATACAATTTATCGCATACGAAATATGGCAGTCTATAATTCTAGCAAACGGAAATAAAGTAACCCTCGATCATATTGACGAGGCAATTGAAACAATACTATTACTAAAATCCGATTACTACTGGGAGTTAACAAATAAGCAAACAGCTTATCGTAAAAAAGTCCTGTATGCAATTAGTAATTCAGCCATCGAAATATTTTCAAAACGTACAGCAGCCATCTACAATCTTGGAGCAGCCTCAAGTACACAAAAAGCAATTGAAGTAATTACCGATGATGGAATTATTGAGCACACCCAAGGAAAGTATGAATTTAGTGACCCAATTTATAGTATGTTTATTAATAAACAATTATAATTACGCTAATTAGCGTAACGCCAGTTGGCGTAATCATAACAAAAAAAATGATGAGCGCAGCGAATCAACAAAACAATCATCTAAATACTATTACAAAACACACTAATCATCACATTAAAAAAAAGTTTATCATCGGATTAAACAGATTAAACGGATGGTTTTTCACGGAGTGAAAAATAAAAATCCGTTAAATCCTTTCAATCCGATGATAAAAAAGCCTGAAGCTCTGTGAAGGCATAATTCATCAAATCCACCTGCCCTGCTTGCCAAGTGAAATCATTTTTCTATTTCACAAGGTAGGGAGGCACGACCGTACCAGGGATGACAAAAAAATGAGCAAAGCGAATCCATAATCCGTTAAATCCTTTCAATCCGATGATAAAAAAGCCTGAAGCTCTGCGAAGGCATAATTCATCAAATCCAATAAAAAAAATATGGACTTAATACACAAAGAAGAAACCTACGCAATTATTGGAGCAGCAATGGAAGTTCATAGCACACTAGGTAATGGATTTTTAGAAGCAGTCTATCAGGAAGCCTTAGCATTGGAATTTGAAAAGAAAGGCATTCCATATAAACAAGAAATAAAACTTCAGATTAAATATAAAGACCAAATCTTATTAAAATACTATGTAGCAGATTTCATCTGTTATGATAAAATTATAGTGGAAACAAAAGCATTAAGAGAATTATCAGGAATTTATGATGCTCAGGTAATTAATTATCTAAAAGCAACAGGATTTAATATTGGATTACTAATAAACTTTGGTGCTGAAAGTTTGGAATACAAGAGGTTATATAGAAAATAAAAGCCATTGATGAGCGCAGTGAATCAATAATCCGCTAAATCCTTTCAATCCGATGACAAAAAAAATGATGAGCGCAGCGAATCAACAAAACAATCATCTAAATACTATTACAAAACACACTAATCATCACATTAAAAAAAAGTTTATCATCGGATTAAACAGATTAAACGGATGGTTTTTCACGGAGTGAAAAATAAAAATCCGTTAAATCCTTTCAATCCGATGATAAAAAAGCCTGAAGCTCTGTGAAGGCATAATTCATCAAATCCACCTGCCCTGCTTGCCAAGTGAAATCATTTTTCTATTTCACAAGGTAGGGAGGCACGACCGTACCAGGGATGACAAAAAAATGAGCAAAGCGAATCCATAATAAATACTTGCAGATAAAAAGTGAAATATAAATACTCAAAGCATTCTGTTGAACAAATGAAAAGACGTGGAATTTCCCATAGTCTTGTTGAGGAAGCACTACATGATTCCACTAACTTTAGCATGCAGGATGATTGTGTGAAGGTATTTCAAAAGATAATAGATTACAATAAAAATATATATCTTTACAGAGTGTTTGTTAATATTTGTAAAACACCTCCTATAATCATTACAGTTTATAAAACCTCAAAAGAAGAGAAGGATGAAAATTAAATATGATAAAGAAGTTGATATTATGTATATCCAATTTGGTGATGATAAAGTAATAGAAAGCAATGAGGATAAACAAGGCATAATAATCGACTATAACGAAAAAGGAAACATAGTTGGTATTGAGGTGTTAAACGCATCAACAAAGATGGAACACCCTAACAGCATGGTTTACGAAGTTGCATGATTTATTTCTTTAAATAATCCGTTAAACCTGTCCGACCCAAATGGAAACAAGAAATCTTATAGCAGACAGCTACTTTGGACTGATTAAGAATCTAAGTACCGATGTTAAGCTTGAATTATTATCAAGAATATACTAGACTAGTAAAATATCTATAATCAAGTAAAAACAAATCAACGAATGACACTAATCTATACGAATACTATTTTCGCAAAGCGAAAATCACTTCGTTTAAATTCGTCTAATATTCGTTGATAAAAAAAAGCTTACGCAGTAAGCACACAACAGTCAATCAATTGAGTATATAAAGTAGAATCATATAATGTTATCGGTGCTGCTTTGGAAGTTTACCATGTAGAACGGCTAGTTTTATAATTCGCCTGCCCCGTAGCGAAGTTTACCCAGTAGGGAGGAATGACCGTACTGTGGTGTATTGGGGTGGACAAAAAATTGATGAGCGTAAGCGAATCAAGTAATTCGTTCCATTCGTTTCATTCGATGACAAAAAAAAGATGAGCACAGCGAATCAAATAAACTCTAATGATAATTATTTTTATGGCGCCAAACAGCGCTTTCCGTTTGTAGAAATCTCATACTGATTGTATTTTTGTAAAGTAATCCGTGGGCTTCCTAAACGTCAGCCTCCGTTTACTAACAAAAATCACATCAGTATTTCAATTTGCTACCACTACAATCACTGGCGCAGGTTTAGGCTCTGGCGTTTAAAGC
>CAYZEW010000087.1:0-2933 GCA_964477825.1 uncultured Candidatus Izemoplasmatales bacterium | reverse complement strand
TGCAAGATACTTTTAAAGATTTATTAATGCTTGGGGCATTAATCATACTTCTTGTTTATATTGTAATGGCATCACAGTTTGAATCATTAACAGAGCCATTTATCATCATGTTTTCTATTCCGTTTGCATTTACTGGAGTTCTCGTGTCATTATATTTTTTTAATGCTACTATTAATATTATTTCTATGATTGGAGCAATTATGTTAATAGGTATTGTGGTTAAAAATGGAATCGTATTGGTGGATTATATCAATTTACTTGTTGCCAAAGGCTATTCGTTAAAAGAAGCAGTTGTTGCTGGTGGTCGTTCTAGATTAAGACCCGTACTTATGACATCCATAACAACTATTTTAGCAATGTTACCTATGATCGTATTAAAAGGTAGTGGTTCCGAGATGTGGCGACCTATGGGGGTAGCCGTTTTTGGAGGATTAACATTTTCAACAGTTGTAACTTTGGTTTTAATACCTACTATTTATACCATTTTTGGTGTGGGACAGGTAAAACGCAAATCAAAAGCAATTGAAAAAACCAAACAAAATTTGGAGGATGCAACAAACTCCTTGAGTTGTTAACAACAGCAAATAGATGTTTACTTATTAAATAATTTAAATTAGTATAAAATGAAAGCAATATTCATATCATATAATCAATCTATCACTTTTGAAGTTCAGCAAATTCTTAATGACCTGAACATAAAAGGTTATACCCAGTGGACAGATGTAAAGGGCAGAGGCTCCGTTAGTGGCGAAGCCCATGAAGGAACCCATACGTGGCCCGAAATGAACAACGCCCATATAATTATGGTGGATGACGAAAAAGTGAATAAATTACTTAATTGTCTTGAAAGATTAGATAAAAAATCAGAGCAGCAGGGATTAAGAGCATTTGTATGGAATATTGAGAATTCCTATTAAATTAAGAAATGGAGAATTATCATCAAAATAAAACATTTGATAAAATCATTTATAAAGATGTTGTTGTTAAAGATAAGGAATTTAGTAATTGTAAATTTATCAATTGTAATTTTTCCAGCACTACATATACAGATTGTAGTTTCGAAGACTGTGTGTTTGAAAATTGTGATTTAGCAATGATGAAAGTGAAGTATTCACGTTTTTTAGATGTAAGCTTTAAGGAATGTAAAATGATAGGTATTATGTGGGATGAGGCTTCATTACCATTTTCAATAAGTTGCGAAGATTCCAATATAAGCTATTCAAGTTTTTATGGCATGAAATTAAAGAAAATAAAAATCCATAAATGTATTGCTCATGAGGTGAATTTTTCGGAAGCGGATATGCAACTTAGTAAGTTTAATTATACAGATTTGCAAGATAGTATATTCCAGAATACAAATTTGGTGAAAGCCAATTTTGAAAATGCTATTAATTATAATGGTATTGATGTAAGCAGCAAAAAAATAAAAAACGCAACTTTTTCATTGCCCGAAGCATTAGTATTACTTAGAAACTTTGATATAGTTTTAAAATAAATGAAATGAATAATCTACTAAAAAATATATCAACGCTATTTAAAAAATACGGTGTAAAAAGTGTAACCATGGACGACATTGCCAGAGAATTCGGTATCTCGAAAAAAACACTTTATCAGCATTTTGAAAGTAAAGATGATGTTATTGATAAAGTTGTTCACTATGAATTTAAACAGGAAATTGATGAATTGGAAAAATTGTTTAAAAAGCATAAACATGTAATTAATCAACTGTATGCAGTTAGTAAATTTATTATTAAAAGTAACTTAATCCTAAATCCTTCTTTAATATACAGTATGGAGAAGTATTATAATCAATCATGGGAAGACATAATAAATAGAAGAAAAGAATTCGTTCTAAATCTTATTGATAAAAATCTCAAAGAGGGGATAAAACAAGGAATTTACAGAAGAGATATCAACTTGCATGTTATTCAGCTTTTTTATTCTTTTTTGTTAAATATTAAAAGCAATGAATTTTTTAATGACAGCTCAAGAGAAAAATTTGATGACACATTTAATACCATCTTTATTTATCACATTCGTGGTATCGCAAATAATGTGGGAATAGAACATATAGAGAAACAATTGTTAGGAAATTCTAAGTAGGAAGCACTTACCGCTAACATAAAATATCACATTAAAAATGAAGACGGTAGTTATAAATAAATATGAGAGTAACTTGAAAATTTGGCGCATTGAAATGTCAAATGCCTCATATATTAACTGCTGGTAGCAAGCTCAATAGTCCAATCATGACAAAAAGAGATAAATCAAAAATAGCAACAAAAAGTAGAATATGTAAATCTGCTTTAGAACTTTTTAGTGTAGTTGGTTATTTTCAAACTTCAATTGCAGAAATAACAACAAATGCTCATATCTCAAAAGGATTGTTTTATCATTATTATTCGAGCAAAGAATCACTATTTGAGGAAATTATACTTGAAAGTATTGAATCATTATTGAATTATCTTCCGCAAAATAATGAAGAGGATTTCAATGATGATAAACTAGATTATATTATTAATAAAGTAATTTTACCGTCTTTAGATGAGGACAAAACTCATTGGGAGCTTTTAATCCTTCTGTTATCACAGCAAAAATTGTATAAAACTGCATTCAACTATTTAACAAAAAGCAGTACTTTTATTAAATATGAAAGAATGCTATGTCGTTTCTTTAAAGAAAAAGGGTGCGAAAACCCGGATGTTGAGGTTAAATTGTTTACGTCGTCCTTAATGGGAATTTGTATTCAATATATTAATAATCCGTCAGATATACCAATTAAAAAAATAATGAATCAGTTTACGAACAATACAATTACTAAAATAGCAAAAACATGAAAACAATAACTTCAACTGAGTTTTTCGAAATATCCAGAAAGGATGCAATTTCGATTGTCAGGATTAAAAAAAATGTTTTCGATTTTATTTCTGACA
>CAYZEW010000086.1:0-3042 GCA_964477825.1 uncultured Candidatus Izemoplasmatales bacterium | reverse complement strand
ATTTTGATTGCATTAAGCATTAATAATTGGAATGAAGATCGGAAAAATCAAATTTTGGTTAAGAATTATACAGAAAATTTAATTGAAGATCTTGCAAAAGATAGCATTATCATCAGTGACTTGATTCTTAAAACCAAAATAGATTCAACTCATCTTAATAATTTTGAAAAAAGAGTATCTAAGTCAACCGCAGCTTTAGATACGATACTCAAAATTGCGCGATACGAATATAATTTTTACATATGGGTTCATACGGATTTTAATAGTGACACTTTCAAAGTTCTTACATCAACAGGAGATATTGTTTTATTTAAAAGTGAAATTATTAATGACCTAAATGTATTGTATAATCTTCAAGAACTTGCTTTAACTTCAACAGCATTAACATTTGAAAATTACAGAAATAATTTACACTTATATGCTCAAAAATATCCAGTTCCTTTTCAATTCAATTTAATTTCAAATAACACTAATGCTGCTACTATTATTTGGGAGCAAATATCATTAATACATCATGCAACTGAATTTAACGCTTTAGTTTTGGCAAAGGGAGACTCATACCGATTGTCTTTAAGGAATTTACCTAGAGTATTAGATAAAACAACAATTTTGTTAGCTGAACTTCGAAAACTATAATATAAACTATGATCAACTTCTTCAGAAAAAAGCGAAAAAAAATGGCAGACGATAATAAGGCACTAAAATACACTCGCTATGCAATAGGTGAAATTGTGTTGGTAGTTATTGGGATATTAATTGCACTAAGCATTAATAATTGGAATGAGCATAGAAAAATTAAAAATGAAGAACAGGTATTAATCTCTCAATTATTAGAAGATGCTAAAGCCGATTTCATTTTTTTTACTTCAAGAACATATTACTCTAAAGTTCATGACACTCTTTACTATAATTTAAATAATCTTTATATAAATCACAAGGTTGATTCTATCAGTGCTTTAAAAATGAAAAGAAATCCTTTTGGTCTTAATCTGGCATATCAATCAAACCTTATAAATAATAATCCAAATGCTTACGATTTACTTTTAGACAAAGCTATAAAAACTAAATTAAGAGAATATTACTCAAAGTACGATTACGTTTCAAGTGCAATAAAGATGTCTAATAATACCTACGATAAATATGGCACTCCACTTAAAATAAAATATTTTAAGGAATTAAAGGAAATTAGAAATGACAGTACGGTTGGAAGCTTTAAAGAAATTATTCAAGACAAAGATGTTATGGCTTATATAAGTATATTACGAAATGTGAATTTTAATACCACTATTCAAGTTGATGATTTTTTAGAAGTTAACCAAGAACTTATACAGTTGCTTAAAACTTATTTAAATGAACACCAATGATTAAATTCTTCAGAAAAAAGAGAAAAAAACTCGCAGACGAAAACAAAGCAATAAAATACACTCGTTATGCTATTGGTGAAATTGTACTCGTAGTAATTGGTATTTTGATTGCTTTAAGTATCAACAATTGGAATGAACACCGAAAAGAGGATATTCAAGAAACCATCATTTTAAAACAATTGTTAGCCGATTTTAATAGTAATTTAGAGCAGTTAGACCAAAAAATTACTATGAGAAAAGGTTTTATGAATTCGTCTAAACAACTTTTCAATTTCATAGATCATCCAGACTTACGAAACAAAGACAGTATTGATTATCATATTGCGAAAACGTTGCCTTATGCTACCTTCGATCCTATTATTTATGATCTAGCTGCTTCTGGAGAGTTGAGCCTAATTCAAAATATAGAATTAAAACAAGCACTCACACGCTGGACTTCAGAAATTAGTGATGTCATTGAAGATGAAGTTATTTGGAAAAATTATAGAAATAATAATTACTTCCCTTTTCTTATTAATCATTATCAATTAAGAACGGTTAGAAACAAGGCGTATAAATCTAATATTTTAGGCAAATACTCACTTGAAATTGGAAAAAATAATGAATCGTATGTCAATGATGATATTGGAACATCAAAACATAAAGAAGATTTTAATGCGCTTTTAAATCACCCCGATTTTGAAGATCATTTATCAAGGTGTTATAGCATTAATAGTTGGGCAAATATCCAATCACAAATTTTACGCAAACGAATTGTTTTAATAATAGAACTATTAGAAAGCGAAATAAAAAACTAAATTATGGATGGTTTTAATATTATAATGGTTATTGCCATCATCCTTTTCGCACGATTAGGAGTGCGATTGGTGACAAAATATATTAAAATGAAAAACGAAAATAAAGAAGATGAAAAATAACAAAGTAATTCAGGGTATTATCCTATTCTTTACAATTCTACTTTTTATGGCTTGTAAAAACACAACAAATGAAGCTGTTGAAGAAGATAAAAAGGAAGAAACAAAAGAAAATTTAACTCCTAAAAAGCAACGCCCAAGTGCTCTTAAAAAAGGAAAGTTTTTTACCGTAGATGAAAAGCAAATGTTGTACGGTGGAAAAGACAGTACACAGCATTTCGACATTACCAACTACGCTTTAAAAGACGAACAGTTTCATTATGGGATAGGAAGAGAAGTTTTTCCTGCACTATTAGAACCTGAATTTATCTCTGTAAAAGAAGCAGACACTATTTGGGATGACGATGCCCGTTTTATTGTTGCTTATGCTGGTAATGAAGTAAAAGCTTATTCGGTAAAAGATTTAACCAGACATGAAGTAGTAAACGACGAACTAAATGGGGAACCTATTATGGCAGTCTATTGTATTCTAGCCGATTTAGGTGCTATTTACGATCGTCAATATGGAGATAAAGAACTCACTTTTGCATTGAGTGGTTACACCTATTATGACGAGGAAGTTTGGGATGGTCTTGACGGATTTGTATTATGGGACAGAGAAACTGAAAGCCTTTGGTGGCCATTAATTGACAAAGCTGTTTCTGGGCCTTTAAAAGGAGTTGAATTATTAGAAAAGGACAAAGCAAATTGGGAAGACACTACTTGGGCTGTCATCAAAGAAAAATATCCACAAGCACAAATATTAAAATCTAGTCAAGATTTTG
>CAYZEW010000085.1:0-3104 GCA_964477825.1 uncultured Candidatus Izemoplasmatales bacterium | reverse complement strand
GTTAATAAACTGTTGACAGTTGTTAATATAAATTATAAAAATAAATTTGGATGTGAATTTTAAAATTTCCATAGAGTTTTTTATTTCAGAAAAGCAAAAAAGTTAGCTCTTAATTATTGAAAACTTATCCTTAAAAAAAGTATGGTTTTTAACTAAATAATTAAAATTACTTATTAATATTTTTATGTTTATTAATTAATTAACAATTGTTAATGTAAGTAGCTATCTAATTAAAATTCAGAAGAAAATACAGTTAAAAAACTGTTGATATCTTGGTAAGAATTTAATCTAACTTAATTTCAAAGCATTTGTTTAAAAAGTTATACTACATATTAACAAGCTATAATAAGCACCATTGTTTTTTAAAATTTAATTAAAAAGAAAGTATATTATATAATGATTGTTGATAACAAAAATTAAACAATTTTAAGTGAAGCAGATTTATCTAAATCGTTTATTATTTGAATAGTTTTTTCTTTATCATCTTTATGGACTTGAAGTCTAATTCCTCCAAAAGCGTTGGAGTGAAAAGGAAGTATATTAATAACAGTTTCGTTTAAAAAAACATATCTCATCTCATCTCTTTGTAGTAATAATTCTAAAACTGCGTAATCACTAGGAAAGGTAAATCGCGCAACAGTTATAAAGTCTTCCATATCTTTTAACTTTTAATAACACTAAGATAATGATTAATTAATAATACTATAACTTTATAAACCTTACATTTACAGCCAATAATAATAAACAATGTCGAAAAGAAATAAGAGACGAAAGAATTCAAATACCCATAATCTTACTCAAAGTATCCTTACAATTTTAAGGAAACAAAATTCAAACCCAATTAATTACAAACAAATTGCCGCTTCACTAGATGTTAGAGACACTAGTACTAGAAATTTGATTATTAAAAAATTAAAAGAACTTCAATTAGAAGAGAAAATTGAAGAAATTGAAAGAGGAAAATATATTATTAAATCTTCTAGAAATTACTATACTGGTATCGCAGATGTTACTGCTAGAGGCCAAGCTTATATTATAGTTGATGAACTAGAAGATGATATTTTTATCAATAATAAAAATCTAAACCACGCTTTAAATGGTGATACTGTAGAGGTATATATATTTAAAAGAAAAAGAGGTGGTAAACAAGAAGGAGAAGTAACAAAAATTATTCAAAGAAAACGATCTGAATTTGTTGGTGTAATACAAATACAAGAACGTTTCGCATTTGTAGTGTCATCAGATGCTAAAATGTATACAGATATTTTTATTCCAAAAAGTAAATTTAACAATGCAAAAAACGGAGATAAGGTTTTAGTATCAATTGAAGATTGGCCAGAAAAAGCAGATTCTCCAAATGGAAATGTAATAAAAGTACTCGGAAAACCTGGAGAACATAATACAGAAATCCATTCTATTTTAGCACAATACGGATTGCCTTATGATTTTCCGAAAGAGGTAGAAGAGTATGCTAATAAATTAGATACAAAGATTAATAAAGAAGAAATTAAAAAACGTCGCGATATGCGAAGTGATTTAACTTTTACGATTGATCCTAAAGATGCAAAAGATTTTGATGATGCTTTGTCTTTTAAAGTAATGGAAGATGGAAATTATGAAATAGGAATTCATATTGCAGATGTATCACATTACCTCACACCAGGAAATATTTTAGACGATGAAGCTTATGAACGAGCTACATCAGTTTATTTAGTAGATCGTGTGGTGCCAATGCTTCCTGAAGTACTTTCAAATAATGCTTGTTCGTTAAGACCTAATGAAGAAAAATATACTTTTTCAGCGGTTTTTAAAATGAATAACAAAGCAGAAGTAATTGATAAATGGTTTGGTAGAACAGTAACTTATAGTGATGCTCGTTTTGCTTATGAAGAAGCACAATACGTAATAGAATCTAATGTCTGTTCGAGCGCAGTCGAGAACTCATCAACCTTAGTAACAATTCCAGAAAAAATATCTATCACCGGAAAAACCTACCAAGTAAAAAAAGAAATTTCAGAGGCTATTTTAAAAATGGATGAACTCGCTAAAATTCTTCGTAAAAAAAGAATGAATCAAGGAGCTATTTCTTTTGATAAAGTGGAGGTTAAATTCAAGCTAGACGAAAACAACAATCCTGAAGGAGTTTATTTTAAAGAAAGTAAAGATGCTAATAAACTAATTGAAGAGTTTATGTTGTTAGCTAATCGTAGTGTTGCTGAATTTATTGGAAGACAATCTGTAAAAAAGACTTTTATTTATAGAGTTCATGACGAACCAGACGATGAAAAAATAGCCGCATTAGAAAATATAATAAGACAATTTGGTTATAAACTAAACACTCAAGATAGAAAATCTACATCAGCTTCGTTGAATAAATTATTAAAAGATGTTGCTGGTAAAAAAGAACAAAACTTAGTAGATACACTTGCAATTAGATCGATGAGTAAGGCGGTTTATACCACACATAATATTGGTCATTACGGATTAGCTTTCGATCATTATACACATTTTACATCTCCTATTCGTAGGTATCCAGATGTAATGGTTCACCGTTTATTACAGCACTATTTAGAAAAAGGAAAAACCCCAGACGAAAAACTATTTGAAGAGAAATGTGCTCACAGTAGTGATATGGAAGGATTAGCCTCAAGAGCTGAGCGTGATAGTATAAAATATATGCAGGTTAAGTATATGGCTGACCATAAGGATCAAAATTTCTTAGGGGTAATTTCTGGAGTCACCGATTGGGGAATTTATGTGGAAATTATAAGTAATAAATGTGAAGGTATGGTTCGACTTCAAGACATGAAAGATGATCACTATACTTTTCATAAAGATGAATTTGCAGCTATAGGAAACCGCACTAAAAAAGCATATCAATTAGGAGATGAGGTTTATGTGCGCGTTAGAAATGCAGATTTAGTTAGAAAGCAATTAGATTTTGAGATGTTGGGAAGTAAAACCGACATTGACGAATAAAAACTTCTATTAATCTAAAGCAAAGTATTTAGTACTTTTGTAAACTATGTTCGATGGTTTATTATACGCTGCTTTTTATGGATTTCTCCTTGCTTTTGCAATAGGTCCAGTATTTTTCACACTAA
>CAYZEW010000084.1:0-3134 GCA_964477825.1 uncultured Candidatus Izemoplasmatales bacterium | reverse complement strand
CTTGCCTTAAAAATGGTACCTATAATTCTTAGTAAGATTGAAGAAGTAGTTTTAATGGGCGGATCTTACCAAAACGGGAATGTTACCCCAGCTGCAGAATTTAACATTTTTTGTGATCCTGAGGCTGCTCATATTGTCTTTTCTTCACCATTAAAAGTAACGATGGTTGGCTTAGATGTAACACGAAAAGTTAAAGTTTTACCAAGCGTTGTTAAAAGAATGGAAAAAATTGATAATCATGCATCCCTTTTATTTACTAAACTAATGAAAGTATTTAATGAAAACCAAAAGAAAGTTTTTGGCTTTGAAGGAGCTCCTCTTCATGACCCTGTCACAATTGCTTATTTAATTGATCCATCTTTACTAACGATAAAACATGTTAACTGTCAGATCGATATTTCACACGGCTTTAGTTATGGAAGAACTAACTGTGATACCTTTGATTACTTGCATTTAGAAAAGAACACATATGTCGCAATGGATATTGATATTGATAAGTTTTGGGATATTATTGAAGCCGCAATAAAAAGATATTAAAATTATTATAGTTAAGCTAAAAACTTCTTTGACTTAACTAACTATTTTAGATATAATTATTTTATAATTTACGAAAAGGAGAACTTTATGAGAATAGGAATAATTGGTCCAATCGGATCAGGAAAATCAACATTATCAAAGTTACTATCAAAACACTATAACGTTCCGATGGTTGCTGAACCAGTAGAAAAAAACGAATTTCTACCATTGTTTTACGAAGATAAAAAAACTTTTGCCTTGCTAAGTCAAAATGCTTTTTATTCATCACTCTTTTTACTAATGTGGAACTCAAGAAACTATAAAGCATGTATTTTTGATTCAACCTTATTTTCAAATCTCGTTTTCACAGAATTATTACGTTTAGAAGGAATTATGTCAGCTTATGAAGTAGCCTTAACTTACGCGATTGCTGATGAACATTTAAAAAGATTACCAGATGTTGATATTCATTTAGTTTTAGTCCGTAGTGAAGAAGATTTATTCAACAACGTTAGAAAACGCGGAAGAGAAATGGAAAAAGATCAATATGATTATTTAAAATTCCATTATAAAAACTATTTTGATGTTTTAGACCGGATTTTTAAAAATTACCAAGTTCTTGAAGAAAAGATTCTTTATATTAATGTTGGCGACATGTTTGATGACAAAGAATTTGAAAGAATTTATCGCTTAATTGAAAAACGTTACGCTTTACTTCAAAAGAAAGCCTAAAAGCTAAAAAACTAAAAGCCTGTTTTTGGAATAAATAGGCTTTTTTTAATAAAACACATAAATATAGTATAATAAAGATAACTTAAAGAATTATAAAGGAGACTAGATTATGAGTAAAAAACAAAACGGCGATTTTCTCTTTAATTTTATTTCCCCAGTTTATGGGCTTTTTTACAATTCTCAAAAAGAAAAATATCAAGAAAGCCTTAATCTAGCGAAAGCCAAATTTGATTTTTCCCAATTTGAAACAATTATCGATGTTGGCTGTGGTACTGGGGCATTGTGTTCAGTTTTAAACCAGCTGGATTTAAAAGTAACTGGGGTAGATCCAGCTAAAAGGATGCTTAGAATTGGTGAAAAGAAAAAAGAAAATGAAAAGGTTAATTTTGTTTTAGGAGGAACCTCAACCAAACTACCTTTTGAAGATAACAGTTTCGATGTTTCTATTGCGTCTTACGTTGCCCATGGCTTAAAGAAAGCTGAACGCCTAAAATTGTATGCTGAAATGTCACGGATTTCTAAAAAGTACGTTGTGTTATACGACTATAATGATAAGCGTGGTTTCTTTACAAGTATCATCGAGTGGGCTGAAAGAGGAGACTATTTTAATTTTATTAAAACAGTAAAAAATGAACTTGATGAACATTTTAAAAGTTTTGAAATGATTGATGTTGATGTCCGGGCATCGCTTTATATATGCAAGGTAAAATAAAGAAAGCTTGTTACTCCTAGAAAAGTAAAAACAATAAAAATGAAAGATTACAAGAAGAGGGAATAATTATGAAAATAACGATTATAAATACGACTGATATAGAGTATAAAAATAATGTTTTTTCAAAGGATGATTTAACGATTATTAATACCTCATCTTTGAAGATTTCTACTTGTCTTGGGTGTTTTGATTGCTGGGTAAAAACACCTGGAAAATGTATCATTAAAGATGATATGGATGAAATCTTAAGAAAAACCATTTTAGCAGATATTGTTATTTACATCTCTGACGTTTTAGTCGGATATATTAGTGGAAAATTAAAACTAATCCACGACAGAACGTTGCCTTTAATTCATCCATATATGGATATTTATAAGGGAGAATTTCACCATTTAAGAAGATATCCTAAATACCCTAAAATTGGCCTAGTTTTAATTGAAAAAACAGCTGAAATAGAAGATGAAGTTTACCGTCTTATTAAAAATAGTTATGAACGTCTAGCTTTAAATGTTAGAAGTGAATTGTTATTTGTAATTAAAGATACTGTAAAGTTAGGAGGACTAAAAAATGAGCTTAATCATTATTAATGGTTCACCCCGAGCAAAAACGGCTAACTCAAAAATAATAATTGACTGGGTACTATCTAAAATTGATAAAACTATTGAAGTTAAAGAGTTTTACGCTGTCTCAATAAAAAAACATCAAACGATTATTTCTCAAATTAAAGATAATGATACCTTACTATTTGTCTTTCCTTTATATGCAGATTCTGTTCCGGGGGTTTTAAAACTTTTTATTGAAGAATTAGAAAAAATAAAAGACAATGTAAAGGACATAAATTTTTATGCAATTGTTCAAAGTGGCTTCCTTGGAGCTAAACATAGTAGAGCAGTTGAAAGATATTTAATCTATATGGCTAAGTATTTAGGCTTTAACTATTTAGGGTTAGCAATTAAACCTTCAGGGGAAGGAATAAGAATAAAACCCGCTATCTTAAATAAGAAGACGCATGATTGTTTCGTGAAACTTGCAGAAGATATTAATAACCTTAAGCCTTTTAATCAAGAAGTTTTAGCAACACTTGCAGGATCCGAAGTCCCAAAGTTAAAAAACTATAAATTCGGAAGGAAAGCAGGGAATATTTATTTTAATACCTTACTTAGAAAAAACAAGG
>CAYZEW010000083.1:0-3432 GCA_964477825.1 uncultured Candidatus Izemoplasmatales bacterium | reverse complement strand
TTTTTTTAGAAATGCTAGGTTTAACATAGTATTCTCTTTTACGAGCTTCTTGCAGGGTACCTGATCTTGAAACGTCGCGTTTAAATCTTCTTAACGCGTCTTCAATCGATTCATTATCTCTAATAACAGTTTTTGCCATGAGGTCTCCCTCCTTTCACTCTTCAATTTCCGTATTCATAATACCAAATTACTCTTTAAATGTAAAGTTTTTTAGGAAAAAGCTTAACATTTCGGTAAAAAACTACTTAAATGGCTCATTTATGGCTTTACAATCTAGAAAATCAGGGGCTTTTTACCACCCTTTTAAAAATTAGTGCTTTTTAGGTCTTAACTCTACCAAAAGTATCTTTATATTTTGCTGACTCAATTACTACATTTTTAATTTCATTATGAAGTTTTTCGTCTTTATTAACCTTAATGTAAATGTAAGTATCTGAATGACCATATGTAAAATTATCGTCTGACTTTTCAAATATAACACTAACTTCTTGATTCTTGCTCTTTTTAATAAAGTTTGTGGCTAACTTTTCATTTAATTGCAGAAGTCTATTAACTCTAGCAGCTTTGACAATCCCGTTGATTTGCTTTTCCATTTTTGCTGCTTGTGTCCCACTTCTTTTTGAATATGGGAAAACATGAAGTTCACTAAAAGCGATTTCTTCAATAAACTGATACATTTCTTCAAACATTTCAGCAGTTTCATTTGGAAACCCAACAATTACATCCGTTGTGATTGCAATATTAGGAATTAACTTTCTAATATGCTCTATATGGGCTGAAAATTGCGATTTATTGTATTTTCTTTTCATTAGTCTTAGGATTTCATCACTTCCACTTTGAAGTGGTATATGAAGATGTTTTGCAAAGATTTTATGATTTGCTAATAAAGTAATTATTTCATCAGTTAGTTCATTTATTTCAATCGATGAAATTCTAATTCTTTTTAAACCCTCAACATTTTTTAAATCATTTAACAAATCATAGAAACTATAATCTTTTAAATCTTGACCATATCCTCCGGTGTGGATTCCTGTTAAAACTATTTCATGATAACCGTTTTTAACTAAGCTATTAGCCTCAGCTAAAATTGATACTTTATCTCTACTTCTAACCGGACCTCTAGCATAAGGGATAATACAATAAGTGCAGAAATTATTACAGCCATCTTCTATTTTTAAAAATGCTCGCGTACTCTCAGTGAAACTCGTTACTTTAATCTCATCAAAAATCCGATATCTAGAGACATCATGAACATCTTTAATCCGTTTTCTTTCATTTAAAAACTTTTTAACTAATGGCAATAATTTCTCGCGATGATTTGTCCCGATGACAATATCGACTCCATCAATTAAAAAAACTTCATCACTAGCAAGTTGAGAATAGCATCCCATTACAGCAACGACTGCTTCAGGATTGATTTTTATCAGTTTTCGTATTGCTTTTCTACTTTTTGAAGCAGCCGAGTTTGTAACTGTGCAAGTATTTATAATATAAACATCCGCAAATTCCTTATGACTAACTCGTTCAAAATCTTCAGCTTTAAAAATTTCCCAAATACTTTCTGATTCATATGTATTAACTTTGCATCCTAATGTGTAAAAAGCGATTTTCATTTTCTCACCTACTTCACCACTTATATCATTAAAAATTATATCATAAAACTAAAAAGATTACACAAATGTAATCTTTTTAGTTTCGAATTGCTCTTTTAAATTTTGCCCATATAGTTGAATCCTTCGTAAGATCAGTTTTGCCTAACTCCGTAAACAACTTAATTTGTTGTTTTGTTAATTTAGTTGGGGTAACCACATTAATAATAACGTGTTCATCTCCTTGGCGTTTAGTTCTTACATTTGGTGCCCCTTTTCCTTTTAAACGAAAAGTCGTTTTACTTTGAGTTCCGGCGGGAACTTTCAGTTTAACATCACCATATGGTGTTGGCACTTTAATTGTATCTCCTAAAGCTGCTTGACTAAATGTAATCGGAATTTCGATAACAAGATCATCGTTATGTCTTTCATATAATGGATGTTTCTTAACTTCAAAGAGAATATATAAATCCCCTGAAGGTCCACCATTATAACCTTTATTTCCATAACCTTCTAATCTAATTTGTTGTCCTGTATCAACTCCGACTGGAACCTTAACTTCAATGTCTTTATTGTGACTAACAATTCCTTCACCATGACAAGTAGTACATTTTTTAGTAACTATTGTACCTTTCCCATGACAAACAGGACATGTAGTTTGGGTTCTAGTTGTCCCAAATAATGATTGTTGTTGAACAATCACTGTTCCTTTTCCGTGACAACGGCTACATGTTTTTACATCTTTTTTAGAAAACGCTCCTGTTCCATGACAAGTATGACATTCTTCATGAACGTTAACTCTGATATGCTTTTTAGCTCCAAAAATCGATTCTTCAAAAGTTATATTCATCCGTTTTTGGATATCTTGACCTTTTCTAGGACGATTAGCGTTACGAGGGCCTCCGCCTCCGCCTCCGCCAAAGAAACTTGAAAAGATATCGTTAATATCAAAATCAAAGCCAGAGCTTTGGAAGCCTTGACCATTATTAGCCTGATGACCAAAACGATCATATTGAGTTCTTTTTGTAGAATCACTTAAAACTTCATAAGCTTCTTGAACTTCCTTAAATTTTGCTTCTGCATTTGATTCATTTGATACATCAGGATGATACTTTTTAGCTAAAGTGCGGTATGCTTTTTTTATTTCGGCTTCTGTCGCTCCTTTAGATATTCCAAGGACTTCATAGTAATCTCTTTTGCTCATAATAACACCTCAATTTATGATGAAATGAAGCAACATAATTGCTTCATTTCATTATTTATTTTATTTATAATTCTTCGTATTCAGCATCAACAATATCATCATTGCCATCATCAACGATATCATCTTGTTGTTCTGCTCCAGCGGTATCCTGAGTTGTTTGTTGCGCTTGTTGTGCCTGTTGTGCTTGTTCGTACGCTTTAGAAGCTAAGGCTTGAGCCACTGTATTTAATTCTTCTTTTTTAGTTCTAATTAAATCTAAATTTGTACCTTCTAATGCTTTTTTAAGTTCAGCTGTTTTTGCTTCAGCTTCTTCTTTTTCTTGATCACTAATATTTTCAGCTAAATCAGTAATTGCTTTTTCAGTAGAGAAGATTAGTTGATCAGCTTCATTTCTTAAATCAGCTTCTTCTTTTAATAATTTATCAGCTTCAGCGTTTTCTTCAGCTTCTCTAACCATTTTTTCAATTTCATCTTCAGTTAACCCTGTATCATTTTGAATAGTAATACTTTGTGATTTACCAGTTCCTAAATCCTTAGCTTTAACATTAACAATACCATTCGCATCAATATCAAATGTTACTTCGATTTGTGGTACACCACGTGGTGCTGGTGGTATATCAGTTAATTGGAAACGACCTA
>CAYZEW010000082.1:0-3514 GCA_964477825.1 uncultured Candidatus Izemoplasmatales bacterium | reverse complement strand
AAGATACTCTAGAAGATGTAAGTAATTCTATAACGGAAAAGTTTTTAAAAATATCCTTCAATAAATTAGACATTGAAGAGATTATAAAACTTCTTATCTATGATAAGAAAAACACGAGTGGAAAAGTAATGTTTGTTTTACTTAAAGATATTGGGATTCCTAAAATAAACTGCGAAGTCCCCAACGAGTATCTCATCGAAGCTTTTGATTATTATAAAAACTACAAGTAACGCTCTTTGATAATTTCTTTGTGATGTATCTCATGACCACAAATTAAAAAACCTGCGGCACGTACCGATAAAACATTATTGTTTGCTTTTCCTATTTTTTTTAAAATATCTGAAGAAAAACTATTAAACATAATAATAGAAGATTGTCTTACAGCATCATATTCACTAATTATATCGTCCAGTGATCTTAAATTAGCATTAGCATTTTCAACAAATACGTTTTCATCGAACCCTTCTAAATTTGCATCATCAGATCTTGCAAATTGTAATGCCCGATAACTAAAAGCTCTTTCAGCATCTATAAGATGTAAAAGAATATCCTTTATGGTCCATTTTTCATCCTCATATCGAAAATCTAATTTAGATTCAGGGATTTCTTCAAAAAAAGAAATAGTGTCTTCCCAACCACTATCAAGAGCTTCTTTTAAAGTAACATCTCCTACTTTGTCCACATATGATTTAAAATATGAATGAAATTCTGTTGAAGCTATTTCTGATGTTTTCATAATCGTTATATTTTCAATAAAAGTATAAAAAAAACCCTTTGCTTAATAACAAAGGGTCTTCAAATAATCAAATATTTTAATTATATCTCTTTAAAGATATGATGCATCAATCTTTTTTTATCATTAATACTTTCTTCTAAAGAAATCATGGTCTCTGTCCTTGTAACTCCATCAATATCATCGATTTGATAAATTATGTTTTTTGCTTGACTAGTATCTTTAGCTCTTATTTTACAAAAAATATTAAATTTCCCCGTAGTTACATGTGCTACAGTTACAAAAGGAATATCACTAATTCTCTCTAATACAAATTGGGTCTGTGATGATTTATTCAAAAATATTCCAACATAAGCGATGAAAGAATATCCTAGCTTCTGATAATCAATAGTTAATGAAGATCCAGTAATAAGTTTAGATTCCTCCATCTTACGAACTCTAACATGCACAGTGCCAGCCGATATATTTAATTTCTTTGCAATATCTGTAAAAGGAATTCTGGTATTTTCGATTAGCATATCGAGAATTTTGTGATCCGTTTCGTCTAATTTAAATTTTGTCATTTTTATATTAATTAATTTGAATGCAAATTTAGTGAGTAATATTCAAATTAAATGTCGTTTTTAATGAAATAAACTAACGAATTATCATTTTTTCCAACAATAGTTAAAACTTCATCTTCAATTTTAGCCTTACTTTGTGAATTTATTAAAACTAACTCTCTATTTCCTTGCGCCTCAATATGCCCATGCAGATTTTCTAAACTACCAATGCTATCCAACTTTGGAATTAATTTAATCTTACCATCAGATAATTCTTCTACATACTGAATTGCCAATGAGAAAGGTTTGTCTTCATTTTTAAACCTTACGTTTCGAATAATAATATCTCTAAATTTTTTTTTGTTTTCAGGAATTTTAAAATAATCTTCATAATTCAAATCATCGGTCTTAATAATTCCAAATAAAGCAAGAAATGAATAAAACACATACTCTCTTGTCTTTTCTCGCTTATAATCATTTTTATAATGACCAGCCTCAAACAATACTACCGGAACGTCATTCATTTGAAAATAATCGCCAAAACAGTTACTGTTAAAGGAATCGTCATATCTCCCAACTTGTTCTGGGATATACTTTTGCAAAACAGTATTCATTTTAACTATAAGTTCCATAGCCTCCATTCTTGAAGGAGTCACTTCTCTTCCAATACTTGAAGCCGGTGTTAAAAAAGAAATAGTCGCTGGCAAACCGTTATCCAAACCAAAAATAGTTCGTTGTCCATGTAGATTTAAACATAAGTCGGGCTTTATGGTTTTAAAAGTATCAGCTAAAATTTTGCTTTCTTTCTGCGATAAATTTTTAGCATCTCTGTTTAAATCAATTAAATTGGCGTTTTCTCTTGTATAGGACTTCGCACCGTCCGGATTTAATATTGGAATGACATATAAGGTGTAATTACCAAGAAAGTTGCTTATTTCATCTTGAAATACGTCTTTTTGATTAAGAAATCTAAGAAAATCAAAGATTGACTTGGTGGTGGTGGTTTCATTTCCATGCATTTGTGACCAGGCAAGTACCCTTTTTTTTCCAGAGCCAATTTTTATCACAGAAATATCTTTTCCTAATTCTGATACTCCTATGGAAGAAATATCAAATATATTTTTATATTTTTTTAATAAAGGATTTATGTGGCCTAGGGTAATATATCTTCCCGTTAAACGAGACTCAAAATTGTTGGAATACCAAGCTTCAATTTTCATAGGTTACATTCAGCGACAACAAAGGTAAACAATGCTAAGTTTACAACTGTAAACAATTAATATTGCATAAACCGTATACTGGTGTAACCAAAAATCACTTCATTTGCACAAGATGTAAGTGTGTTGGGGGGTGATTTTTATATTTCTTAATTAATTTACTATATATTAAGTATTTATATGGCTTTTATTAAAGTTATTATTCATCTACACTAACTATTATTAGCAATATTTTTTGTTATGAAATGTTTATATATTACATTTGTAACATCAAAAGAGCTTCATAATTAATTACAATGGTAAACAGCACAGAATTTGGCAAAAGACTTCAAATGATTCTCGATTATTATGGTATTTCTGCTACCGATTTCTCTAACCAAATTAGTGTAAATAGGTCAACTATTTCTCACCTCCTATCTGGCAGAAATAAACCGAGTTTAGATTTTGTAATGAAGGTTTTAGAAAAGTTTCCTGAAGTAGAATTATATTGGATTTTAAATGGAAAAGGAAATTTTCCTTCAGAAAAAAAGAAAATCTCCCCTATTCATAATTCTGGAGAAATAACATCAAAAATTGATACTTCGTTAAAATCACTAGAAAAACCCAAAAGACACGTTTCTTTTCCTTCAGAAATCACAAAAGACCTTAGTGAAACAGATATTGATCAGATTATCATTTTCTATAAGAACGGGAGTTTTAAATCGTATAAAAATTAAAATAATTCATTTATAATTCAGAAATTCGTATAAAATTTAATCAATGCGTTTTTTAATTATTCTTCTTACCTCTTTCTTATTAACGAGTTGCTACAATGCAGAACGTAATTGCACACATTTTAAGACGGGAACTTTCGAATATGAAGCTTTAGTTGGCACTGAAATGATGACTACTACCTTTGTACGCAACGATTCTATTGAAATTGACTATTTTAAAGGAAAGGCGGATACCTCATCCATTCGATGGATCAATGATTGCGAGTATATAGTTAGGAAAATCAATCCTAAGAATATGGCTGAAAAAAA
>CAYZEW010000081.1:0-3580 GCA_964477825.1 uncultured Candidatus Izemoplasmatales bacterium | reverse complement strand
GGTTGTTCACCACAAGGGTTAGTACAAACAACTTTTTGGCCATATCCTGTAGCGTTTGTCATTTCATTAGCATTATCAATAAAGAAAATTCCTGGTTCTGCGGAATAGGTAGCACAAATATTTATTAAATTCCAAAGTTCTTTGGCTTTAATAGTGTGATAAGTTTTAATTCTGTATCCCATTTTTTGCCATTCTCTAACATCACCAACATGCATCCAAAATTCATCATAGTCTTCTTTTTCTTTTCCACTATATGTATCAACATCTGGGAAACGTAGGTCATAATCGTCATCATTTTCTACTGCATCCATAAATTCTTTAGTAATTGCGACTGAAATATTAGCTCCAGATAAGAATTCTGAGTTGTTTACTTCATAATGGCCACCTTTATTAATATTTTCAAAGGCAGTATCAACAATTTCTTTACTAAAAATCCCTGGATTAATGTTTGCTTGTTCTAAAATGTATTCATTAATTTGAATTTCTGATTCACTTAAAGGAATAAATCTTAGTTTTGCTTTTGCAGCAGCAACAATTGATGGTTCTTTAATGGTGTCGATCAAAAATTGTAATATTTTTGGGTTTTGCATTTTTGAAATAATAAATTGGACAATATCAGGGTGCCAATCAGATAACATAATCATCTGTGCCCCTCTTCTTGAACCACCTTGTTCTACTAAATGAGTTAATTCAGATAAATCATGAAGCCAACTAACTGCTCCACTTGATTTCCCGTTAACGCCTTTAGCTAAAGAGTTTTTAGGGCGTAACGATGAACCGTTTGTTCCAACTCCACCACCACGACTCATAATTTCCATAACTTGTTTACGGTGATCACTTATTCCGCCACGTGAATCATGGATAAAAGGCATTACAAAACAGTTAAAATAAGTTACATCGGTATTGCTTCCAGCACCAAATAGGACTCTTCCAGCTGGAACTAAGTTTAAACTAGATACTTCATCATAAAAATCTTTTATTGTTTGTTCATCTTCATCTTCACCAAGATGATGAGCTAATCTTTTAGCGATTTGTTCGAAATATAACTCTAAAGGCTTATCAATAATTCTTTTAGATCTAATAATACAGCCATCTTTATCAGCATCTTCAGCTGTCGCAAGGTATTCTTCTTCTAACTTAATTTTCACGTAATCACCATTGATCTCTAAAATATTCCCAATTCCTCTGGCTGGGAATTTGGGATCATTTTTAACGATAGTTATTACTAAATCGCCTACTGATAGGCTTTCTAAGCTTAAATCTTTTTGAGTGTATCGGTCTAGCATAACTAGCCTAGATACCCCTGAAAAAGATTTTTTCATATCATCCGTTATTGGAAACAAGTGAGTAAATCCACTTTTTAGGTCATTATTCAGGTTTTTGATTAACTTAGAACTGTATTTCATCATAATTAAAGCCTCCTATAAAAATTAGAGAATGTAAGTTAATTATATATTAACTATTTTTTTAATAACAGTCTTGACATTTTGATAACACTGTGAAATCGCTTCACCAAGGGAAAAATAAAAAAAAGAAAATTTATTTTGATTATCAAACATTCATTTTTCGGGTTTTCAGTATAGTAACATTAAAATACAATTTAATGAATATTACAATAATTTTTTAACTTTAATCAAAAATTAAATATTTTTTTCTATGTTAGCTGCTTAAGATATTGTGATATAATTATAAAAGGGAGTGATATTATGAACAATTTTGATATATTAGTCTACAATATATACCTTTTAGCTATTTTTACAATTTTAGTTAAGACAAAAACGATAACGCAAATATATCGTTTATTTAAATTGCTTAATGTTGCATTGTTTATTTACTTGATTATAATTATTGTTCAAGATGCAGTCCCGCTAATTGATGTCTTAATAAAGGGAATTCCCTTAATTTTATTAATTGGGATTATTGTTCAAACTGAAGTTATTTTATTGTTGAATAAACTCGGCCTTAAGAAACATTCTTTATTTGGTAATACACTAGAAGATAATATAAAAATCGAGTTAATTAAGAGCGTTGATCATTTAAGTGGTAAAAAAATTGGAGCTTTAATTACTTTTGAAAAAAACACTTCAATGGATGAGTATATTAATAGTGCTTTTAAAATAGATGCACCACTTAATAGCGAACTATTATCGACTATTTTCTATCCTAATACGCCTTTACATGATGGAGCCGTGATTATTAGAAGAAATAAAATCGTGTGTGCTGGAGCATATTATCCCACAACTGAGCGATTAGACATTCCTAAACAATTAGGATCGCGTCATCGTGCAGCAATTGGGATTAGTGAAATTTCTGACTCACTTACTGTCATTGTTAGTGAGGAAACTGGGAATATTAGTGTCGCAGTTGATGGATACTTAGATTTAGACATTAGTAAAGAATCTTTATTATTATATTTAGAAAAACATTTACAAAATTAAAAAGCCTTTATGGCTTTTTTTATTATTGTTATAATGAAATTACGAAATATGTTATAATAAATAATGATATTAGAAATTAGGTGATATTATGGAAAAATATGATGTAGTAATTATTGGTGGAGGACTTGGAAGCCTTACAACAGCGACTTATTTATCTAAGCGTTTACGTAATGTTGCTGTTTTTGAAGAGGGAAAACGTAAAAAAATCCAAAAATATACTAATCGCTTAAAAGATGATAAAAATCAAAAATATGAATTTAAGTTTTATAATTACGACCTTGGTGGAGTTCATCAGGGTGATTTGTTTTATGAATATATTAAAAAATGTGGGTTAGAAGATAATTTTGAATATTTTGATAATCCTTACACAATGGTAATTGATAAAAATAAAAAAATGATTAGAAGACCAAATGATTTTGATAATTTTTTGATATATTTAGTAAGATATTACCCTAAACAAAGGGACAAAATCCATATGTTGTTTGATAATCTTAAAACGTTTTATACAGATTATAAAATTCAAAAACTAGCAAGACTAAATAACTTAGAACATACTTTACCTTCGATTTTAATTGAATTTGGCGATTTAAGTTTATATGCTATTTTAATTAAGTACTTTGATAATGAAGATTTAATAAATGAGTTCTCTTTAGTTTATGATTC
This sequence comes from uncultured Candidatus Izemoplasmatales bacterium, assembly GCA_964477825.1. GTDB lineage: Bacteria > Bacillota_I > Bacilli_A > Izemoplasmatales > Izemoplasmataceae > JAFGXW01. Next base: position 479 of record CAYZEW010000081.1, on the reverse strand, counting down.
TGTTGGTCTTCCTTTAAATGAGATTAATGCATATAACTATTTTGTTAAATGGTTTGATACTTTTATTGAAGGTTCTCACTTTATTAAAACATCGTTTGATAAGTTAGTTAAGACATTTTCCGGTGAGATATCTAAGACAAGAGAAAAGATTTTTACGAATCGTAAAATAGCTGAATTCATTATTGAAGATAACGTTATTAAAAAGATTATTGATTGTGATGGTGTGGAAATCCAAGCTAAACATTACGTAATAAATATGCGAATTGATGAATTTGCTGAAAAATATTTGCCAGAGGATTCTAAAGTTGGTGAAAAGTTTTTAGAAATGTATTGTACGATTGAAAAGAAAAGAATGATTAATACAGTCTATATTGGACTTGGTAAAGATGCTAAAGTGCTTGGAATTAAGGAAAAACACTATTTATTTAGTGATATTCCTGGGGATGATGTTAGATTACTAAGCTTAGTAAATTACCGTG
>CAYZEW010000080.1:0-3708 GCA_964477825.1 uncultured Candidatus Izemoplasmatales bacterium | reverse complement strand
TCTAGCAACATCTTCTTCTGAAAGATGATAGAATAATGTGAAAATAACAAAGGCAATAACTAGTCCTACAATTGGAATAAGTGCTGTTGCAATCCAAATACCCTTTAATGCTTCTGCTGATTGAACTGCTGCAGTTCCATTATATCCATAAGCACTAATAATAAATAATGCAAGTGAGCCTGAAATTGCTCCCCCTAATTTCGTACTAAAAGTTTGAACACTAAAAGTAATTCCTTCTTTTCTTATTCCAGTTGTATAATGTCCATATTCAACACAGTCCGCTGTAAATATCCCCATCATCATCATTGGCATATACATTCCTAAACTTTTAAGTGCATTAAGTAATAAGAATAATCCAAAATTTTCATATCCTACAAAATATTGAATGATACTGAATACGATTGAAGATCCAATTCCCCAAATAAAGATTTTTCTTTTTCCGAACATACTTACAAATTTTGGTGTCAAAGCAGGAATTAAAAGCATAGGAACCGCTAAAGTTGCCATAATTGTAGTTTGGATTCCAATATCACCTAAATTCCATTTTGCAAAATATGGAGCAATGGTCATTGATGTTAGTGTCGCAGTTAAAGCTATAAATGAACTATAGAATACTAGTAGATATTTATTACCAGTAACTGTTTTAATCATATCTTTTAATGAAGTTTTTTCTTCTCTTTTATACATAATTCGTTCTTTAACGAAAAATCTTAATGGTAACATTATTAATAAAGCAAATCCCATTAAAATGATAATTGAAGTTGAATAGCCTAAATTAGCGATTAATTGTGGAGATAAAATCCCAATTACCATCATCGCAAGTCCTGCTGCTAAACGTCCAATAGACATAATTGAAACCCGTTCTTCTGGAACATCAGTCATGGTTGTCGCTAATGCAAAAATTGGGACATCACTAATTGTATATAACATTCCCCAAACAATATAAGAAATGTAAGCATAAGTTGTGTTAAAGCCATCACTTCCATGAAAATTCCAAAAAACAAAAATTGTAGCTATTGGCATAGCAACACTTACTACATTTATCCATGGTTTGAATTTTCCTTTTTTCGGTTTCGTTTTATCAACTAACGCCCCTAACATTGGGTCATTTATTGCATCCCATATACGTGCTACTAAAAATAATGTAGCTACTGCTCCTTCAACTAGTCCAACCTCGTCAGTTAAAAAGATTGCTAAATATGATAGTACCATAAAGTAAATAATGTTTTGTCCTACAAACCAAGCCCCATAAGATGTTCTTTCTTTACGACTTGTTAAAAATGATTCTTTATTCATATGTTTCCTCTCACTTTCATTTTAATATTAAATCAACAGTATTTTTAATTAAAGCTGCCCAAATTTGATAACCTTCTTCTGTTAGATGTAAGTTATCTCCCTGAAATAAATCTTTATTTGGTTCTCCATTTATTAAGAATTCATCAACTGCATCAACAAAATAGAGATTATCTTGAGTTTCTGCATAAGCCTCAATCAGATCATTAGCTTCTTTAGCATCGCTCCAAACATCCCATCTTGAAGGAGTAGGAGTAATTGAAATGTAGACAACCGGAATCCCTGGTGTTTCAGCTTGTGATTTTTCATAAAAATCTTTGAAGTTCTCAAAAACCTGTTGTCCAGTTTTTGAATTATCAGACATTCCATGAACGTCATTTGTTCCTGAAAAAATAACGACTAATTCCGGAGTAAAAGGGGTTACTAAACGATCATAATAATATGTTGAATCAGCAACTTTACTTCCTCCAAAACCATGATTAACAACAGTATATTCGCTAAAATCATCAGCGAGTGAATCCCATTTTCTAATGCTTGATGATCCTATAAAAACAATATCAACATCGGGAATAGTATCATATCTTGCCTCAATATCTACAATATCATCTTCCCAATATGTCGGGTCCTCATTATTCATTTGTTTAAGCATTCCCATATAAAAATACCCAGCTAGCAATCCTAAAACAAGTACTACACTCCCAATTGCAATAAATACTTTATATCTTCTTTTCATTAAGAATTTTTCTCCTTATGTCATATTTCTAAAAAATACTTTTTCTAATAAAATAAACAAGAAAATTGTAATATAACTACCTACTAACACATCACTTAAAAAATGTGCCCCAATAATAACTCTTGATAATGACACAAACACTCCCCATACTACAGCGATAGTAATGTATGTTTTCATTTTTATGCTTTTTATATATGGAATAAAAATCATATACGCTAACGAAATAAAAGCATTAGCAGTATGACCTGAAGGGAAGGATTTTAATTCATTATCATTCGTCCAACCATTAATTTCATACCAATGTTTAAATTCACTGACACTACTAATTGATCTCATTCGTGGTCTTGCCCAAATCCCTTTAACAATATTCACAATAAATACTTCTCCAAATATTAAGACTAATAATAACCACGCATGTTTTTTTAAATCTTTAAAATTTTCTCCTTTAGTGTGTGCAATATAAATTGAGGCACCCGCTAAAATGATTGCTCCTACAACATTAATAATTTTCCAAATTGTCGGTGTTCCATTTACTGCATGTTCAAATGCATATCTAATTGGCATCATCACAACAGTGTAGCTAAACAAAAAGATAAAGATAACACCAAGGATTGTTGCTACAACATTCCACCACATTATATCTCTTCTTCTTCCACCATACAGTAATACTACCGCAAGTAACATTCCAAACATGGCTGGAAATTCTCCAAATAAATTACCAGTTTGACCAATAAGGGAATTTGGATTTACAAGTGCTTCACTGATAGTATAATCAAGATCACCAATTGCTAAAATTCCCATCAAAACTACAAATACACTAATACTAACAACATAAAACTTTTTACTTAATACCATAAACTTCCTCCTATATAATATCTATTTTTATTTTTTTGTTACCTATGTTGTTTGTTACTTATCTCGCCAGATATCTTTAGCATCATTTATTCTAATGCATTTTCATATCTATTTAATAAAACAAAAACCCTTTCAATATAATTATATCTAAAAAAACACTTTATGCAATAGTTTTTGCATAAAGTGTGCATTTTTTTATTTTTTATTATAATTTCAAGCTTAATAAACCCTAATATATCACAAATCACAGTAAATCTTAATCAATTTCTCTTTAACTTCTTTTGATACCCCTAATTTAAGTAAATAATTATCTGTTGATCCATATTTTTTATTAATAACCTTAATAAAAATATCAAAATACTCTTCGAAAACAGTTATTAACGGATCTAATTCCTTAGGATTATCAACATTAAAGATCGTCATAAAATGATGTCTCATAAACTCTATTGAAGACGCTTCGATAGTTAAATATTCTTCTTTTATTGTTTGGATATTAAAATCAAGAATCAACATGAGTATAATTCCAAAAACTCCAGTACGATCTTTCCCAGAAGAACAATGAAAAACAAATTCTTTTGTTTCCTGTTTTAAGATTTCCTGAATAACCTTTTTATATTCTAATGATTTCGGTAATGATTCGCCATAAAGTGTAAGCATTTCATCTAACATGGCATCCGTTTTAAGATTTTTAAATGTTCTTTGATTTGTTAAAGTTCCTTTCAAAATATCAAAATGCCTTATATTAAAATCATTTTGATTTAGTTCTTCTAATTGTTGTCTTTCATCACTACTTCTAAAATCATAAATATATTTTATATTTAATTCTT
>CAYZEW010000079.1:2797-3801 GCA_964477825.1 uncultured Candidatus Izemoplasmatales bacterium | reverse complement strand
TCCTGCTTATTAAAATAAGAATGTTTTCAACATTCTTATTTTACATTAACTATTTTAACTTTTACTTCGTTTCCAGTTTCCGTTTTTATTGTTAAAACTTGTCCTTTTTTACTACCAATAATGCCCTTTCCGATTGCTGATTCATTCGAGATTTTCCCTTTTAATGGGTTTGCTTCTAACGACCCAACAATTGTATATTCTGTTGCTTCAAGATCATTAATTTTAATTGTGACAGTTTTTCCAATATTAACATTTTTTGAAGTATCTAATTTAATAATTTCGCAATTTTTTAGAATGCCTTCAATTTCTTTTATTCTTGCTTCAATGCGCGCTTGTTCATCTCTTGCAGCATCATAATCTGCATTTTCAGATAAATCACCTTGAGCTCTTGCTTCTTTCAATGCTTCTAGATTTCTTATTCTATCAACATCTTTTAATCTTTCTAATTCTTCTTCAAGATCTTTAAGACCTTGTAAGGTCAGTTTATGTGTTTCTTCCATTGTAATACCTCCATATTCCAATTTATTATACTATATCTTCTTCTGAAATGATAGATTTTATTTTTGTGATAATTAAATCAACAGCAACATCATGATTCAAATCATTAGGAATAATAATATCTGCGTATCTTTTTGTCGGTTTAACAAAAGCAAAATGCATTGGTTTAACCGTTTTTAAATATTGATTAATGACACTTTGAAGCGATCTTCCCCGTTCTTCCATATCTCTACTTAATCTTCTGATAAAGCGAATATCATCATCTGCTTCTACATATAATTTGATATCACATAGATCTCTAATTCTTTGGTCTTCCATAATTAAGATTCCTTCTAAAATAATAATTTTAGTTGGCTTAACTTTTTCTGTTTTTGGACTTCTATTATGAGCTTCAAAATCATATGTTGGTTTTATAATTTCTTTTCCTTTTAGTAAATCGAGAATTTGTTTATACATCAGATCATTATCTAAAGAGAACGGATGGTCGTAATTAACTTTATAGCGTT
>CAYZEW010000079.1:0-2787 GCA_964477825.1 uncultured Candidatus Izemoplasmatales bacterium | reverse complement strand
TCCATATCCATTTCACTTTGGTCTTTATAATAATCATCGTGTTTAATAACAGTAACATCCTCACGTTTAAAACTATCAATAATTTTATTAACTACTGTTGTTTTCCCAGATGCTGATCCCCCAGCAACAGCTATAAATACAGGTTTATTCATCTACTTCCCTCCGTTTTTCTTAACAAAAGGAGTTAAAAACTCCTTATGTAATCTCTAGTTGATTTATCTTATTTAATTATAAAGATATTTTATTGTTTTTTCAATACTAATGTTTAATTTTTCTAAGCATGTCATACTTAGATACTTTAAATGGAATAAAGATTTTCAAAAGTTGTTTTGGATGTCTTGCAGCATCTAGCAAATTATTTTCAAAATCTCTTATTTCTTCAACTATAAATTTAGAAGCCTCGAAATTAGGAGAAAAGACCTCCACTTCGGTATTTGGTGTAAAGTGATTCCTTTCTTCAATAACAGCTATTTTTGTTTTTTCATCATACGCTAAAACTAGTCCGATAAATTCTTGGGAAGGATTTTCGCTTCGCATATTGTATAACTGTTCGTTAATTGTTGTCATCCCTTCCATAAAGCCATGACTTGTTAAACGGTTTTCTGCTTTTTTAATATTACTAATGTATTTTGTTATTTTTGCTTGATGATGATTATAGATGTCATCAATTAACCTGCGATAAGTATTAACTACTGTCGCAATATAATGAATTGATTTCATTCTTCCCTCAATTTTTAAAGAATGAACCCCAATCTTCATTAAATCTTCAATATGTTCAACGGTTTGTAAATCTTTTGAACTCATTGAAAAATGAATCGTTTCATTTAATTTAGTATCCCCGTCAAATAAATCATAATTCCACCGGCAACTATGCGCACAGCCACCACGATTAGCATCACGGTCTGTCATATTATTTGACAAAGTACATCTTCCTGAATAAGATACACACATTCCCCCATGAATAAAGACTTCGAGATCACAATTAGTATATGCTTTAAATTGTGAAATCTCTTGTTTGTTCAATTCTCTAGCAAGAACTACGCGTTTAACTCCTTCATCATACCAAAAATTAACACTTTCGTAATTCGTAAGAGAAGTTTGAGTCGAAATATGAATCTCTAAATTAGTTACTTTTTTAGCTGTATCAATAATAATTGGTGATGCACAAATTATCGCATCAACTCCAACTTTTTCTAAATCAATTAAATATGCTTCTAACCCATTAAGATTGTCATTATGGGGAACAATATTTGTTGTTATATAAACTTTTTTACCTAAACTATGAGCAAAGTCACATGCTTTTTTTATTTCAGGAATATCAAAGTTAGATGCCCGTGCTCTTAAAGAAAACTTTTTACCACCGATAAAAACAGCGTCAGCTCCGTATATAAAAGCAATTTTTAATTTTTCTAAATTTCCTGCTGGAGCTAATAATTCTGGTTTATTCATCATTATTACCCCCTTAATATTTCACGTAAACTGTTTTCTTATATAAGAAGCCAGAATCATGATCTTTTTCATATTGTTTAACATACTCTTCAGCTTTTTCTTCATAGTTTTTAACTGTTAATAAAGTTTTATATTTTTTTAAGGTTGCTAATAAATATGGAAAATCTTTTAGTATTCCTTCAATAATAAAAACATCAATTATAGTTTTTAATTGATTCACCTCTTTAAAAGATTCCATTGCTTTTGCTCGAAAAATATGTGTTCCATGTTCATCTTGAAAAATCGGATACGATTCATCTCTAATTTCTTCAACAATACGAAGATTACGATTATTGATATATTCATCATATTCTTGATTTGTATATTTAAAGAAGTTTTCGATTAACGGTCTTTTTGAATGAAACATGTTTAAATATCCATGACCAACAAGCGATATTTCTATCTTGCTATTTTTGGCAATTTCTTCAATATCTTCTAAAGTTATTTCTTTAGATATCGTTAATCCTTTAATTTGTTTTCTTTCCCAAAAAATAGGATCATAATAATTTGTATTTAAAGTCTCTGGATTATAAATAAGTTTATTAGTCATCTCAAGTTCTTTTGCCATTTGATAAACTGCTAAATCACCAAAAATAATTCCATCAACATTTAAATCTTTAGCAAAAGAAAGAAATTTTTTAACCGCTTTTAAATCATTATTATGAATTATTAAATTAAGATTTAGATAGATTTCTTTGTCTAAACTTTTTATAACTTTATTAGCTTTAATGATTTCTTCAAGCGAAAAAGAATTTGCTAAGCGATTAGCAAATTGGCTATTTCCAATAATAAAAATATCAGCTCCAGCTTCACATAGTTCCTTGATATCTTTAACTTTATATGGAGTAACTGCTAATTTCATTTTGTCACTTCCTTTTAATACTTAAACTCATGCCATCTCCTAATTGATATAAGTACGTATTAAAATCTTCTTGAGTTACGATAAATTGATTAAAATTATCAATTTTTCTTAACAACTGTCGGAGATTTCTCGTATCCGCTCTTTTATCAATTAAATCATGGAAAAGTAAGTTATCAGTTATAATCACGCCTTTAGAATTTAAATGGTTTTTAAACTTATTAAAGAAGTTTATGCTTTGTGCTTTAGCTGCATCAATAAAAATTAAATCAAACATCTTGATTTCTTCATCTTCTATTTCTAAAGCATCTTGATTAATTAATGTTATTTGCTTTTCTAACAAAGCTTTTTTAACGTTTTTTGAAGCTTGAGTAAACATTTTCTCATCACGTTCTATTGTTGTAATTAATACATCGTTTTTTAAAGCCATATTAATTGCT
>CAYZEW010000078.1:0-3985 GCA_964477825.1 uncultured Candidatus Izemoplasmatales bacterium | reverse complement strand
ATCATCAATCGTTTGAGAACTATCAAGCGCAATAATTTTTCTAATTAATAAGAGTTTTCCTAAACTAACATGGTTCTCTTTTGCAACATTTTCTAATTGATCTTTTTCAGTATCAGTTAAGTTAGTTCGTCTTTCTTTTATTACTCTAACTATTGGGGCATAACGGTTAACTTCATTTGCAATTTTACTCTCGACTTTAAATTCTAAACGATTTCTATTATCTAAGTTATTCGAATCAACACTTATCAAAATAACATTTTCATCAGTTGTTTCGATAATATAGCCATGGCGATAAGCTGATTCAATAATGATTTCAATTGTTTTATCTAGAGTTAAACCGCGATATTTAACATTGTTATTAATGATTTCCTCACCATCGGCATTAATTGCGGTTACATTAATTACATAATCATCTTCATCTAGGGTAATTTGGATTGAAGGATTAATATCAACAGTAATTGTAGAAGCAACAACGGGGGTACCGGGTTGTGATGAGAAGCCTAAAACTACTAACAAAACTAAAGTAAATACGGTAGCAAGGGAGTATGATAACTTTTTAAAAGAGAAAAGCTTAGAAAAAGCATTTTTTGGTTTCGCAGGAATTTTAAATTCATGCGAATTTTTAATTGCGCTTAATACATCAGGAGTTCTTTCATTTAACGCATTAAAAATTTGTGCTTCAATTTTATCTTTTTTCATCTTTGCCACCTTCTTTCTAGACTTCAGCCTTTAATTTTTTGATTGCTTCATTGTAAATCCATGTTACTGTACCTAAGGGCTTATTAAGTAAATCACTAATCTCTCGATGTTTAAGATCACCAAGGACGTGAAGTAAGACAACTTCTTTTTCGGTATCAGATAGTACTTTAAATATTTGCGAGATTAAAACCTCGTTTTCCGCAGTACTAGCAGTATTTCCTAAAAGGTATTCGTTTTCACTTAAATCGACAAATGTTTCGCGTTTTCGGCGGTTATATTCATTTATTGCTAAATTTTTAGCAATAGTAACTAACCATGATTTAAAATGAGCATGCCGTTTATAAGAATGAATCTTATCTAAAGCTTTTAAATAAGCATCTTGCATTATATCTTCAGCAAGTTGATAATCTTTTAGAATTAAAAATATTGAATAGAATACGAGATCTTTTGTTTGATAGTAAATATCGTCAAACACTTCAATATTTCCGTTTTGAAGGTCTTTTACAAGTTTATTTAAAGCTATTTGCCCCATCTTAAATCACCTCGCTTTTAAAGATATTTTAACATGGTAACAAAAGAGAGTAAAGAGATAAACGTTATTGGGTAGAAGCTTATCTACCCAATAACAATACGATATTATAGTATATAATTTATCTATTTATTCAGATGTCCCATCGTCTGTTGGATCAATAGGAAAACCATTGTTTCTTTCTTCCATTCTTTCTTGCCATTCATTTACGCGCTGTTCCCATATTTGTCTTGAAACTGATCCGTGATGTTCTCTAATTGCATCAATTCTTGCTTCAATTTGTTCTTCAGTTAAATTTGGATTAGCTGCAACGTGGTCAATAAAACGTTGTTTAAATTGTTCTCTTAAAGCTTCTCTTTGTGCTTCTCTTAATGTAATTATTTCATCTGTTAAGGATGCTCTAACTGCTTCGTGATGTTCTCTTATGATTTTCATTAAATCTTTAACCGGCATTGAAAGACCGTCTTCAAGTAATAATTCTTCATCACATACTTGAGCTAATAATACTAATTTTAATTTTCCAGGAGATACTCCTAGTTCATCTGCTTGAGCAATTAAATCTGCTTGAGTAAAGTCTTCAGTTAATACTAGCGCATTAATAGCATTTACCGCCATAAAGTGCATTACTCTTTCTCTAATTCTTTCTTGAAGTTCTAAAGTTAATTGTGCTTCAACCTCAGTTTCATCATCTCCAATTACGGTGATTAAGACAGCGTTATCATCACTTGTAACATCAATGTATCCGGCTTCTGTTGCAAGTTCGATAAATAATTCTGATGCTTCTTCAATCGTCATTCCGACAAAATCAACACCAGCACAAATAATTTCTGCATCTTCATTTAATAAGTTAAATGAGATAATTATATCGTCTTCATCAACGATAAATTCAATTGAAGGGTTAATATCAATTGATACATATGTTCCTGCTGCCTCAACTTCTGATGTATCACTGCAAGCAGAAACGCCAACTATTAAAGTAATTCCTACGATTATCATTCCTAATTTTTTAAACATTTTAAATCCTCCTTTTTCTTTTCTTTTTTTGTTCCTTCATAATGTAAACAATTAAAGTTGGGGTTTTATTGGAACTTTTTTTATTTTTTTAAATTTGGAATATAAAATGTTCCATATAAATGGTATGATATAAGAGATAAAAGGAGTGATTAAAATGAAAGTAATCGCAATCGGTGGCGACGCTTTATCAATGAGTGCAGTTAGTAAATTAAGAAGATTAGATCAAAAGATTGAAATAGTAGTTTATGAACAAGGTGTTGTTTTAAGTTATGGTGCTTGTGGAATGCCTTATTATATAAGTGATGAAATAAAGGATGCGAATAGCTTAATTGCAAGAACGAAAGAGCAATTTGAGAAAATGAATATCACAGTGCATACTAAACATCGAGTAATTAAAGTTTTAGATAGTGAAAATAAAGTTGAAGTTTTAAATTTAGAAACAAACAAAACATTTTATGACTTATATGATAATTTAATTATCGGAACTGGAGCAAAAGCAATTATTCCTCCTTGGAAAAATGTAGAATTAGCTAATATTTTCACTTTAAATGTTTTTGAAGATAGTTTAGCTATTAAAAAGCAAGTTGACAAAGAAACTACCAAAAAAGTAGTTATAATTGGTGGTGGATTTATTGGGCTTGAAATGGTTGAGGCTTTCCTTACAAGAAATTTAGAGGTCACTTTAATTGAGTTAGATAGCCAGATTTTAAGTGTTTTAGATAAAGAAATGGCAGATATTCTAAAAAATCATCTCCTTAGTAAAGGGGTGAAAATTTGTCTTAATGAAGAAGTTGTTGGTTTTGAAGGTAATAAGCAAGTTCAAAAAGTTGTTACTAATAATGAAAGCTATGATGCTGATTTAGTTTTAATTAGTGTTGGGGTTAAACCGAATACTGACTTTTTGAAAAGCAGTAATGTTATTTTACAAAATGGTGCAATCGTAGTGAATCAAAAAATGGAGACTAACCTCAAAAATATTTATGCTGGTGGAGATTGTAGCTTAATCTATAATTTGGCTGTTAAAGAAAACCGTTATTTACCAATGGGGAATAACGCTAATAAACAAGGAAGAGTTATCGCGGAAAATTTAGCTGGTGGTAATTTTGTTTTTAAAGGAGTTTTAGGAACAACAGTTATTAAAGTAGTAGATATGGAAGCTGCTAAAACCGGAATAACAGAAAAAGAAGCGAATCGTTTATCAATAGATGTTAAGACAGTAATGATCACTGGTAAAAACCATGCTGGTTACTATCCTAACGCTCAAGCAATTACAGTGAAAGTAATTTATAACCCAACTAATAAAATAATCTTAGGAGCTGAATTAGTAGGTTATAAAGATACTGCATTAAGAATTAACTTATTTGCCGTAGCAGTACAAAAGAAAATGACAACTACTGAACTAGGCTTTTTAGATTTAGCTTATGCCCCTCCATTCGCAGGGGTATGGGACGTTGTTGCTGTTGCATTAAATAAAGTTAAATAAATTACGATAATCATTAAAATAATATAGGGATAGGCAATAGTAGGTCTGAGTGCATTAGAAAAATACTCAAGCAACAATTGTTTTAGCGAACGTTGTGCGTTGTTCCAGTTAGAGTAATAACATAAAACTGCACTTTCATCACTCTCTGCCCTGGCTTTTTCGATGGCAATTAAACGCTGTTCTGTTCTGCCCTGAAGTGTTTTCCAGATAGCTTCCTGTAACCATAGCATAGCAATTAATAATGGAATTATCGGGCTGTT
>CAYZEW010000077.1:0-3994 GCA_964477825.1 uncultured Candidatus Izemoplasmatales bacterium | reverse complement strand
ACTAATTATAAAGAATTAACTAATTATAAAGAATTAACTAATTATAAAGAATTAAAAAATGGTAGTGCCATTTTAATGGCACTACCATTTTTAATTTTATCTTTTAAATTAAATACTACATCCTTCATCATTACATACGTGACCATTACTAGCCCCTTCAAATGTTTTAATTGGGTTAGTTTCTTCCCAAAGTTGGTTTAAAGCAGCTAAGAAATATTCTTCTTGTTGTGCTCCAGAAATAGCATATTTACGGTTTAAAACAAAGAATGGTACTCCTTGTACTCCAACTTGTCTACCTTCCATAATTTCTGCATTTACTTTATCTCTATATTGGTTAGACGATAAAACTTTTTTAGCCCCTTTAACATCAAGTCCTACTTCTTCGGCTAATTTAAGTAATGTATCGTGATCAGCTAAATTTAACCCATCAGTGAAATAAGCTTTCATTAATCTTGAAGTTAAAGCTGGCTCAAGCCCAAATTGATTAGCCCATTTAGCTAAACGGTGTGAGTCAAAAGTATTAGTTAATTTAATATTAACGTAATCATATGTCAACCCTACTTGTTTAGCAGCGTTAATAAACATTTTAAATTTCTCTTTTGCAGCTGAAACACTAATTCTGTGACCTTCTGCAAAACTTTCAGCTACCCCTTTTGTCATTACTTTTGGGGCATTTGGGTTTAATTGGTATGCTTTATAGATTACTTCTACTTCATCCTTATGGGGAAATTTATTTAAAGCATTTTCAAAACGTGTTTTACCAATATAACAAAATGGACATCCAAAATCAGACCATAATTCTATTTTCATAATATTCATTCCTCCTTATTCAATTATTAACATTATCGCTTTTTTTAATAATTAAAGCAATTAATTTGCTTAAATAATCATCATTAAAAAGGGCTATAACTTAATGTGTAAAAGTTTTATGAAAACTTTTACATTAAAATAAACCTTGTTTTATTTTTACCTATGTGGCAAAATATGGAAAACGATGAATAAGAGGAGTAAGATTTTTCTCAAACGCAAAGCGAGCTGTTGGGTAGTGTGAAACAGTAGTTGAAAAAGTCTGAACGTGCTTAGGAGTTTAATTATCGAAAGTAATGAGGTAATTACGTATCTCTGCGTTAAAGAGTTTGAGAGCTTAATCTATTTTTTTAGGTTAAGAATTAAGGTGGTACCGCGACTTATAATCGTCCTTTATTTAAGGACGATTTTTTTATATCATTTTTTGGAGGTAAAACAATGGAAAATTTATTTAATTATCATGCAATTAAAGAGTGGATCCCTTATTTATTAAAAGGGATTAATATTACTTTACTTATTGCCTTAATAGCCGCAATTTTCGGGGTTATTATTGGCATTGTTTTAGTAGTCATGACTAACCATAAAATAACTAATAAATTAGCAGTAGCTTATATTGATGTTTTTCGGGGAACACCCCTGTTATTACAATTATCAATTATTTATTTTGCGTTACCCCAAATAATGGACCGGCTAATTAATGATTATTTAAACTTTAATATTAGTTTTCAAATTGCGGGATTAACAGCTGCCTTTATTACTTTTAGTTTAAATTCAGGAGCTTATATTAGTGAAATTATTAGATCAGGAATAAATAGTGTTGATAAAGGCGAGTTAGAAGCCGCTAAAGCACTAGGAATTAGTAAATTTCATGTTTATAAAGACATTATTTTACCAATTGCCTTTAGAAATTCTTTTCCCTCTTTAATGAACGAATTTGTAACTTTAGTAAAAGAAAGTTCAATTGTATCCATTATTGGTATTCAAGACTTAATGAGAAGGCAACAAATTGTTACTTCCCAAACATATATGTATTTTGAACCATTAGTAATTATCGGAATTATTTATTATGTAGTAATTAAGATATTATCTTATGTTGGTAGAAAAGTAGAGGTGAAACTATCTTATGGTAGAAGTTAAAAATATTTATAAATCGTTTGGTGATTTACAAGTTTTAAAAAAGGTTAATTACCGTTTTAAAAAAGGGAAAACAACCGCTATTATCGGCGCTAGCGGAAGTGGAAAGAGTACCTTATTACGGTGTATTAACCAACTAGAAGAAATTGATGATGGCACAATTATTGTTGATGGTAAAAAGATTAATGAATACAAACACACTGCTTTAGTAAGTAAAGTTGGAATGGTTTTCCAACAGTTTAATTTATTTAGTAATATGACTGTCTTAAAAAACGTAACATACGCCTTAACTAAAGTTAAAAAAATTAACAAAAAAGAAGCTGAAAAACTAGCTTTAGCTGCTTTAGAGACTGTCAATGTAGCAGATAAAAAAGATAACTATCCTCAAACCTTAAGTGGTGGAGAGAAGCAACGAGTTGCTTTAGCTCGGGCATTAGTAATTAAACCTGAGGTAATGTTATTTGATGAACCAACTAGTGCTTTAGATCCAGAAATGGTAAATGAAGTACTAGATGAAATTAAAAAATTAACAAAAACAGGCTTAACTAATATTATCGTAACCCATGAAATGGGTTTCGCTAAAGAAGTTGCCGATGAAGTAATTTATATGGATGAAGGAAAAATTATTGAAGCTACAAACGCTAAAGATTTCTTTAGCCATCCAAAAAAAGCAAGAACAAAACAGTTCTTAAATAAAATATTATAGGAGAGAAAATAAAAATGAAAAAAATTATATTAGGATTAGTAGTATTATTAGGGATTACCTTAAGTGGTTGTGAAGCAAAAAGTGATAGTATTGTAGTATTAACATCAAGTGGTTATGAACCATATGAAATTATTGATACCGATGGTAATTTAACCGGTTTTGATATTGAATTAATGGAAGCAATCGCCAAAGAAGCAGGAGTAACAATTGAATGGAAAGATGTTGATTTTGACGGAATTATTGCTAGTTTACAGTCAGGGCAAGCAGAAATCGCAATTGCTGGGATTTCTCCAACTGAAGAAAGAAAAGCGATGGTAGACTTTAGTGATGTTTACTATAATAGTGATTCTGGCTTAACAAACTTTTTAGTCTTTGATGGTAGTAAAAACATTACCGGGCTAGATAGTTTAGAAGGATTAATCGTTGGTGCACAACTTGGGACAGTCCAAGCATCGTTATTAGAAGCAATTAGTGAAGAATATGGTTTCACAGTTGATTTAAGAAATACTAATACCCAAATTGTAGAAGAAATAAATGCCGGAAGAATTGATGTTTTAGTCGTTGAAAGTTTAATCTCAACTTCAATCTTAGAAGCTAACCCTTCATTAAGTAAAGTTGGCTTCGAAAGTGTTTTAGATGATACTTCAGGTAACGCCATTGCCTTTGCGAAAGGATCTGAATATACAGAACTTTTTAATGATGCCTTAAAAACATTAATTGAAAACGGAACAGTTGATAGTTTAATTGAAAAATGGTTTAACTAAAAAGCAGATTATAAATAAAAAGCGTTATTTCAATTGTCTGAAATAACGCTTTTTTTATATCTTACCATCTTTTACCATTTCAATGAGTTTAATTACTCTTTCTTTAATTAAGTCGCGGGTAACTTCAAAATCTTCCTTTGGACCACCACTCGGATCATCTAGTCCCCAGTCTTCTCGAAATTTTGTCGGAATATAAGGGCACTCTACCCCACAGCCCATTGTTATTAAAATATCCAGTTCTTTAGGAATCTCATCTAAAAGTTTAGAATAATGTCCTTGCATATCTACCCCAGCATCTTCCATCACTTCAATTGCCAAAGGTTTTGGAGCAGGATATTTAATAGTTCCTGCTGAATAAGCCTCAAAAAGCTCATTTCCTAAATGTTTTGCCCATCCTTCAGCCATTTGGCTCCGACAACTATTATGAGTACAAACAAAAGCAACTTTTTTCTTCATCAAGACCACTCCTAAACAAATATTATTATATTGTAATCTTATGATATTTAGTTAATTAAGTAAAAGGAAATCCAAAAATTATATAAACAAAAACGGATAAATCCGTTTGATTTATAAATGGCGGAGT
>CAYZEW010000076.1:0-4085 GCA_964477825.1 uncultured Candidatus Izemoplasmatales bacterium | reverse complement strand
AAATCTCCTATACTATTTTTATTTCTCCTGCTCCTAAATGTAAATCAATAGTGTTAAAATCTTTAAACTGCGGAAAGTCACGAGGACCTTCATGAGTAGAAAAGACTAAACGACCAACCATTGCTTCATTATGAGATAGTTTTCTTAAGGTTGTTAAGTCAGGAGCTAAGAACTGTTGATTAAAAGTGTCAGCGTTAGCTAAAATAATTAAACAGTTGTCACTTTTTTTATTGTTCTTTTTATAGTAGGCAAGACCAATAAATGTATGGGAGTGGTCAATACTATAAATTGGCACGAATGCTTTTTTATTAGTAAGTTGTTTTAACCATTTTTTCCGAATGGGCTTAACGAAATCTAAGATATCTGGAAGTTCCCATCTTCGGGAGTTAGTATAGTGAAATTGGTACTTATCAAATAAGGCGAGTTTTCCGTTATAAGGATCATCTTGAGGAAGTGAATATTGTTCATCTTCCCTGCAGTCAAGCCCAGTATTCATTGGTTGTCTTTCGAAAACTTCTTGGCCACTATTAATAAACGGAACACCGTTAGGCATAAACATATTTAAAACGGTTAATAGTTTTGCGAGTTGTTCATTACCGTTTCTTGAAGCAAGGCGAGGAGTATCATGAGTTTCTCCACATGCAAAGACAGGTAAAGGCAAATTAATTGAACTATACATGTACTCATGTAGCGCTCCTTCAAAGACGCGTGGTTCCATGACAAAACCATTACCAATAATCATATTATAACCAGCATCATACGCAAACTGGGCATTTGCTGGTTGAAGTTCTTCAGCAATAAAGGAAAAATCAATATCATTTTCTCTTGCTTTAGAAATAATCATATTAAGGAGTTTTTCTGGTAAAGCATGGCCCATATCAATTCTCGCGCCATCGATCCCAAACCGTCTTTGATAGCTTGGTACAATATCTTCCAATTTTTTCCAAAGCGCCATATTAGGAATTGCCCCATGATACATATTGGCTTTGATTGTATCAAATAATATATATGGTGGACGAGCTGTTGTATCTAAAAATTCAACAGTTTCTTTTGGAAAATCTAAATACATTCTAAAGAAAGTTACATCACTCCATGGTGGTTGAGGATCATTAACGTGGTCACTAAACGCTGGAGCAATTTTTAAATCAAAATATTTTTCAATATCGCGACTTAAAGTTGGACTGTTTTTAATTTTATTCCAACGTTTTTCATCAATTGTTTTTGGATCATATTGAAACATATTTAAATGACGAATTGTGTCTTTATCTTGATAAACTTTTTTCATTAAATCTAAAGTTGGTGAACTTGTTTGATTAATTCCGTTAATAATTGGAACACGGTATTGATCATATTCACTAGCCTTTATCCAATAAAACCAATCAGGATGATCTTTAATTAAATCGTTACTAACGGCATTAGTTCTTGGAATGATATCGATCATTACTCGCATCTTTAAAATATGGCAAGCCTCAACAAAGGCAGTAAATTCTTCATCTAAAGTCATTTTATCTTTTGTAAGAGGGTCTTTTAAGGAAGGATCAAGTTCGTTGAAATTAGAGACACCATAAGGGCTTCCAAGTTCTCCTTTTTTATCTTCTAAACTAAATTTAGAAATGGGTAGCATATAAACAACATCTACTCCTATTTTTTTAAGGAGCGGAAGAAGGGCTAACATTTTAACAAACGAACCAGTTTCAGGCATTTGATAAATATTTTTATCTTCTAATTTCCCAGAGCGATCACTATCCCATGCTGTACTTGTTCTGATCATTGTTGAGTAAATTACACTCTCTTTTATCCAGTCACCTCCACGGTAACTTAAAGGGCGGTTTTTAGGAAAAGAAATTGATAAGGCTTTTTGATAATCAAGATTTTCTATTTTGTTTGGTAAAATATAATCTTGAATTACTGAACTATAAAAATCATAGGGATTAACAATTAACTCATTACTTGGTGTTTTAATAAATTTAGTAACATCATAATCAAAACAATTCCATAAATCTGGAATTGTGTAATTATATATTTCGTTGCCTTTGTTTTCTAGTAAAGTCTTTAAAAGTTTTTCTAGCATTAGTTGTTTCATAATATCAACTTCTTTCAAAATATATTATATAATATATAACTAATAAATCAAATAAATTCCTAAAACATGAAAACGCTACCCTAAAGGGTGTTATTCTAGGAATATTATGATATTAGTAGTATAATACTGGCTGTAGAGGTGATTAAATTGAAGAAACCAGTAATGTTAATGATTATGGATGGCTTTGGAATAAGTGATAACGAAGAAGGAAATGCTGTAAAAATGGCAGCTACTCCTAATTTAGACTTATTAATGAAAGAATATCCAATGAACTATTTACACGCTCATGGAGAATATGTTGGACTTCCTGAGGGGCAAATGGGGAATAGCGAAGTAGGACATTTGAATTTAGGAGCAGGAAGAATTGTTTATCAATCTTTAACAAGAATTAATAAAGCAATTAAAGATGGTGAATTCCAACATAACAAAGCATATTTAAATGCGATTCAAAATGTCATTAAAAATGATTCAAAATTACATCTTTTTGGATTATTAAGTGATGGGGGAGTTCATTCCCATATTAAACATATTAAAGCTTTAGTTGATATGGCTAAAGATAATGGTGTTAAAGAAACATATGTTCATGCTTTCTTAGACGGTAGAGATGTTCCGCCAAAAAGTGCGGTAACATATATTGAAGATTTAGAAGACCATATGAAAGCAATTAACTATGGTAAAATTGCAAGTGTTCACGGTAGATATTACGCAATGGATAGAGATAAAAACTGGGACCGTGTTCAGGCTTCATATGACATTATTTGCAATGCTAAAGGAAAAACAGCAAAAACAGCAACAGAAGGTGTTTTAACTTCTTATAAAGAAGACGTCGTTGATGAATTTGTTTATCCGTTTAATGTTGTAAAAGAAGGAATAGTAACTAATAAAGATAGTGTTATTTTTGCTAACTTTAGACCTGATCGCGCTATTGAAATTGGGACAGCGATTTCTAACCCAACAAAAAGTGGTTTAGATTATAGTGCTGGGCCAACTGATGTTACTTTTGTTTCAACAATGTCTTATAGTCCGCTAGTAAAAGGGGAAATTGCTTTTGGCTTAGTTGAACTTAAAGAAATGTATGGTGACGTTATAAGTGATGCAGGACTTAATCAGTTAAGAATCGCAGAAACTGAAAAATATGCCCATGTTACTTTCTTTTTCGATGGAGGAATTGATAAAGAGATTAAAAATAGTGATCGGGCTTTAATCCCTTCACCAAAAGTAGCAACATATGATTTACAACCAGAAATGAGTGCTTATAAAGTTACTGATAGAGTATTAGATGAAATAGCAACAGATAAATATGATACGATTATTTTGAATTTCGCAAACTGTGATATGGTTGGACATACCGGGGTAATTAGTGCCGCAGTTAAAGCAGTAGAAGTTGTTGATGAATGCGTCGGGAAAGTTGTTGACGCTGTTTTAGATAAAGATGGAGTAGTAATAATTACGGCTGACCATGGAAATGCTGAACAAATGCTTGCAGAAGATGGAACTGTCTTTACTGCCCATACTATTAATAAAGTACCGGTTATCATTACTAAAAAAGGAATTAAATTAAGAGATGGCGGAGTTTTGGCTGATGTTGCGCCAACAATGCTTGAACTTTTAAATATCCCACAACCTACAGAAATGACAGGAAAAAGTTTAATTATGAAAAAAGAGGATTAGTCCTCTTTTTTCAATTGTTGAAAGTGTTTTCAAATAGTGGATATTGTTTGTAAAACAAATTGAATAAGTCTATAATAATATTGTATAGAAGATTTATAATTAATAATATAAAAAAGGAGATGTTTTTTATTATGCCATACATTAGTGATGTATACGCAAGAGAAGTATTAGATTCACGTGGGAACCCAACTGTTGAAGTTGAAGTTTACACAGATAGTGGTTCATTCGGAAGAGCAATCGTACCAAGTGGTGCTTCAACTGGTGAACATGAAGCAGTAGAACTTCGTGATGGAGTTAAATCTAGATTTTTAGGAAAAGGTGTTGAAACTGC
>CAYZEW010000075.1:0-4113 GCA_964477825.1 uncultured Candidatus Izemoplasmatales bacterium | reverse complement strand
AGTAATTCCGGGGTTAATTGATCCGCATGTGCATTTTAATTTAGATTTAGGATTTATTAAGTCAGCTGATAATTTTTATAGTGGAAGTGTTACTGCTGCATATGGCGGAGTAACAACCTTTATTGATTTTTTAGAACCTGTTTCTAATAAAAAGGATTTAATTAAAGCTTTTAATAATCGTCTAGAAGAAGCAAAGGATAGCGTAATTGATTATAAGTTTCATGCGACTGTTAAAAATCCTAAAGGAAAATTAGAAGAAATTACTGACGAAATGAAAAAGCTTAAAATCTCATCAGTGAAACTTTTCACAACCTATTCTAATTCGAATCGAAGAACTTATGACCCAGAAATAAAACAACTTTTAAAGTTATCGAAAGAAAAAGATTTTATTATTTTAGCGCATATTGAAAATGATGAAATGATTAATCTTGATCCAAGTCTAGAATATAGTGATTTACTCGCAAGTAGAAGAACTGAAAGTGAAACAACTGAAGCGCTTAAACTCGCTAGCTTTACGAAGGAAATTGGCGGAAGACTTTATATGGTCCATTTAAGTAGTGGACTTACCATCAAGCGGCTTAAAGAAGAATATGGAGATATTTTAAATAAAAAATTTTTATTGAAAGTTGTCCTCATTATTTCACATTAAGTGCTGATTTGTTTAAACAAAGTGATGGGTATTTATATACGTTAGCTCCACCATTAAGATCTAAAGAAGAAGTTGAGCTTTTAAAAGGAAATGTTGATAGTGTTTATACCATAGGTACCGACCATTGTCCGTTTTTAAAAACAGAGAAAACCCATGACTTATTAAAAGATTTACCATTAGGAATTGGTTCTATTGAACATTCATTTAATGTTATGTATAGTCTTTTTCAAGAAAAAATTATTGATAAAATGACTAAAAATGTCGCGAAAGTTCATAATCTATATCCTAAAAAAGGCGTTATCCGTGTTGGAAGTGATGCTGATATGTTTATTTATAATTTAAATACTCCAGGAAAAATCACCGAAAATCATTCAAGATGTGATTATTCTGTTTATGAAGGTAAAGAGGTTTTGGGAAAAGTAGAAACAACCATTTCTCGTGGAAAATTTATTGTTAAAGATGGTAAATTTTTAGGAGGAAAAGGAAAGTTTTTAAATTAAAAACTAAAGGAAAAATTAAAACATAATTGCTTGACTATATTAAACGAGGTGAAACTGAATGAAAAAAGTTATTATCAATGCAACAACATACGATTTTGAACAATTAAAGAAAAATCAGTATATTTTATTTGATAATAAAATTATTGAAACCGGGGATATGCAAGACATGAAATACGATAATTTAGAAACAATAGATGCTTCTAATGCACTTGTCATGCCAGGTCTTGTAAACGGACATGCTCATATTTATTCAACATTCTCAAGAGGATTAGGAGTTCCTTATAATCCTAAAAATTTCCTAGAAATTTTAGAACAAATGTGGTGGCGACTAGATCACCATATTACTAACGAAGTAAGTTATTACAGTGCTTTAGTTAGTGGGGTTGAATTTTTAAAAAATGGGATTACTACAGTAATTGATCATCACGCTTCAGGAATGGATATTTTAGGGTCACTAGAGGCCTTAAAAAAAGGGTTAACAGATGATGCTAAAGTAAGAAGTATTCTTTGTTTTGAAACGAGTGATCGGTTCAATATTGATGAGTGTATTGAAGAAAATGTTAATTATTATAACAATAATAAGAGTGATAAAGCTCGGGGATTATTTGGTCTTCACGCCGCGTTTACGTTAAGTGATGAAACTCTAAAGAAAATTAGTGGAAAAAACCAAGCGCCAATTCATGTTCATGTTGATGAGTCTAAATATGATACACAGTATTGTGTTGAGCATTATGGTAAAACACCAATCAAACGCTTTGATCAGTTTGGCTTAATTAAAGAAAATTCATTATTAGCGCATTGCTTATTTGTTGAGGATGATGATTTAGAAATTATTAAAGCAAGAAAAGCAAAAGTTGTTTTTAACACAACTTCTAATATGAATAATGGAGTAGGATTACCTAATTATCACAAGTTTAATGATAAAGGAATTGATGTTATTATTGGAAACGATGGAATATCTTCATCAATTGCTTACGAATATTTAAATGTTTTCTTTACCCAACATTTAAATGATTTAGATGTTAATAAATTTGGCTTTGGTGATTTATTAAAAATGATTGATAATACCTATAATTATGCTTCTGAATTATTAAATGTTAAATTAGGAAAAATTAAAAAAGGTTATGAAGCTGATTTAATTATCCTTGACTATACACCATTTACTGAACTTAATAATGATAATGCTTTAGGACATTTATTATTTGGGTTATTCCATAACTTCAAACCTAAAACTGTCTTCATTAAAGGAGAAGAAGTATTAAAAGATTCAGAGGTAAATGAAAACTTACAAAAGAAATATCATCAAGCTCTTAAAGTTTCACAACAATTTTGGAGTGAAATCTTAAAAGGAGAAAATTATGAGTTTAAAAATAAATTTTAAAACAAATAATCATAATCAAGAAGGTGGGTTATTATGAGTGCAGAAATGAGACCAATTAAGTTTAGTAAATTAATTAATTGGATAAAAACAGAGTATCAAAAAGATAATTCGATTTTTGGAATTCATGCCAATAAATTTTATAAAAATAAATCACAAACATCAATTGAAATGTTTGGTGATAAAATCTCTTCACCTGTAGGACCAGCTGCTGGACCAAATTCACAGCTTGCGCAAAACATTGTTGCTGCTTATTTGGCAGGAGCGAGATTTATGGAATTAAAAACTGTCCAAATTATGGATGGTGAAGAGCTTGCTGCTTGTATTCCTCGTCCATGTATTAATGTTGAAGATGAAGGATATAATGTTGAATGGTCGACAGAATTAAAAGTTGTTGAAGCTCGTGACGAATATATTAAAGCGTGGTTTGCTCTTCACGTTTTAGGAAAAGAGTTAGGTCTTTCCAATGAACGAGACTTTATCTTTAATATTTCAGTAGGGTATACTTTAGAAGGAATTATGACCCCAAAGATTGATGGATTTATTAATGATATGCTTGATGCATCAAAAACAGAAACTTGGAAAGAGTGTAAACAATATTTAACTGAGAATATTAATCTTTTTGATAATTTTACGCTTCAAGATCTTGAAACAATTTCTTCAGCAGTATCACCAAGCATTACCATTTCAACAATGCATGGTTGTCCGCCTGAAGAAATTAATTCAATTGTTGAACATTTAGTTAATGTAAAAGGGATGCACACATATGTAAAGTGTAATCCAACCTTATTAGGCTATGATTATGCTAGAAGCATTTTAGATGATTTAGGCTATGATTACTTATCGTTTGATAAACATCATTTCCAAGATGATTTACAATGGGATGATGCTATTCCGATGTTTAAACATCTTCAAAAAATCGCTAATCAAAAAGGGTTAGTCTTTGGTTTAAAATTAACAAACACTTTCCCAGTAGAAATTAAAAGAGATGAACTTCCTGGAGAAGAAATGTATATGTCAGGAAGAGCTTTGTTTCCATTAAGCATTAGTTTAGCAGAAAGATTAGCTAAAGTATTTGATGGTAAAATGCCACTGTCTTATTCAGGTGGGGCAGATGCCTTAAATATTGAAGAAATTTTTGAAACAGGGATTCGTCCAATTACTGTTGCGACAACAATCTTAAAACCAGGTGGCTATGAACGTTTAAAGCAAATGGCTGAAATTTGCGAACCAACATTAGCTGGAAAAATTGTCGAAATAAATACTCAGAAACTGGGAGCTATTGTGGATAGTTTAAGAAGTTCGAAATACAACCAAAAAGATCTTCGTGAAAAAGACTCACGAAAAACAGGATCTGATTTACCGTTATTTGATTGTTTTAAATCGCCATGTAATTCGAGTGATGTCGGATGTCCGATTGAACAACAAATTCCTGAATATTTAAAGTTAGTTTCAGATGGTAAATATGAAGAAGCATTTAAAGTAATCGCAATTGATAATGCTGCTCCAGCAATTACTGGAACTATATGTGATCATCAATGTCAAAGTGCTTGTACAAGAGTTGATTATGAAGAAAGTTTATCAAT
>CAYZEW010000074.1:0-4218 GCA_964477825.1 uncultured Candidatus Izemoplasmatales bacterium | reverse complement strand
AATTGTCTTTGAATATCATCGTCTGTTACTTGTTGTTTTTCAAAGGCGTCATCAATTTGGTTCTTTGTAGGGTTTCTAGGTAAATTAAGAGAATCTACTCTTTCCATAATATCAGTTATTCTGCTTTTCACTTCTTGCGAAACAGCATCTTCACTCCAATACTTACCCATTCGCATTAATGGTAATAATTTTTTGATTGCTTTTTCAGAATATGCAGCATAATCGCTTTTAAATGGAGGGAATTTTTCAAAAGCTGATACAAATGATTCACCATCTATGGTATTCTTTTTGGCAAAAGTTTCTAGAGCTTTTAAGTACTGCTCTTTGTCACTTACTGAATATATTATGTGCCATAATGCAATAATAAAGGTTTCGTTTAAAGCAAAGCCTTCATTTACAGCAACTTTTTTAAGCCTAGATAAAAATTGAGCTCTTGTATCGCTCATTGGATAAATTTTATCCTCTACATAATTCCAACGATAATTATCTTTCTCAGCTTTTTCAATATATTTTTCTTTTGCTAAGAAATCTATTAATTGAGATTGCTTTACATCTTTTTTATTGTTTAAAAAATCAAATATTTTCACCCAATCTTCATCATTTGTAAATAGTTCGTTTGTAATATCTACATCTAATTCATACTTACCATCAACATTTTTTTCTTTTTGATAGATTTTTAAGTTTTGAATAAACTGCCATAATCTAAACTCTTGAAACAAAGGGTGAGATTTAGATATAGCCTGCACAGGCTGTTTTATCTCTACTTCTTGTAACTTCCCTGTTATTGTATCCTTAACTTCCTTTTTAAAAACTCTGTACTCATATTGGCAACCACCAATATTAGATTTTTGGCTTTTTAATGGTCGCTGATAAAAAATAATATCATCTAAAAATAAATATTTAAAACCTTTATTCGAAATATTATTTTTATGTGCTTCGTTGTATTTATAAAGTTTGTTAATTGATTTATAGTACAATTCTTTACCTAAATCGGCATCAATATTTAATTCGTTATGAAATTCTATTTGTTTTTTTATAATTGCTTTTAGTTCCTTTTTATAATAATCGCGTTCAATGGTTTTTATAAGTTTACCTCGTATTTTTTGAGTAGGATTTTCGAGAAGTGTACTGTAAATATATAAAGCAACTCCAACAGTTTTGTTTTGTTTATTAAAGATATCAATATTTTGTTGGGCTTTTTCTTTTATCGCAATCCAATCTTTTTCAGAATCAACAGCTTTGTAAGTTCTTTTTGTTTCTCCTGCCTTGGTAATGGATGTAGTAACTATAAATTCTTTTGTTTTATCTATCCAAATTTCAGGCTTTGCAATTGATTTATCATATTTCCATCCATTTGTAAAATATAGATCATAAAGTTTTTCCCCTGTCTTTTTTAATGTATCACCATTTTCAACATATTTTTCTCCAATTAAAACTTCAAAAGTTTTCTTTTTATCTTCCGAAATTTCTTCCTCTTCCCCACGTAATTGATAATAACCACGTTTCTGATTAAAATTAAGTAAAACCCAAGCAAGTTCTTCTTTACTTATTTTTTCTTTTAATGCTTTTTGGCGTAAATAGTAAATCGTCCAATCGTAAGGTATATTTTCGTTTATTCCTTTTTCTTTAAACTCTTTTATCATTTCGTTAAAAGAATCCATATAAACAAATTCATATTTTCCTTCGTTGTTTTTTCTGTAATTTATCTTTACCTCCGACTTAAATTGACCGAGTTTCTTTTCAAAATCAATCTCATTTTTATAATGCTCAGGCAAGAAATCTAAAACATTTAAAACCCTGTGTAAACGTTCTCTTCGTAAATTATCACGTTGGTATAATCGTCTTATACCTCGGTAACCTGTTCTTTCTGCTGTTCCTGTTTCAATTGTTCCTCCACTTCCAAATGCATCCATCATAGTTTTATCCATTGGGATAATCCTACTTCCGGCATCAATGATTTCTCCTTCTTTGTTTTTAAAGTCATATATAATTACTGACCAACCTATACTGTTGGTGCCCAAATCCAATCCTAAAATTTTCTTCATTATTTCTTGGTGTTAATATTTTTTATATATTTGTTGTTCAAATTGAAGCAATTCACAATAAGGATTATTCCGTTGTGAAAACATTTAAAGCGGTCTGGCTTATGGTTGGATCGCTTTTTTATTTCATAGTTTACTAGTTATGGCTTAGGCTGACTTCAAAAATACTAAATTATCATTTACAACCAACTAAAATAAGGGATTGACTTTGAGTCAAACCCTGAGTTGAGTTAAGTTAGGTTGACTTCAACAACACATGCCCAAATCTACAATTCAAACATCGTTTTTTTGCACAATAATTAGTTTTAAGCTGAATTAAAGCTTGGGTTTGCATCGCATTTTCTGCTGTTATTCCAGAGGTGTTAAACTGACGTATTATTGAATTTGATTCGGGTTTAATTTCACCCAACCATTTTAGTGCCTTATCTTGCAAACTATTACTATTTTTAATGTTTCCGTAAACGAAAATAAAAGGAATGATTGTATTTATAAGAATAATATTTATGGTTGATAACCCTAATTTCTTACTCTTGCCTGGTGCAATTTTTTCAAATTGATAATGATTATCCCAATAAGGTGATGCTGATGTTGATAATAAGTTGGTAACATCTTGTAGCTTATTAGTCTTGATAATTTGATTTAACATACCCGACGAATTATAGATAATATTTGCAAATTGAGAAATACGTATTGTAGGAAAGCTAACTGGCCGCATTCGCATAAAGTGCCAAGAGGAACTATTCATTGGAGTTAGGTTATACTTGTGTTTTAAAAAATTATACTCTTGTACTAATTCGTTGGTATATTTATCTTTATGATTATTTTTAGGTAGTAAGCCCGATTGTCCGAAAAGAAGAGCTTCGGTTTGCATTAAGCTGTTTTTATGCTTTGCCAATAGGTTTAATGGTAATAATGATGCTAGCAGTTCCATGGTATCAGCATTGTTTGTGTATCCCATTCCACGTGCTATTCGCTGATAAAAGATTTGTGAAAAATCATTATTTGATGAACTTAGAAGTGCTGTGATTTCATTAGATTTTTTTTCAAGTCGCTCAGCCATTAAGCTGTCAAACCATGATATTTTATCAAAATGATTAATGGTGTGTAGTAGTTTATGGCATGGTATACTATTTTTAGAAGTAATGAAGGATTGATACTTATTTAATATTGATGGATTAAACTTACCTGCTAATACAATTGTTGGTATTTTTTCATGGTTTTGGCGATGTACTGGCTTGTCATCATTAAAAACAACATGTAAAATAATGTTATCGTAAGCTGGATTATTTTGATGTCCGTGCCTATTCCAGTCGGAAGAGTTTACATGAATTTCAACGTTACCAGCCCATTTTGTGTTATCAATTTCTATCATTGCGTTAAAAAAATCAGGACCACTGTTGAGATTTAGTGTGCCAGGTGAGATTATTTTTATTTTTTCTCCTGTTGATAGTTCTTGATTTTGTTCTATTAATTTATATAGCCACAAATAGTTTATGAAGTCTTCGGTCATTTAGTTGGATTTTAGTCTTTTGATTAAATATGCTATCTATTGAAATAATTACTCGAAGATATAAATTATTTATTACAAAAGAAATAATTAAACCTTTTTACTTGATACTTTGTTATGGTTGCGTCAGCTGCGCCAGTGATTGGAGTGATAGATTGTTGAAATTGCAATGATGATTTTGTTGACTGGCGGATGCTGACAGAGGAAGCACACGCACTGGCTACAAAAACACAATTGCAATGAAACAACTATAAACGTAAAGCACGCTCGGGCGCCGTTGTTACAATGGTATAATGATTCAATGCGATAATAAAAAAAATGTTTATAGTAAAGAATTATGGATATATATTAACTAGGGGGCAATTACTTAATATGCTTATTAATAGTTTGTTAGTTTGAATTTGAAAATTTTACGTAAATACTTAACTTTTATTTGTAATTTTGCACAGGTATTGGAAAAAATATTTCAATGACTAATGAAAAGATATTAATTGCTGGAATTGAGTACAAGGTTAGAAAATTAATAGAAGTTAATAGTCTGCTTAGTAAAGAAAATGCTCGATTAAAGGCTGAAAATATCGTTTCAAACAAAAAAAATGAAGAATTATTAGAAGAAATAGAGATTAATCAAAAAGAAATATTTAAATTTACACTTGCAAATACATTAGA
>CAYZEW010000073.1:0-4364 GCA_964477825.1 uncultured Candidatus Izemoplasmatales bacterium | reverse complement strand
TACTAATAAAATTTTAAGAGAACAGGGAATAAAAGTCCTTGAAATTCCTTCAAGTGAACTATCCCGAGGACGTGGTGGACCTCGCTGTATGAGTATGCCGCTAGAAAGAGAAAAAATATAAATTTAGGAGGACACAATGAATTTACAATCAAGAAGTTTTATAACATTATTAGATTATACCCCTGAAGAAATTAACTATTTAATTACTTTGTCAGCTCAGTTAAAAGCTGAAAAGGATGAAGGAATTTCTCATAAGCATTTATCAGATAAAAATATCGTTTTATTATTTCAAAAAGATTCTACAAGAACAAGATGTGCCTTTGAAGTAGGGGCGTTAGACCTAGGAATGGGAGTTACTTTCTTAGGGCCAAGCGGTTCACAAATGAATAAAAAAGAATCAGTAAAAGATACTGCGAGAGTCCTTGGAAGAATGTATGATGGAATTGAATTTAGAGGATATAAACAAAAAGATGTTGAAGCGTTAGCGGAGTATTCAGGAGTTCCGGTGTGGAACGGCTTAACAGATAAATATCATCCTACTCAAATTTTAGCTGACTTTTTAACAATTAAAGAAAGATTTGGCCATTTAAAAGGGATTAATTTCACTTTTATTGGCGATTCAAGAAATAATATGGGAAATAGTTTAATGATTGGTTCAGCAAAACTTGGGCTTAATTTTACCGGTGTTGCACCTAAAGAATTATGGCCAGAACGAGAACTAATTGATCTTTGTTTAGAAATAGCAAAAACAACGGGAGCAACAATCAAATTTACAGAAGATAAATTTGAGGGAACAAAAGATGTTGATGTTATTTATACTGATGTTTGGGTTTCAATGGGGGAGGAAAAAGATGTTTGGAATACGCGAATAGCGTTATTAAATAATTATCAAGTAGATATGGAATTAATGAAAAACGCAAAAGAAACGGCGATTTTTATGCATTGTTTACCAGCATTTCATGATAAAGAAACTGAAGTTGGTAAAGCGATTTCAGAAGAGTTTGGTGAAAAATATCCAAAAGTTAAGCATGGTGAAATGGAAGTTACAGATGAAGTAATAGAATCGGACTATTCAGTCGTATTTCAAGAAGCAGAAAATAGAATGCATACAATAAAAGCAATTATGCTAGCAACCTTAGGAGGAGCAAAATGAGTAGAATAGTAGTAAGCTTAGGGGGAAACGCTTTAGGAAAGAACCCTCAAGAACAAAAAGAGTTATTAAAGGATATCGCAGTTCATATTGTTGAATTAATTAAAGATGGTCATGAAATCGTTATTGCCCATGGAAATGGTCCACAAGTTGGAATGATTAATTTAGCATTTTCAGAATCATCATCTACACCAGCAATGCCATTCCCAGAATGTGGAGCAATGAGCCAAGGATATATTGGGTATCACTTGCAAAATACTATCGGAAATGAACTTGCAAAACAAAAGATTGAGAAGTCGATTGCGGCTATTGTTACTCAAGTTATCGTTGATAAAGATGATCCAGCATTTGATCGTCCTACTAAACCAATTGGTAGTTTCTACACGTTAGAAGAATCATTAGAATTACAAAAAACAATGGGTTATGATATGGTTGAAGATGCAGGAAGAGGATACCGTAGAGTTGTACCTAGCCCAATGCCAATTGATGTTAAAGAAAAAGAAATGGTTAAAACATTATTGAAAGATAACCATATTGTTATCACCGTTGGTGGAGGAGGAATCCCGGTTATTAAAAAAGGAATAATTTTAGAAGGGGTTGCAGCAGTTATTGATAAGGATAACGCTTCAGCTAAATTAGCGGAAATCATTGATGCTGATATTTTAGTAATCCTAACAGCTGTTGATAATGTATATATTAATTTTGGCAAAGAAAACGAAGAAGCATTACATGAAGTATCAATTGAAAGATTAGAACAATTAATGGCTGAAAAACAATTTGCAGAAGGGTCTATGTTGCCTAAAATCAAAGCATCGATTAACTTTTCAAAAAACAATAAAGTAGCAGTTATTGCCTCGCTTGATAACGCTGAAGAAGCGTTTAAACTAAAAGCAGGAACAATAATAAAAGGTTAGTTCGTTTTGAACTAACCTTTATTTTTTAATAGTGATAGTATAGCGATCATAATCAATTATTTTAGCTTCTTTCATCTTTGCTAGTTCTCTACTCAAGGACGGTCTTTGAATAAATAATTGATTTGCTAATTCTTCCTTCGTCATATTTAATTTAATAACATTGCTCTTTTGAATTTTCTTTTGATGATATAGGAAAAAGAGGATCTTATCTCTAACTGAATCTTGACCTAATAACTTATTTTTGTAATTTAGGGTATATGATTTATCACTTAGAAAACGGAGAAAGTTTTTTAATAAATCATTATCGTTAAATAAAAACTGATTAAAAACCTTATGGGGGATTAAAGCGATTTTTGTTTCACCTTGAGTAATTAAAGAACCAGGGAATGTTTTGTGCTCATTAGAAAAGATTAAGGTTTCACCGAAAATCTGTCCTTCATCAATGGCGTATAAGGTAAAATTATTCCCTCCTAAAGAATAAGCTTTAATCAAAACGCGGCCTTTAAGAACAATCCCGATTGAACTACATATATCAGATTCCAAAGCAAAAGAATAATTATTAGGATAATCGTAGATTTTAATGTTATCGATATTAACACGGGTGTTTTTAAATAATTTACAGTCTTTTAACTCCATTAAATCACCTCATTGAAAAGATTTCTTACATAAATATGTTATCATACTCTTCAAATGAAAAAAAATAATAAGATAATTTATCTATTTTATTATTTTTTACAAGATTATTTAAGAATTATTAAAATAAATTCTAAGTGAAAATTAACGGAAAAATTTCTATATATAATATAAGGATGAAAATTAATAAAAAAAATTAATAAATGTCTTGCATAAGGTCTTTTTTTTTGATATTATAGTCAAGACTCACGCCAGAGTCAGGCTACGAAGTGGGAGGTTGCTGACACACCGAGAGGCGTTGTCTTGGTAATGTGTGTTAGGTAATTCACACCGAGCAAGTCTATATATCAATATAGGCGAAAGGAGGAAATAAAATATGGCAAGTCAAAGAATTAGAATTAGATTGAAATCATATGATCATAGATTATTAGATCAATCTGCAGCAAAAATCGTAGAAACAGCTAGAAAAACGGGGGCGAAAATATCAGGCCCTATTCCATTACCAACAGAAAAAGAAATTTTTACGATTTTAAGAAGTGTTCATGTAAACAAAACTTCTCGTGAACAATTTGAAAGACGTACACATAAACGTCTTATCGATATTTCGGACCCAACTCCGGCAACTATCGATAGCTTAATGCACCTAGATTTACCATCTGGTGTAGATATCATATTAAAATAAATTAGGAGGTGTACTCATGGCCAAAGGTATCTTAGGAACAAAAGTAGGAATGACACAAATATTTAACGATGAGGGAAATTTAGTACCTGTAACAGTTGTAAGTTGTGAACCTAATGTTGTTCTACAAAAGAAAACTATTGAAAATGATGGATACGAAGCAGTACAACTAGGCTTTGTAGACAAAAGAGTTAAATTAGCAAATAAGCCAGAATTAGGACATTTTGCAAAATCTAATTCAAAACCTAAGCGCTACTTAAGAGAAATTGCCGGTAAAGAGTTAAGCAATTTCGAAGTAGGTCAAGAGATTAGGGTAAATATATTTGAAGAAGGCGAAATAGTTGATGTTACTGGAACTTCAAAAGGTAAAGGATTCCAAGGAAACATTAAACGTCATAATCAACATCGTGGACCAATGGGACATGGATCTCATTATCACAGACGTCCTGGTTCAATGGGATCTATCGATCCAAACCATGTAAGAAAAGGTAAAAATTTGCCTGGACATATGGGAGTTGAAACAGTAACTATTCAAAATCTTGAAATTATTAAAATTGATTTAGAAAGAAACATTTTATTAATCAAGGGTTCAGTGCCTGGACCTAAAAAAGGTGTTGTAGTAGTAAAACGTGGTGTTAAAACTAGTGCAATTAAACCTTTAAACCCAGCTAACTACGTTATTTCAAAAGAAGAAACACAAGTAGAAAACACAGCTGAAGAAGCTTTAGAATAATTCTTATCTGAAAGGAGGATTTAAAATGCCAAAGATTGCATTGTTGAATCAAACCGGAGAAAACATTGGAAAGATTGAATTAAGTGATTCAATTTTCGCTGTTGAACCAAACCAACAAGTTGTTTTTGATGTAATTAAAGCTCAAAGAGCTGCAATGCGTCAAGGAACACATAAAACAAAAACTCGTGCTGAAGTACGTGGTGGTGGACGTAAACCTTGGAAACAAAAAGGAACTGGACGCGCTAGAAGTGGATC
>CAYZEW010000072.1:0-4463 GCA_964477825.1 uncultured Candidatus Izemoplasmatales bacterium | reverse complement strand
GAAGTAGAACTTGCAATTGATATTGCGAACGCAAAAATGGCAAGAGAACAATTTGATGAATTAGTAGCAACTGGTGAAGAAATTACTCCTGAATATAAAAAAGGTGTCGAAGAAATCATGTTTAGGGGAGAACTTGCAAAAAATAAACTTGTCGAAGCCAACCTACGTTTAGTAGTTTCAATTGCTAAAAGATATGTTGGTAGAGGAATGCAATTTCTAGATTTAATTCAAGAAGGAAATATGGGACTAATGAAAGCTGTTGGCAAGTTTGACCATACAAAAGGATTTAAGTTTTCAACCTATGCAACTTGGTGGATAAGACAAGCTATTACAAGAGCAATTGCTGATCAAGCTAGAACGATTAGAATCCCTGTTCATATGGTTGAAACAATTAACAAATTAGTGCGTACACAGCGTCAATTAATTCAAGAATTAAAACGTGAACCTCATCCAGAAGAAGTTGCAGAAAGAATGGGAATTAGTGTTGAGAAAGTACAAATAATCCAAAAAGTAGCTCAAGAACCAATCTCTTTAGAATCACCTGTTGGTGAAGAAGAAGATTCAAGTTTAGGAGATTTTATTCCTGATCATGATACATTAACACCGATGGAATTTACCTCTAAGATAATGCTTAAAAGGGAACTTGATAATGTTTTAGAAACTTTAACAGACCGTGAGGAAAAAGTGCTTAGAATGCGCTTTGGATTACTCGATGGACGTAGTAGAACCCTTGAAGAAGTTGGAAGAGAATTTGGCGTTACAAGAGAAAGAATTAGACAAATCGAAGCTAAGGCTTTAAGAAAATTAAGACACCCTTCTCGTTCAAAGAAATTGAAAGATTTTATGAGTGGGAAATAGTGAAACTTTCTAAGCGTTTAAATAGTTGTTTAGACTATACAAAAGGCTTTTATAAATTAGCTGATATCGGGACTGACCATGCTCAACTTCCGATTGCAGCCATTACAAAAAAACATGTCTCATATGCTCTAGCAATTGACAATAAAAAAGGACCTTACGAGATTGCTAAAAAGCATGTTGAAATCTCCAAATTAGAAAATAAAATTTCAGTGATTTTAGGTGAAGGATTATTAGAAATTGATGATGCTGTTGATGTCGTAGTCATAAGTGGAATGGGTGGGTCGTTAATTGCCGAAATCCTATTAAAAGCTGATTTAAAAAACATAAGAAGATTTATTCTTCAACCAAATAATGATTCCTTTTTTGTTAGGAAAGCCCTAATGGAAATCAATTATAAAATTGAAGATGAACAAATTATTAGCGATAAAAACAAACATTATGACTTAATTATTGCAAAACAAGGTAAGGAATATTACAATAATCTACAATTGACTTTTGGACCAATTAATTTACTTAATAAATCAACAATATTTGTTGATCAACTTAATAGAGAAATAATCCGCTTAAAAAAACTTTTAGATACAATTTCATCATTACAAAGAATTACTGAAATCAATCAAGAAATAGCACTTTTAAAGGAGGCGTTAAAATGAACGGCTTAGAAATTAAAAAAATATTTGAAACATTTTTTCCTAAAAATCTTGCATACAGTTGGGACAATGTTGGAATGCAAATTGGTTCATTAAATAAAGAAGTTAATGCAATTTTATTAGCTTTAGATTTGACTTTGGAGGTTGTAGAGGAAGCAATCAACTCAAAAGTTGAACTAATTATTGTTCATCACCCACTAATCTTTTCACCATTGAAAGCAATAGATACAGACACATATAAAGGAATGTTAATTGAAAAACTGATTAAAAAGGGAATTACCTTATATGTAGCACATACGAATTTTGATATTAGCAACAAGGGAATGAACCTTATTTTAGCGAATATGTTAAATTTAAAAAATCAAAAAATCCTAGATTACACTACTGAAAACGAAGGTTTAGGTAGAATCGGTGATGTTGAAGAAATGACAATGGAAGAAGCAATTAACTTTGTTAAAAGAACATTTAATGTTGAAAATGCTAGATTTATTGGAAGAATGGATAAAAAAGTTAGAAAAATCGCCATTTCTGGCGGTAGTGGGTCAAGTAATATAACTAATGCATTCGAACATGGAGCAGATCTATATGTTAGTGGTGATTTGTCATATCATTACGCATTAGATATATTAGGAATGGGATTAAATGCTTTAGACATCGGACATAATATCGAAAAGTTTTTTGTATATGAACTAAAAGAATTACTAATTGATGCTGGAGTAACATCAAAAATTATTATTAGTAGTGTTAACACAGAACCCTATAAATTTGTATAAAAAAACTGATGTGTGGTGCACTGTGTTGTTAAGAAAAACTGATGATAGCATAACTAAGGCTGAAATCAGTTTTTTTATTTTTTATCAAGGTTATTTTTCTATCAAAAATGGTATAATATAGTTGCCAAACAATATAACTAAGGAACTACAAAAGCGAGTATTTTACCCTGGATTGTTTGGCGACGTTCCTTAGGGGGTGAAATACTCGCTTTTGTAGTATAGGTGCATATAATGCCGAAATATAAAGTATGTCCAGTTTGTGGGACAGTAAATTCAACAACAAGCAAACTTCAAAATAGTGATTACTTATTTAAGAAGTTTATAGGGTTTATGATAGATGACGTTACACTTGATGTGATCGCTAGAAATCTTATAATCAATTTCAAGACAGCCCTTTTTATAGATACTTAGTCTTTGAAGCATTGAAAAACTATCAAAGTGAAGTGTACTTAAAGGTACAGTCTTAATTGATGAGACGTTCGTCAGAATTAGTGACAAGCAGTACAAACTCTACAGGCCTGACGGAAAAGGAATAAGGGGAATCTCCTTTAATCATTTATGTGTCGTAACAGTAATTAATTTACAAGGGAACTGTATCGCCAAAGTAGCTTCTAGAGGAATGGTTAAACCTGATATTTATACAAATTTGTGTATAGGAAACATGAAGGATATTAACCTGATAATTCACGATGGTGGTCCAACGCAAAAGAGATTACTTAAAAGTTTTAACTGTCCAAATGTAGATGCGAGAAGAGACAAATCAGGGGAATACAGCACAAAACTAATAGACTCGCTTCATAGTAATATAAAAAGATATTTATTTAAACACGCTGGGTATAGACTCAAAAATCTACAACACTATATGAACTTTTTTGTATATAAATATAATTATACAAAAAAATCAAAAGATACTAATATACGGAAATCGATTGAGAATAAAAATCGAATGATTGAAGATTTATACAAAAGAGTAAAATTGATAAAGAAAAAGATCACTTATCGAACATTTCAAAGTGATCTTGGAATAACTGATATTTTGGAATCCGTAAAATCATAACAACACGTTGCACCACACATCAGAAAAAAAAAGAGTATTAAACTCTTTTTTTATACTTCAGAAATTGCTTCAACTGGGCAAACTGGTTCACAAGCACCACAGTCAATACATGCATCTTCGTCAATAACAAAGATATCCCCTTCAGAAATACAATCCACTGGGCATTCTTCAGCGCAAGCTGCACAGGCAATACAATCTTCACTAATTCTTCTTGGCATTTTTAGTACCTCCTTTTCGAACTTTTAATGACAAATATATTGTATTAGAAAACTATTCAAATGTAAATATATATTTTTATTTTTTTTAATTATAAATAACGTAAAAATAAATAATTATCTTGTTTTTCTCTCTTAATTCTTGTAAAATGATATAGAGATTAATTAAGGAGTGATATTATGAGTACATGGTTAATTATCGTACTAATTATTGTGGCTTTACTTGTTGGAGGATTAATTGGATTTTTCCTTTCACAAAGATATTTTAAAAAATATCTTAAAGAAAATCCACCAGTAAATGAAAACATGATAAGAGCAATGATGATGCAAATGGGAAGAAAACCTTCTGAAAAACAAGTTAGACAAGTTATGGCATCAATGGATCAAGCAAAATAAAGAATACTCTCCTAATTGGAGAGTTTTTTATTTGGAATTGGGCAATCAGAAATAAATAACAATCTCATTATATACATGAGGATGAATTTTAATAAAATTATTATAGATAAGCAGTAATAAAAGGAAATGGACATATTAAGAAAATATAGTTTTCAATATATCCATTATTTAAAAAAATTCAAGTATATTTATTCTGAAAATAGTCAATAAAAAAAGAAGCTATTGCTTCTTTTTACTTAACCAAGAAATTTTAGGTTCTACATTATTTGCAATGTTCATATAATTACTCTTATGACGATAAAAAATTAATAACGAGGATAGTCCCGTATAAAGTAGCATATTGTAATCTTTAATAATTAGAGAAACAATTACTAAACATAAAGCAAATGAGGAAGAAGCTAAACTAACATATTTTGTAATTTTTAAAACAACAAAAAATGTGACACCAGCAATTAAGGCAAATAAAGGACTAAAGGCAAGCATTGCTCCAACTGTAGTTCCAACTGCTTTACCA
>CAYZEW010000071.1:0-4557 GCA_964477825.1 uncultured Candidatus Izemoplasmatales bacterium | reverse complement strand
CATGGGCAAATTGTCCGGTTTCTAAAGTTCTCTTTAAAGGTTTACTAGCCCCTGCATAAACTGGTACATCGTAAGTAGCAGCCGCTTCTACCGATATTAAAGCATTATTTACAGCAATATCTAAGGGAACATTTCCAGCCACTACTGTTAAAGCTTCAACTTTTAGTTTTTCTGAACGCATTGCCATAATAATTGCAACTGCATCATCAGATGCCGTATCTGTATCAATAATAATTTTTCTCATAAATCTACCCCTTTTAACCTTTTACGGCTTTTGACAACAACTTTTTACTTTCAACTTTAATTTGTTCACAAGCTTTATTAAATTCTTCAATAATTATTTCTTCATTACTATTTTTAAGTTTTGAATTTTCAACAACGTGAACACCATTTATAAATACATCTTGAATATTCCTAACTTGCATCCCATAAACAATCGCTGCGTAATAATCATGGAGCGGTAGCATATTGACGGTATTTGGGTTAATAATAATAAAATCTGCTTTCTTCCCGACTTCAATACTTCCAACTTGATCATCAATATTTAAGGCAATAGCCCCATTAATAGTAGCCATTTTTACAATTTCTTCTGCTTTACAAATGCTTCTGTCAAGGTATTTTACTTTTTGCATTTTAGGAGTATAGTTCATTACCGTAATCATATCCATATGGTTCCCACTCATTGGTCCATCCGTAGCTAGTGAAACATTAACATTTTCTTTTCGATACTCATAAATTGGCGCAATTTTTCTTCCGCTTTTACTATTTCCAGCAGGGCAATGAGCAATTGAAACATGATTAGCTTTTAAGATTTTTATATCTTCATTATCTACTAAAATGCCATGAGCACAAATTAGTTTTTCTCCTAAAAAATTAATTCTATCTAAGTACTTTACAACTGATC
Source organism: uncultured Candidatus Izemoplasmatales bacterium (assembly GCA_964477825.1). Lineage (GTDB taxonomy): Bacteria > Bacillota_I > Bacilli_A > Izemoplasmatales > Izemoplasmataceae > JAFGXW01. Next base: position 3,653 of record CAYZEW010000071.1, on the reverse strand, counting down.
CATCAGTCGCTAAATATGGTTTATTTTCAAACTCCATTTCACTTAAATGAAGCAATAACGGAACATTATATTTATCTGATAGTGCCTTGCATTTAACAAGGGTATTTTCATTTGCCATATAAACAGAATGGGGCGCTATCGCACCATTTATTATTGGGTCGTTTTGGTATTCTTTCATAAACTTTTTAAAAAGTTCAAAGCCATGACTACTAGATTGTTGATTCCCACTAACACTATCACTAATATGCTGACCGATAAATGCTCTAATTTCTAACTCTTTTGCCGCCTTCGCAGTTGCGTTAGTATATGGATACATATCCGCAAAACAAGTAGTTCCACTAAGTAACATCTCTGCTAATGATAATCTTGATGATTGATAAACTAATTCGTGATTCAAACATCTATTTTCTAAGGGAATTAAAAGTTTTGTTAGGCGATCTTTCATATCGTCACCAAGCCCTCTAAATAATGTCATTGCGACATGGGTATGGGTATTAACAAAACCTGGCATTAATAATTTATTAGTTCCATCAATTACTTTATCAAAAGAGACATCGTTAAAACGAGAAAAAGAAATATCTGTAATGGTATCATCTTCAAGTACTACACTCGCATTTTCTAAAATCCTCATTTTTTCATCTATTGTTAAAACAGTAATGTTTTTAATTAATGTTTTCATAAGTTAGTAAATCTCACTTTCCTTTAAATTCCCTACTTTAAATAATATCTCTTTGTAAGTGATTATTTAGTCTTTAAAGACTACATTGTTTGCGTAGTTTTTGTTATTTTAACTTCTAATACAGCTCGCGCCCAAGGAAACTTAGTTTTCATATTCTCAAGGGCAATTCCCGCTGTTATAATTTTTCCAATCCCTTCAACAATAACCCCAGTTCCAGGATTATTAAAACCTGGTACAACCTTGCTTGTAATCGACAAAATAATAGCCGGTTGCTTTAAAAGATTTTCCTCAGTTTGATTAAACCCACCGGCTGGGATATGAAGTGTATTGTCATCAATGATTTGAATAAAACTATTCCAAGAATTAACAACATGTGGGCTCTCTTGATTCCATGTTACGATTGTTACAGCTGAATCACTATTGTGATTCAAAATCTCTACTAGTTTTTGATTCATATTACTCTCCTATTCAAATTTATTTTTAATTCCATAATACATTTTCTTTAACAAAAAGAAGGTTATAAAATAAATTTCGATTAATTTAAATTAATTATAGCATAGATTTTTCGATATCAATAAATATAAATATTTTACTAATAATTCAACTATCTTTAATTATAACTATTATATTTACAACTAAAAGCAAAAGAAAAAGACGTTGACAACTATTGGGGATTTCTTTTTAAAGAATCAGTATTGCCCTGTATTCTTGTCCTTAGCAGGTAGCAGAGAAAATCGTAATAAAACTTAAAGATGATACAAATGGTACAAGTGTTGCATTTGTATCATTTGTATGATATTATAACTTTGTAAATTTTAAAAAGGTAAATCACAACATTTTATTTGAACTTCTTAAAAGAGTTCGTTATGCAATAATAAAGAAAGGAATTATACAATGATAAAAGTACAAAATATAACAAAGGATTTCGGATCAAATAGAGGTGTTTTCAATATTTCATTCGAAGTTAATGAAGGCGAAGTATATGGGTTTCTCGGTCCGAATGGAGCAGGAAAAACAACAACTATGAGAATGTTGATGGGCTTTTCTCAACCAGGTGAAGGTATTGCAACAATTAACAACAAGAACTGTTGGAAGGATTATTCTGAAATTTTGAATGATGTAGGATATCTACCTGGAGAAATAGTTTTACCAGAAGGACTAAATGGTGTAGAATTCATCGAAATGATGAAAAAAATGAAACATGCCAAAGATTCAAGAATTGATTACCTTGTCAAAATGTTTGAATTAAATCTTAATCAAAACACTAAAAAAATGTCAATTGGGGATAAGAGAAAACTCGCAATCGTTTCAGCATTTATGTCGGATCCTAAAATTCTAATTCTTGATGAGCCCACAAGTGGCCTTGATCCTATCATGCAAAATAAATTTATAGAGTTGATTAAAAGTGAGAAAAAAAGAGGAAAAACAATCTTATTATCTACGCATATATTTCAAGAGGTTGATGCTAGTTGTGATCGATTATCAATTATAAAAGAAGGTAAAATTGTAACTACTATTGAAACTAAAACATTAAAAAACAGTGAGAATAAATCATATAAAATAGAATTCAAAACAAATGAAGGTTTTGAAAAATTTAGCAAATTAGGCGTAAATATAACTTATAGTAATAAAAAGAAAAGAAAAATGAGAATATCAATAAATGATTCACAAATAAACTATTTAATAAAAAACATAGCAAACTATGAAATAAAGTATTTTTCAGAAACTAAATTTACTCTTGAAGATTACTTTTTAAGTTATTATAAGGTTGGAGAGGAAGTTACTTAATTATGGCTATTATTGAAATACAAAATTTAACTAAAGATTATGGATTATCTAGAGGGGTATTTGATATCAATTTAGAAGTTAAAGAAGGTGAAATATTCGGCTTTGTTGGGACTAACGGTAGTGGTAAAACAACAACTATTAGGAATATGATGGGATTTATAAAACCCGATTATGGAAGTGTTAAAATTCTAAACCATGAGGTAAATTACAATACCGAGTATTTAATGAAACATATTGGATATGTTCCGGGAGAAATATCATTTCCTGATATTGGTGACGGAAACGCCTTTATTAAAATTCAAGCTGAAATGATAGGACTTAAAAATATGGATTATGCTAATTATCTAATAAAAAAATTAGGATTAGATACCTTTGCAAATCTTAAACGGATGAGTAAAGGGATGAAACAAAAGACTGCAATTGTATGTGGATTTATGGGGAAACCAGATATTCTAATTCTTGACGAACCATCAACTGGGCTTGATCCATTAATGAGAGAATTATTTGTTGAACTTTTAATTGAAGCAAAGCAAAGAGGAGCAACAATATTCATGAGTAGTCATGTCTTTGAAGAAATGGAAAAAACATGTGATCGGGTAGCACTTCTTCATAATGGTAATATTATCGATATTGTTGATATGAAAACGATACATCACAATGAATTAAAAACATACAAAATTGAGTTTACGAGTAATAAGGATTATCAAAATTTTCTTAAGGAAAAATTTAATTTAATCTCAAAAAAAGAAAAAAATTATCAAGTAACGGTAGATATTATGGATGATCAAATAAATAATTTTATGAGAACATTATCTATGTATAAAGTAAAATATATTAAAGAAGAAAAGTATACTCTTGAGAAATACTTTCTAAAAAAAATAATTGAGGAGAAAAAAAATGATTAGTATACCATTATTAAAACAAACAATAAAATCTAATTGGGGACTTTGGCTTGTATCAACCCTTACAGTAAGTCTACTCTATATTGTTATGAAAATATCAATGGGAACAATAGCTGTTCCAAGCGATCCAGACCCAAATGTATTAGTACCATATATTATGGCGCTACAAGATGCTGGTTTAAGTATTGACGGTTTATTTTCAGCAATCGGAATAAATCCTGACATTTTAACAGGATTGGCAACAATGGATGGAAATACTCTTGTCGGTATTATGTTTTATCCTA
>CAYZEW010000070.1:0-4585 GCA_964477825.1 uncultured Candidatus Izemoplasmatales bacterium | reverse complement strand
TGAAAAAAGAGTAAAACCTGCCGTTCCCTTTGCAGGAAAGTACCGCATCGTCGATTTTACGTTAAGTAACTGTACTAACTCCGGAATTTACAATATTGGAATTTTAACACAATACTTACCGCTATCCTTAAACGAACATATTGGAATGGGAGCTGAGTGGGACCTAAATAGAAGAGATTCTAGTATTAATTTACTCCAACCATATAAAGAATGGTATTCAGGGACAGCCGATGCAGTCTTACAAAATATCGAATATATTAAACGAAAAAATCCTAAATATATTCTTATCTTATCAGGAGACCACGTTTACAAGATGAATTACCAAAAAATGATTGATTTTCATGTCGCGAATAACGCAAAATTAACAATCGCAGTTCAACCTGTAGCATGGAAAGATACCCATCAATTTGGGATTTTAACAAGTGATGAAAATAATAAAATCATTAAGTTTACTGAAAAACCTAAAAATGCAGATAGTAATTTAGCTTCAATGGGAATCTATGTCTTTGATACTGATGTTTTACTTGATGCGATTACGACTGTAAAAGATCCTAATTTAGATTTTGGAAAACATATTATTCCCCATTTATTGAAGAAAACTGATTTATATACTTATGTTTTTGAAGATTATTGGAAAGACGTCGGAACATATGATGCTTACTTAGAAGCTAGTATCGAACTTACAACTACAGTCGATAAAATTAAACTTGATATGTATGATAAAGATTGGAAAATTCATACAAAAAGTGAGGAAATGCCAAGTGTTAAAATCGGAAGTAAAGCAAAAATCTCTCAAGCTCTTATTTCCAATGGATGTATTGTTGCAGGGAACGTTACCCGCAGTGTCTTAAGCCCAGGAGTAGTAATTCATCCTGGAGCTAGTGTAACCGATAGTGTTATATTAAATGATACAGTCATAATGCCTGGTGCTGTTATTAATAAAGCAATTATTGATAAACGCACTACTATCGAAGAAAATGTTATTATTGGTGATGGCGATGATTATTCACCAAACAAAGAAAAACCAGAAATCCTTTTTAGTGGAATTAATGTTATTGCTACTGGAGTAACAATTCCAAAAAATACTATTATTAAAAGAAATTGTCGAATTTTCTCAACTGCAAAATTTGATAAAACAGTTATTGAAAGTGGAACTACCCTAAAATAAAAAGGCTATTTTTAGCCTTTTTTCATAATTTCATCAATTATTTTTAAATAATCTACTCGGGGAGAATAACCTTCTTTAATTAAATGCCCGTCTTTCTTAATTTCTTCATATTTAATTGATTTACGGCCATTAATGCTCCTACTATAATACTTGCTTACGAATTTTGTTTCTAATAAATAAATTTGATCTAATGCTTTAAAATAAATTAATAAAAAACTAATTCCGCCATGATCAACAATCTTTTCTAAATGCTTTATTTGATGAAGATGAATATTTGAAAGCGGAAAACTAGTTTTATTTGCCGTTTCCTTAGCTTCAAAATCAATATACTTCTAACGATAAAGACCGTTATAATCAGTTGTTGATGGGACCTTATAATAAGCTTCTTTAATTACTGCTCCACTGCGTGAAGGATAATCAACTTTAACAATCTGAATCGGAATTGGTTTTTTATGAATAACCGCAATATTATGCGCTAAATAATATTCGTTTGTCTCATTAATAATATTTTCAAAGGACATTCCACGGTTAGAATGATTAGTTTTAACTTTTTTAAAATTACTTTTTTTATTTGGATAATTAATCATCAAACCACTCCTCATAAACAAATATATCATAAAAGAAGGTTAAAATATACCATTTTATGTTGAAAAAAAACGCTATTTAAGACACATTTCCTACTTTTTAATGGATAGTGTGGTATAATAATTAAGAATAAATTAGATTATATAAAAGGAGGTACATTATGAGCAGAATTAAAATTTTTGCCCTTGGTGGACTTGGCGAAAACGGAAAAAATATGTATTGTATCGACGTCGATAATAAAATTTTTATTTTAGATGCTGGGTTAAAATATCCCACTCAAGAATTATTTGGGGTTGATTCAATTATTCCTGATTTTAGCTATTTAGAAAAAAACAAACACCGCATTATTGGCCTTTTCCTAAGTCATGGCCATGAAGACCATATCGGGGCTGTTCCAAAACTATTAAAAGCGATTAACATCCCGGTATATGCATCTTATTTTACTTTGGCGATATTAAAAGATTCGTTAACTTTTCAAGGTTTAGATTTAGCTGATTATCGCTTTAACGTTGTCTCTTCTAGAAAAACTTTATCATTTGATAATATTAAAATTGATTTTTACCGAGTAACTCACTCAATTCCTGAATCATTTGGAATTGCGATTTCAACTATTGATGGCGTAATTGTTTACGCTCCAGACTTTACTTTTAACCAAAATGTGCATGGGATTTATAAAACAGATTTTGATAAATTGTCAAAGATTGCTGGTCAAAAGATTTTAGCGTTATTAATTGAATCACTAGGCGCTGAAAGAGTAGGCTATTCCCATAGTACTGAAGCCCTTGATTACGCTTTAAATCAAGCTTTTTATCAAGCAGATAGTCGAATTATTATTTCTGCTTTTTCAACTGATTTAGTCCGCATTCAAAAAATCATTGACATTGCTTTAAAATATGATCGTAAAATTGCGATTATTGGCAGAAAAACCCAAAGAACGGTTGATATCGCAGTAAATTTAGATTATTTGAAAATTCCCGAAGATAAATTAATAAGTTTAAGATTTATTGATGATAAAAACAAAAACGAATTAAAAGACGCAGTTGTCTTAGTTACTGGCGACCGTCACGAACCATTTTATATGTTGCAAAGAATGGTAAAGAAACTTGATCGGCTAATTCATATTAATAAAGATGACACCATTATCTTAATGACTCCACCGATTCCAGGAACAGAAAAAATAGCAGCGAGAACACTAGATATTTTATACCGCTATGATACAAATATTGTTAAAATAAATAAAGCAATTTTACCACCGAGCCACGCTGGGAGTGAAGATATTAAATTATTAATCAATATTTTAAACCCTAAATATATAGTACCGGTAATTGGTGAATATCGTCACCAATACGCGATGCAACACCTTTGTGTTCAACATGGTTATAGCAAAGATGATATTATTTTGTTAGATAACGGAACTGTTTTATTGCTTGAAGAAGGAAAAGTAGTAAAAAATAATGAAAAAATAAAATCTGGAGACATTTTAGTTGATGGAATTTTAGATGGGGATTTAAACGATGTTGTTTTACGAGATCGCGAATTATTATCTGAAGATGGAGTTTTGTTAATCATCGCTAATATCAATGCTCGTAAGAAAACAGTTATTACTGAAATTGAAATTGTTTCAAGAGGATTTATTTACATGAAAGAAAACGAAGAACTGATTAAAGAAGTAGAGGAAATCTTTTATAATGTCTCAAAAAAGATTTTTAAAAATAAATATGTAGATTGGAAAGCGTTTAGAGAAATGTTGAAAGATGATATTAGTCGACATCTTTATCAAGTAACAAAGCGAAGACCAATTATAATTCCGGTTTTAATTGATACACAAACAACCAAGTAGGTATTTACCTACTTTTTGTTTGTGTATTTATTTTTATCTAAAACCAAACAATGAAAAGAATTTTTTTTCAAAAAATAAGTAAAAACGCTTTACAAAAACGGCTAAATTAACTATAATTAGATAGAAATAAAATAAAAAATAGGAGGAAAAAATGAAAAAATTATTAGTTTTAGTTGCTGCTATGGTTTTAGTGCTTGGTTTAAGCGCTTGTACTAAAGTAGAAACATACAGAATTGCAATGATTACCGATTCAGGAGGTATTGATGACGAATCATTTAACCAAGGTACTTGGGAAGGAATTATTGAATTTGCAGAAGCAAATGACATTTCTTACAAATATTACAAACCTTTAGAAGTTTCAGATGATGCTTACTTAGCTGCAATCGAACTTGCTATTGAAGGTGGAGCTGAAGTTGTTGTAACTCCAGGATTCTTATTTGAATCAAGTATTTATGCTGCACAAGATTTATATCCAGAAGTTAATTTTATTTTAATCGATGGAACTCCACATGATGCTTCATGGTCTACATGGAAAACTGCTTCAAATACTATGCCTATCTTATTCAACGAACATGAAGCTGGATTCTTAGCTGGATACGCTGCTGTAATGGACGGATACCGTAATTTAGGATTCACTGGTGGAATGGCTGTTCCTGCAGTTGTTAAATTCGGTGTTGGATTTATTGCTGGTACTTACTATGCCGCTCATGAATTAGGTGTAGATATCGTATTTGATGATGCTACTTATCATTATTTTGGAGACTTCGGTCCTAGTGATGATCACAAAAACTTAGCATCAAGTTGGTACGTTAATGGTACAGAAATTATCTTTAGTGCTGCTGGTGGAGCTGGAGCTTCAGTAATGGCTGCTGCTGCTGATAATAGCGCTATGATGATTGGTGTAGATATTGATCAAGCTGATCAATCAGATACAGTTTTAACAAGTGCTATGAAACAACTTGGTAACGCTGTTCAACAAGGTCTTCAATCTT
>CAYZEW010000069.1:0-4698 GCA_964477825.1 uncultured Candidatus Izemoplasmatales bacterium | reverse complement strand
TTTGCCACACATGTAATATATTTAACTGAAGGATTGGTTAAAGTTCATATGGATGGAACACAGGGTTCGTTAATTTTAAAAATAGTACCTGAGGAACATTTAATTGCACTTACTGCTCTTTTAGAAGGGAATAATGTTTTTCCATATTCGGTAACAGCATATATTGATTCGAAAGTTAAATTGATTGATATTACAACTTTTAAAAAAATAATAACTGAAAATGCAAAATTTGCATCTGAAATAATTAATACATTAAATTCAAATACTCTTCAAACATTCGGAAGATTTTATTGTTTAACCAATAAACAAGCATATGGAAGATTAGCCGATATAATCTTATGTCTTTCTGAAAAAATATTCAAACAACAGAAATTTGAACTTTTACTTACCCGAAAAGAACTGGCAGAGCTTTCAGGCATGACTACCGAGAATGTAATAAGAATGCTAAAGAAATTTAGAGAAGATGGCTTAATTGAAATGATAGGAAAAACGATAAAAATAAAAAATAAAAAATTATTGAAAAAAATAAGTAATTATGGTTGATTCCATGATTTATAACAATAATTTTAATTACGCCTAAATTTTTAATTGCCGATTTTAAGGACACCTCTAATAATTAATGGCTATAGTATAAAATATTGTGGGTAAATGTTTAAAGAATAGTCCACAGATGACGCAAATGAACGCAGATAAACACTCACATTAAATCTGTGTTAATCTGAGATAATCTGCGGATAAACAATGACAGGCAACTGAAGTAAGTTTACTTGCTAAAACTAAAACCCACAAAATGTTATATCACAGCCTAATTAATTTACAGCAAGAGAGTAATTAATAGTGGTAGCCTTAAGCTTATCATTTAGCTTCAAGATGTGATAAGTCTCACTTTATTTTGTGAAGTTTTACTACCTTTGTAGATAATACCATTTTATAACCCATTTGATAATGAAAGTTTTAGATTGTACCAAATGTGATATTAAGTCTTCAGCAGCAAAAATGCTAAATGTTGAGGAGCTTAAAATACTGGGCAATCATTGCTCTGAAGTTAACTTTAAGAAGGGCGAAATAATATTTAAACAAAATGCACTCTCATCTAATATCGTTTATTTAAAAAAAGGACTTGTTAAAATTCATATAGCAGGACCAAGTGCAGAACAAATAATTAAAATATCAAAACCACCAACATATCTTGGTATTCCTACTACTTTCGATGAAAAAACAAACAGATACTCAGCAACTGCATTAGAAGATACAGTTGTGTGTTTTATTGGTTTAGATATGTTTAAGCAGTTTATTAAGGGAAATCCAAACTTTTCGTATGAAATTATTGTTGAGCTTTGTAAAAGTGAATTGGATTCATTTAACAATACTGTTAACAGGGCTCAAAAAAAAATCCCCGGAAGAGTTGCAGATGCCTTATTATTTTTCAACAGAGAAATATATGAGAGTCAAGAATTTTACATTCCACTTTCAAGATTAGAATTTGGTAACTTTGTTGACACTTCACGTGAAAGTGTAAGCCGGATTTTAACTGAATTCCATACCGATAGAATAATTCAGCTTGATGGTCGAAAAATTGAAATACTTGATGAACAGAGATTAGAGGCTTTTAGTAAGAGAGGTTAATTTTAAGCTAAACTCATGAAAAGTTCTTAAGCACATTATACAAAGTATCACGCTCAACAGGCTCTCTATTTACTTCTTTTATTAAATTAACCAATTCTTCTGAATTCATAGTAGGAGATTTATCTTCGACCCCGGCCATTGAATAAATTTTAGTAGTATCGTCAATTGTACCATCAATATCATCAACACCATAAGAAAGTGAAAGCTGAGCCGTATTTTTACCAATCATTGGCCAATAGGCTTTTATATGATCAAAATTATCAAGAAAAATCCGTGAAACAGCATAGTTTTTAAGATCTTCAATGGTATTAACTTCACCAATATAAGACAAGTTATTATTTTCTTTTCTAAATTTTAAAGGAATATAAGTATTAAACATACCTGTCTCATCTTGCAAGTCACGCAATCGTTTCATATGGTTAATTCGATCAGCATAACTTTCGATATGACCATATAAAATTGTTGCATTTGAAGGTATACCCACCTCATGTGCTATTTTATGAATATTTAACCACATTTCTGAAGATGATTTTTCGTCACAAACTTCCTTTCTTATTTCTTCATTGAAAATTTCTGCACCGCCACCTGGTATGGAATCCAAACCATATTCTTTAAGCATTATTAAACCTTCTTTTATCGATACATGTGCCTTTTTTATCATAAAATCAAGTTCAACAGCAGTAAAGGCTTTAACATGAATTTCAGGAATAATTTCTTTTATTTTTTGAATCATATTACCATAGTAATGTAAATCACGCTTTGGATGAACACCACCAACAATATGTACCTCTGTTACTTTTTTATCTTTATACGAACGAACTAAATTCAGAATATCTTCTATTGAATACTCCCAAGCTCCTTCTTGTCCTACTTTTCGGACATAAGAGCAAAATTTACAATTATAAATACAAATGTTTGTTGGCTCAATATGAAAATTCCGATTAAAATATGTTTTATCTCCATGTTTTTTTTCTCTGACAAAATTTGCCAAACTTCCTAAAAAACCTAGTTCCCCTTCTTCAAAAAGCACCAAGCCTTCAGCCTCCGATAATCGATCTCCATTAATTACTTTGTGGGCTATCTTCTCTAAACTTTTACTTGATAAATTGTTTACAATTGTTTTTATATCTGAGTACATAAATTATCTTTTTACTATTTAGTGTGTGTCCATAATGTTGTGAGTTTGAACTAGAAAGTTCGAATTCAAAGCCTGCCCCGTATTTTTATCGGGGGCGTGTGATAAATCTAAACCGCAGAATACTAGTGTATTTGAGGATTTAGATTTTGAGCAACAACGCAGAAGTTGGACTTTATAGACAAGCTATTTAGCCTGCAAATATAATATTAGTATTAGTTTAAGACTTCAATAATTCAGATAGTTTTTAATTTTTATACGATACCTTCTTTTATAAAATGAGTACAATCTTAATTTGTTGACTTATTATATTACTATTTATCAACAATTTAATAATTTTACAATATGTGATTTAGCAAATTTATTTCAAATTTTAACGATCCGTACCACTCATATATTAAAATTGCTATTTTTACCGAGTTCACAATATAATTTACTGATTAATTTGAATTGAATTCATAATAATTATAAAATTCTGCTTATTTAATATTATATTTGTTAATTGAATTGTCACTTGCGAGATTAATCAGAAAGAAATGGATAAAAAAATCAAAATACTATTAGCCGAAGATGATATAAATCTAGGCTCTTTACTTACCCAATACCTGAATGCAAAAAACTTTGAAGCTGATTTATTTGGCGATGGAGAAAAAGCCTGGGATGGTTTTAATAGTAAACATTACGATATCTGTATTTTAGATATCATGATGCCAAAAAAAGATGGCTTTACACTTGCAAAAGAAATAAGAGAACTAAATCAAAAAATTCCAATTATTTTTTTGACTGCAAAAACACTTAAAGATGATGTTTTAGAAGGCTTTAAAATTGGAGCTGATGATTATATCACAAAGCCATTTGTGATGGATGAATTATTATTTCGTATTGAAGCGATTATGCGTAGAATTAATCAATCTGGAAATGGTGCTAATATGGGTACATATATTATTGGTAACTATACATTTGATGTACAAAAACAACACCTTAGCATTAATGACGAGACCGTTAAATTAACTACAAAAGAAGCAGAACTTCTTGAACTTTTAGCAGCTAGCAAAAACACAATACTTGAACGCAATTATGCGCTAAAATTAATTTGGAAAGATGATAATTATTTCAATGCCCGTAGCATGGATGTTTACATAACCAAATTAAGAAAACATCTGAAAAAAGATGATTCTATTGAAATTCTAAATGTACATGGAAAGGGTTATAAATTGATTGTTTCAGTATAATTTTAGAAATAATGACTACATATTTCTTTTGTAGATTAATTGCCCAGCTAAGTATTAGTATCCAATAACTAGAAATCGGACTTTTTAATTAGTTTGCAACTCCTAATTGCAGATAATACAATAGCCTAAATTGCAATAAGTTAGATACCTAATCTTATTGCAGTCTTTGTTCAATTCGTTGAATGGTTTCAGATGTTAATTGAGTAAAAATCTTAAAACTTTCGTCGGCAATTAACTTTTCTTTTATAAGGTTTTCAAATGCACGTTCTCTTATTTCGTAAAGAGTCTCTATTTTCTGTTTTAATGATGAGGCTTCTTGATTTTGTGACAAATTACGGTTAATTGCTAATACTTCTTCATAATAAACGTCAATTCTATCCTTTTTTCTCTGATTATTCCATTTTCTGTAAGAACTTATAATTCCTGACAAAAGAATAACTATTGATAGGATTAATGCAATAACTTCAGCATACCGCTCTACAAAAGAAGGATTGTTGCGGTCAAGAAACAAATACACACCTTGATGTAAAGGGAAATAAAGTGTTTCATGCAAATTTTCTTCTGAAACCTGATTAATTACAGGGTTTTGTCTTATTAGGGTTGATTTATTTTTAATTATTATTTCAGTTATATTTTGAATTAATTCAGCATCCAGGTTATTTTTACACAATAATGAGGTAAATACAGAAACCGTTAAAACTGGTT
>CAYZEW010000068.1:0-4700 GCA_964477825.1 uncultured Candidatus Izemoplasmatales bacterium | reverse complement strand
GTTCCTCCACCAATTGTTAGTAGCTTTGTTTCTTCATCATTAGTGTATTTTTTATAAGCATTATGAAGTGTCTTAACTAAGTTATCTTCTTTATCTACATAATGAACTGGTGAATCACTAATTACTTTTAATTTAAAATGAGAACCGATTACTGAGGCCTCAATATTAATTAACGCGCTATCTTTATCCCAGCCTTTTGGATAACGACAATTTACACCAATTTTAAAGTGGTTATCTTGATAATCATAAACTGCTGGATTAATCGTAAATTCTTTCATTTCTTCATCGTAATGATCAATATTTAGTTTTTCTCCTAAATGATCAAAAGTTAAATATTGACAAATATATTTAACAAAACTATTATCAATATTTTCATTTAAGAATTCTGCTAAAATAAAGGCGGCATTCATTCCAAGATTCGGTTGCATGGCATGTGCTCTTTTTCCATATACAATATATTTACCTGCTTTAATTTCACCTTTTAAATTATTAAATGATAAATACTCTTTAAATTTATCTTTTAAATCAATCTTTAATGTACACTCAGCATAATCAGGAACTACGTTATAACGGTCTCCTGCTTTAAAAGTCAGCAAGTGATCATCTTTTGTTTTCCCTGTAATATCAAAACTTAAGATCCCTTTTTCAGCATAAATCAACGGGAAACATGCATCAGGTGCAAACCCAATTTCTGGCATTTCTTCAGTTTTAAAATATTCTTCAACCCCACGCCATCCTGTTTCTTCATCAGTTCCAATGATAATTCTTACTCTTTTATTCATTTTAATTCCTAAGTCTTTTAAAAACTTAAGTGCGTAATATGCAGCAATTGTCGGCCCTTTATCATCATCAGACCCTCGAGCATAAAGTTTATCCTTTTTAATAATCGGTGAAAACGGCGGATGAGTCCAGTTATCCCCAGGAGGAACAACATCAATATGACATAAAATCCCTAAAATTTCTTTTCCTTCACCATATTCAATATGAGCTGCATAGTTTTTAACATTCTTAGTTATAAAGTTATCACTCTTCGCTAAATTAATCATAAAATGTAAACTATTGTTTATTTCAATTCCAAAAGGAGTTTCACTATCTTTGTTAAACTCTGTTAAAACACTTGGAATTCTTAAGATTTCTTTTGTTTTTTCAATAATAAGGTTCTTATTTTCTAAAACATGTTGATAAAAATCCATATTATCACCTCTTCTATTGTAAAATAATATCATTTCCTCGTTTATTTTACAAGATAATCACCTTATTGACAAGGTTAAGATGTAACAAAAGAACTGTTTTATTTAAATAATTAAGAGAAAATGATATAATATTCATTGTAATATATCATTAAATTTGAGTTTTACATATCGCTTGACATATGAACGTGGATTCATATAATATAAGTATGCGTTAATTTAAGGAGACAATTATGATAAAAAAAGTAATTATGAAAAATTTGATTTGTTCAAATTGTGCTAGTAAAATTGAAAAATCTTTAAAAGATTTAGACTATATAAATTCAGCAAGTTTTAATTTCCCTAACCAAGTAATGTTAATTGATGCAACAGATGATTATCCAGATGAATCAGCTGTTGATGAAATAAAAGAGATTGTTGATTCTATCGAAGATGGTGTTGACACTTATGCTTATGATAAAAGACATTTAATTGAAACTGTTAAGAAAGTTGAAAGTTATTATTCAGTTTTTATTGGGATCGCTATTTATATTGTTGGCTTTATTTTTGATCACTATGGAATAGTTTGGGGTTTCATTCCTTTATTTTGGATTGGATATTCTTTCATTGCTTATAAAATCTTATTAAAAACTTTAAAAGGGGTTAGACGAAAAGATTTCTTTAATGAAAATACTTTAATGTTTATTGCGACCATTGTCGCAATGTTCTTACAGTTTTATTATGAGGCTGTCTTAGTTATTATCTTTTATACTTTAGGTGAGTATTTACAACATCGTGCTGTTTATAAAAGTAAACAAGAAGTTTCTGCATTAATGGATTTAAAAATTGAGTATGCTAATGTTTTAGTTGACGGGGTAATTGAAATAAGAGATCCTTTGTCAATTAAAAAAGGGGATATAATCGTTATTAAAAACGGTGAAAAAATCCCAGTTGATGGAATTTGTATTAAAGGTACTACTTCTTTAAATACTAGTGCCTTAACTGGTGAAGCAAAGCTTACTAACGTTAAAGTAGGAGACTACGTTTTAAGTGGTAATTTAAACGTTGGAACAGTTATTGAAATTGAGGCAACTAAAGAATATCGAGAATCAACAATCGCGAAAGTTATTGATTTAATTGAAAATTCAACAAATCATAAAGCTAAAACAGAAAACTTTATTACTAAATTTGCTCGTTATTATACTCCAGCAGTTACAGTGGGTGCTTTCTTAATGTTCTTAATTCCAACAATTTATAATTCTGCGAATTATCAAGAATATATTTATCGTGCAGCTATTTTCTTAGTAATTAGTTGTCCTTGTGCATTAGTTTTATCAATTCCATTATCGTATTTTGCCGGAATCGGGGCTGCTGCTAGAGAAGGAATCTTATTTAAAGGAAGTACATTCTTACATATGATGACTAATGTTGATAGTATCGGAATTGACAAAACAGGTACTTTAACTCACGGTAATTTTTCAGTTGGTGACTATACAAATAAAGAAGTTTTAAAAATAGCCGCTAGTGTTGAAAGATTTTCTAATCACCCGATTGCTAAATCAATTATTGATTTTTATGATGGTGATTATTACGATTTTGAAAACATTGAAGAAGTTCCTGGCTTAGGATTAATTGTCAAAGATGAAAAAGGAACTATTTTAGTTGGAAACAGAAAACTAATGAACAAACATAAAATCAAAGTAAAAGATAAAAAAGTTATGATTGGTTCAAATGTTTTTGTTAGTAAATACGGTAAATATTTAGGAAGAGTCATTGTTCAAGATCAAATTAAATCTTCTTCTTTAAATGTTATTAGAAGATTAAGTAGAAAATATAATATTACAATGTTAACTGGTGATAATAATTTAATCGCAAAAGAAGTTGCTTTATCCCTTGGTGGAATAAACTATGAAAGTAATCTATTACCAGAAGATAAAATCAAAGTCTTTAATAAGATTGAATCTAAAAAACTGAAAATGTATATTGGTGATGGAATAAATGATGCACCACTCCTTAAAAATGCTGACATCGGTGTAGCAATGGGAAGTGGTAGTGAAATCGCTCTTGATGTTGCTGATGTGATTATTATGAATGACGATTTAAACCTACTTGAGAAAGCCTTTAAAATTGCTCGAAAAACAAAAAACATTGTTTATCAAAACATTACCCTCTCGCTAGGAGTGAAATTTACGTTCTTACTTTTAGCTAGTATCGGGATTGGAACAATGTTAACAGCTATTTTTGCCGATGTTGGAATAACATTAATCGCTGTTGTAAATAGTTTAAGAATTATATATTCGAAAGGGTTGAAAAAATGAGTGAAGAACAAAACGTTGAAAACTTAGAAGAAACTGTAAAATTATTTAAAATTTTTAGTGATTTAACAAGACTTAGAATTATTGACTTGTTAAATACTGGTGAACACGCGGTTCAAGCTATTGCTGACGCACTTGAGACAAGTCAGTCTGCTATTTCACACCAATTGAAACTATTAAGAGATCTAAATGTCGTAAAAACAAGAAAAGTAGGTAAACAAGTAATCTACTGTTTAAGAGATTCTCATATTAAAGAAATCTTCTTAATTGGTTATTCCCATGCTACTCAATGCGAACCAAAATAAATAAAAAAAGACAAAATTAATTTTGTCTTTTTTTGTATCTAATGTTTAACTAAACTATACTTTTTCTTCCCCCGTCTTAAAACAGTAAACTGTTTATCTAAAGCATTTTCTTTTTTGACCATAAAGTCTAAACTATTTTGTTTTTCACCGTTTACTGAAATTGCATTATTTTTGATAAACTCTCTAGCTTCTCGTTTAGATGAAGCAAGTTTAGCTTCAATTAACAAATCAATAAGATTCATATCTTCACTTATTTGAATTGATGGAACATCTTTAAATCCATCTTTGATTTCTGAAATGCTTAATGATTTTATGTCGCCACTAAAAAGTGCTTTTGATATTCTAACAGCGGATTCATATGCTGCTTTTCCATGGACTAAAACTGTGAGTTCCTCAGCTATTTTCTTTTGAGCTGCACGTTGATGTGGAGCCGCTTTAAACTCTTCAATCAAAGCTTTAGTTTCTTCAATACTCATAAAAGTAAATTTCTTTAAGTAACTTACAGCATCTATATCAGGCGTGTTAATCCAGTATTGATAAAACTCATATACTGATGTTCTAGCAGGATCTAACCATACTGCTCCACCTGCAGTTTTCCCAAACTTAGTTCCATCAGCCTTAGTTAATAAAGGCCAAGTAAATCCATATCCTTTTTTCTCATGGCCAAGCATCTTTCTAATTAATTCTAAACCAGCAGTTATATTTCCCCATTGGTCTTGACCACCAATTTGTAAAATACAGTTATTTTCTTTATATAAATGCATAAAATCAAGTGATTGAATTATTTGGTACGAAAATTCAGTAAAGCTTATTCCATTTTCTAAACGTGATTTTACGGAATCTTTACTCATCATATAATTAATGTTAAAGTGTTTTCCAATATCTCTTAAAAAAGTAATAATATCATATTT
>CAYZEW010000067.1:0-4950 GCA_964477825.1 uncultured Candidatus Izemoplasmatales bacterium | reverse complement strand
TATATTTCCAATAAATATTGATAATAATACTAATAAACCAAGTAATGAAATGATTATTAAATTATTTTTATTCATATAGCACCTCCCCACTAATTATTATAACATAATACTTTTTATAGTAAATCCTTAATATTAATCGATAGTGTAAAACGGTGTTGGAGACCTAAAATGTAAAAAAAGTCTTTCAATCTTGCCTATAAAAGGTTTGTTATCGCCTCTTCTCTTGTTTCTATTTTTACTACTTTATTTGTTTATGATATTTTAATCAGATCTTTTGTTAAATATAACCCATACTGTAAAACACTAAAGATTAATACAAATAAAACCATAAACCAACTAAAATCATCAATTAATTCAGTCAAAATTCTGAAAGGAGCGAATATTTCCCATGAAAAGAAACGTAAGAACCTTCCAATATAGATTCCAACACTAGATAAAAAGATGATACTAATAATGATTAATTCACTTAACTTTTTACTTAATTTTTGGTTGATCATTAACTCTTTTATTTTAGCTAGCGAGTAAACTCCTGCAAATACCCCAAACAAAGAAGCAAGGAAAATATGAAAAACCATAATATACGCTATTATATCGTGAGAATAGACTACTGGAGTATATTGATTATTAAAAGTATAAAACTGATTTGAAGATATATGGATAAAATCGGTAATAATATAAAAAGTATTTGGAAAAAATAAGACAAAGATAATAAATATTAAATAACTCTTTTTAAGCATATATTTATAGTTAACTGCTTTTTGAAGATCATTTAAATACCACAATAAAAACATTGGTATATAGGCCAAAAAAACATTTATTCCAAGCATAAACGATAAAAATGAGTGAGTAACAATTACCAACAAGACTGAACTAATCGTAAACATAGCATAAATAATCGTTATTTTACTATTAATGAATCTAACCATTTGTCTTTCTCGCTTTCTATGATAAAAAATATATCATCTTTTATTTTGTTATACCTCATATTTAGGATCCCAATTTAACTTATTATAAAGAAAATACCCAACAAACGCAATGATAAAATTACTAATTAACATGGCTGTCCATATTCCACTACTACCCAAATTAGTAAAATATTTAAAAAGCATAATTAAGGGAATTCTTAAAACCCATAACCTGATGACACTTAACGTAAAAGAAAACTTCGTGTTTCCTGTTCCAATAAAAGTTCCGATAAAGGTTTGAAAAATTGCCATTAATGGTAATCCAATAATTAAATAAAACATATATTTTATTGTTAATTCTAGGGCAACAGGATCATTTCCTAAAAAGACTTTTGCAAGCGGTTCTCTTAATGGCAAAGCAATGATACTCAAAATAGCCATTGTGGTAACTGACAAAATCATTGCTTTTTTAAAGGTTTCTTTAGCTCTTGGAACATTTAAATTTCCAATATTTTGACCAATATATGCCACTAAAACTGATCCCATCGCAAAAACTGGTTGTAAGACTAAACTACTTAGGCGGTTTCCAACACTAAAAGCCGCAACTGTATCAGTTCCGTAAGAGATAATGATTTTAGTCATAAGAATAAAGCCGATTGCGGTTAATGCTTGGCCACTCGATGCTGGTAAAGCAGTTTTTAAGATTGTTTTGGAGATTACTTTTGTAATTTTAAAATCTTGATATGATATTTTAAGACTATTCTTCTTAGAAAAGAATAATTGATAAAGGATAAAAGGAATAACCGCAACATTAGAAAATAATGTCGCATAAGCCGCTCCGTCAACTCCTAAATTTAAAACTGAAATTAAAATCGGTGATAAAATAATATTTAAAATAATAGTAATAATCCCGAAAATAACTGGCGTAACAGTGTCGCCATCAGCTTGTCTAATTGATGTAAATGCGAAAAAAATAAAAACAAAAATTAATTCAAAGGATCTAATTTGTAAATAGGAAACACTATGTGCTAATAAATAACCTTCTGCACCCATCATTTTCATAATGGATGGCGCTCCGAAATAAGATAAAATATTTAAAGACAATCCAATTACTAAGGAAAGCAAAAATAAGTTAGCAGCGTAACGTTTTGCTTCATTAATTTGAGCTGAGCCAACTAATTGAGAGATTAAAGAAGTTCCTGCAATGCTCACCCCAATTCCTAATGATAAAAAGGTAAATAATACTGGGAAGGTAATCGAAATAGAACTAACTGCTTCAGCGCTATAATTAGGAATTTTAGCGACAAAAAACATATCTACTAAGTCATGAATTGTTTTTATAAAGTTATTTAACATTACTGGTAATGCTAATAAGATTAAACCTTTATAAATATTGGGGTCTTTTAAAATTAAATAACGTCGATTATCTTCTTTACTCATTTGTTTCACCTTCTTAAAGAATATTATATCATAATATAAATTCTATTAAATAGTCAGCTTTTTTTAAAATGTCATATTAAAAAAATTAGCCAATTTGCAAAAAACAAATTAGCTAATTCAAGGTTATTTTGACAATTAATTTCGCCGGAATTTCATTATTATTAATGAAAAGTGTTTTTTTAAATTGATCAGTTTTAGTAATTACTCCTACTACTTCAAAAACCTTACCATCATGATAATATCTAACAGTTACTAAACTTTTAAATAGATATGCTGTTTCTAACTGATAATTTAGTTCTTCTTCTTGATCAACACTAAGCATAGGACGTGGTTTTTTAGTTTTTCCGTAAAGTAACTCCTTTAAATAGTCACTTTGTTCAAGCAAGGCATTAAAAGGCATCCATTTCATCATTTTTCGATCATGATATACGTAGTTATCCATGGTGTCCGCCAATCATCCTGTTGCGCGCAATGACAGTTGAATCATTTAAAAGACTACTTGCCCTTAAGGCCGTATTTTTTCCATATTTAAAATTAATATTATCAAGCGAAGAATGAAGTTTATGATCCTTTATTACTTTATTCATATCTTTAAAGAGATTTAACTGAACATAATATTCTTCAACTAAGTTTGTAACTCTAATGGTTACTTTTCTAATTGGAGAATTATCATAATATTCATCAAATAAACTAAGGCAAGCATTATAAATTTCTGCTTCATTATTAGTTGGAAATGGCAGAGTAAGCTGACGACTAAAACCACCACCTATTTCCTTTGAATAACTAATTCCAAGATTAATTGTGTAAGCTTTTTTGTTGTTCTTTCTTAACCGTTTTGTTACTTCATCAGTCATTTCTAAAATAATTTGTAAAACACTAGTTCCGTCGTAATCATGGAACAATGTTTGCCCCATTCCATAGCTTTTAGAGCTTGGCTTATAAACAAGTTTTTCATTAATGATAGACATATCAATTCCGTGAGCGTGAAAATATAATTCTTCACCCATTACTCCATAATATTTTTGGAGTTTTTTGAGCGGATAATTAGCTAAATCTCCAATTGTAATAATTCCTAAACGGTTTAAATTTTGTTCCATCCGTACTCCAATTCCCCACATTTTAGAAAGGGGAGTAACTTTCCAAAGTTTTGTTTCAACATCTGAATAGTTCCATGAAGCAATGAAAGTCGGTACCTTTTTACTTTCAATATCTAAGGCTAATTTACTTAAAAGAAGATTAGGGCCTATCCCGCATGTTGCGGGAATTTTGGTTGTTTTCAAAATATCTTTTAAAATCATTTCAGCAATTTCTTCTTCGGTTTTTTGGTAAAACTTAAGGTAACTGGTCAAATCTAAAAAGACCTCATCAACTGAATAAATATGCATATCCTCAAATGCAACATACTTAAGGTATATTTCAATAATCATAGTAGAATATTCTAAATACTTTCTCATCCTTGGTTTTGCATAAATAATCGACTTATCTAAGGGCAGTTCATAAATTCGGCATCTACTTTTTACCCCTCGCTTTTTAAGGTAGGGCGTAACCGCCAAAACAACGCTCCCATTAGAACGAGATTTATCCGCAACTACTAATGGTGTAGTAAACGGATTAAGTCCCCTTAAAGCACACTCTACAGAGGCATAAAAGCTTTTTAAATCAATACAAATGATATTCCGATGAAGTTTATATTGTTCAAACATTTTTACACCTCCGCTTTTCTTGTATTAATAGTATAGCGGGATTTTTAGTTCATTACAAGGTTGTAATTTTATGAAAAAAGCTTAAAAGATAACTCCTGTATATCATTTGAGTTTATTAAAAAAATTATAAAAATAAGCAACTTTTTTAGTTGCTTATTTTCGATAAATATTAAAATATTTAAATGGTAAGTCCTGGTCACAATTAATTCCAGTATTATATGATAAGTTAGTAAATAACTTAGATAGGTCAACAACCTTGTCTTCAAATAAATATTTAGTTACTTCCTTAATAATCTTCATTGCCATTTCTTCTGCTTGGTCAAAGAGCTCGATTACTGAGTAGTCATATTCTTCATTAGTAACTGGATGATGCCACTTTTTTTTAGCCAAATTATGAAAATCATAATTTTCTAAATGATTATAAAAAGGCAAGTCTGCAAAATACAGATCATTCTTTTTATTAAAAAGATCAATTATTTTAAACATCAGTTTTTTAATTCCTAAAGGATCTCTTACAAAGTGTTTCAAATTCCAATACATCTTTTGACTACTAATTAAGTACATTACCCCACCATGTTTTTTACCATAAGTTTTTTCTAAAGCGTAATCCATGATTTTCATTGTTGAAAAGGGTGCTGTATTAAGAGGATATGAAGTTTTATAAAGTTTAATTTTTCGGTGATTGATCCCTAAATCCTTTTCAATTAACAAGGCATCAATTGAACGTTCAAACTTCAGATGAAGTCCCCGATGGTTATGGGTTGTATTATCTTTTGCTTGATATTTACCAACGTTATAGTAAACATATGGATGGATTTTAACATCTAAACAATAATGACAAATAAACCCCACTAAAAACGAAAAGGTATCCTTTTCTAAGTTTTCTTTAACATAATCAATCA
>CAYZEW010000066.1:0-5623 GCA_964477825.1 uncultured Candidatus Izemoplasmatales bacterium | reverse complement strand
CTCTTCACTTGAAGCAGTAATTGCAGTTGTTAATCCTTTAATAACTTCTTCAGCATGACTCGGTCCATTTAAAGAAACAAATCCCTTTAAATATTGTGGAGAAATCATCTCAACAAAAATCTCAGAAATTCTTAAAAACGTTTCTGGTTCAATTCCTTTTGCGGCGTTAACAATTAACTTTGGAGAAGTGATATATTGATTAGCTTCAGCAATTGCCAATCTTAAAACTTTAGTAGGAACAACAAAAAGTAGAACATCAGAAAAATTAATTGCTTCCGCCATTTTTGTTGTTGCTTTTATATCTTTGGGAATATCTTCATCAAGTTGAAAACAAATATGTAAATTATTAATTTTATTAACAGTTTTTTCATTAATATCATAAACAAGCACTTGATGATTATTATCACTTAGTACTTTTGATAAGGCAAGGCCCCACGAACCTCCACCGATAACAGTTATTTTCACCTTAATCACGCTTTCTTAAAATTAATTTAATTGGTGTTCCTTCAAAATTAAATGATTCTCTTAAGCGGTTTTGTAAATATCTTTTATAACTAAAATGCATACATGTATCATCATTAACAAATAAAACAAATGTTGGCGGTTTACTAGAAACTTGCGTTGCATAATAAACTTTTAAAACTTGGCCGTTATGTTTTTTAGGAGGATTAACATACATCGCATCTAAAAGTACATCATTCATAACACTTGTTTGTACTCGTCTTGTGTAATTTTCAAAGACTTGTTTAATATGGGGGAATAAAGTGTTTACCCGTTGTTTAGTTAAGGCTGATAAAAAGATAATTGGGGCGTAAGTTATAAATTGGAAATGTGATCTTAATTCTTTTTCCCATCTACTCATTGTAAATGTGTTTTTTTCTATTGTGTCCCATTTATTAACAACTAGCATAATACCTTTTCCAGCATCAACTGCATACCCGGCAATTTTTTTATCTTGCTCTCTAATTCCAGTTTCAGCATCTATTAAAACTAAACATATATCAGAGCGATCAATTGCACTTAACGCTCTTAAAACACTGTATTTCTCAGCATTTTCATAAACTTTTCCTTTTTTTCTTAACCCAGCAGTATCAATTACTACATAGTCTTGATCTTTATAAGTAAATAAACTATCAATTGAGTCTCTTGTTGTTCCTTCAATTTCAGAAACAATAACTCTTTTTTCACCTAGTAAAGCATTAGTTAAAGATGATTTTCCAACATTCGGGCGACCAATCATACATAATTTTATTCTCGATTCGTCATAGACAACATCTTCAATAACTGGTAAATCATGAATAATTTGATCTAGTAAATCCCCGATTCCAACACCATGTTTACTACTAATTGGAATTGGGTCTCCTAAACCTAAAGAATAAAATTCATACATTGTATCCGTTAAGTTAATATCATCTGCTTTATTTAATGCAACAACAACTGGCTTCCCTGCTTTATAAAGCATTCTTGCAATATACATATCTTCATCAGTTATTCCTGTTCGAATATCACAAAGTAAAACAATTAAATCTGCTTCTTCAATTGCGATTTCTGTTTGACTTTTTATTTCATGAATAAAAGGGGCATCTTCAAAGTCGATGCCTCCAGTATCAATAATATTAAATTGTCTTGTTAACCATTCTCCTTTACTGTATAAACGATCCCTTGTAATTCCTGGTTCGTCATCAGTAATTGCTAAACGGCTCCCAATAATTCTGTTAAATAGTGTTGATTTCCCCACATTTGGGCGACCAACTATTGCGACTGTAGGTAACATAATATCAGATCCTTTTTATTTTAAATCTTTTAATTTATCACCAAATAAATCACCGATTGTAGTAGTTTTTGCTTTTTCTTCAGTTTTTAAATAATCAGCAAATTCTCTTTTTTGTTTATCTTCAAGTAGTTGTTTAATTGAAACTACCATTTTCCATTCTCTTTTATCAACTTCTAAAACTAACACTTTAATAACTTCTTCAAATTTTAAAGCATCACTTACTTTTTCAACACGCTCAGCACTTATTTCACCAATTGGTAAAAAAGCTTTAACGCCTTGAATTTTAACGATTGCTCCGCGAGATTGAAGTTCTTCTACTGTTCCAGAAACTTCATCACCAGCTTTAACTGTCACGTCATTCCATGGATTATAATCTAAATGTTTTTTCGATAAACTCATTTTACGGTTTTTAACATCTAAACTTAAGATCTGTAATTCTAAAGTATCCCCAACTTCAACTTCACCAGCTAAATTATCTTTTGGATCCCAAGAATAATCTCTACTACTTAATAGTCCAATAACATCGCGACTTACTTCTACAAGCATTCCTTTTGCCATTTTACGAACGATTTTTCCAGTAACTTTATCGCCAACTTTATGTTCTTCACTATAAAGTTGCCAAGGTGTTTTTAAAAGTTTTTTAATACTTAGTCCAACACGGTTTTTATCAAGTCTAATAATTTCAACTTTAACAGTTTCACCAACTGTTAAAACGTCACTTACTTTTGCTACTTGGTGATGTGATATTTGAGAAATATGGACAAGTCCTTCAGTAACTCCAATTGACACAAAAGCTCCAAAATCAACAATTCTTACAACTTTACCTTCTAAAACTTGACCGATTTTAAAGTTTTTGAATTCTTCAACTTTTTGCATTTTCATGTCTTCTTCAAGTAATCTTCTTCTTGAAACAATAATTTTACGATAACCTGTTTCAATAATTGTACATTCTAATGTTTTATTTTCAAAGTCAGCAGCGTCAACTCTTTTAGTATCAATTTGTGATAATGGCATAAACATTTCTACACCTTCATGAGTCACTACTAATCCACCTTTAGTTACTAATTTTACTTTAACTGTAATTCGTTCATTTTTCCCAACAGCGTCTCCATATCTATTACGTTTCTCATCTCTTAAAATATCAATTCTTGATAATAAGATTTGTTGGTTTTCATGATCAATTCTTCTAATTTTGGCAGTGAGCATATCGCCTTCTTTAACGACTTCTTTACATGAACTTATTTCATCTAAAGTTAATGCTTTTTTATAAATTACCCCCTCAGAAAACGCTTTAAGATCAATGTATACTGCTTCATCAGTAACATAGAATACCTTTCCCTCAACTACCATTCCTACCTTAACTTTTTTCATTTCAAAATCCATGTTATTCTTCCTCTCGAACTGTCTTTATAATTAACGCTACAACTTCTTCAATCGTTAAATCTGATGTATCAATTAAGATTGCGTCATCAGCTGCTTTTAACGGGCTATGAATTCGTGTAGTGTCTAGATAGTCTCTTCTTTCTATTTCTATTTCAATTGTAAATAAATCACTTTTAATGTTTCTTTGCAAGTTATCTAAATATCTTCTTTCTGCTCGTTTTTTAATTGAAGCTGTTAAAAAAAATTTATAATCTGCATTTGGTAATACTTTATAGCCGATATCTCTACCATCCATTACAACACTATGCCTTTTCGCCATTTTTTGTTGCATTTTAACTAAATCGACTCTGACTGAATAATGTGAAGATACTAATGAAACATGATTTGATACTTTTGTTTCTCTAATTTCTTTAGAAACATCTTTACCATCCATAAATAGTGATGAGTTAATGAATTTAAACTTTGTTTTCTTTACAAATCCAAAAGCTAGTTCGTCATTTAAATCAATCTTTAAATTCATTGCTTTTAAGGTGATTGCGCGGTACATTGCCCCAGTATCAATATAAACATAATCTAATTTTTTGGCAATTAACTTTGCGATTGTACTTTTTCCAGCTCCAGCTGGCCCATCTATCGCTATTTGGGTATGTTTCATAGTTTCACCTCTTTTCGTCATTTTATATTATATCAAAAAAGCTTATAATATCATAATATATTTTTAATAATATTTTAATTATTATTATGTTATTAAAAACACCTTATTTTCATAAAGTGTTATTTCACTAAATTTCTAAGTTGTTTTAATTCATATGGTTTTAATAATCGATGTTCACCAGTCTTCATTTTTTCTAAAGTTACAACCCCAAATCTTACTCTTTTTAATTTTAAAACTTTGTGATTTGTTGCTTCAAACATCATCTTAACTTGGTGGTATTTTCCTTCAGTGATAATAATTGTCGCTAATGTTGTTAAGTTCTTTTTATTATAAGTAACATCTTTTATTTTTGCCTTTTTAGTTTTATAGTTACCGATTTTTATTCCTCTACAAATCAATGTTGATTCTTCTTTTCGAAGTAAGCCCTCAAGTTTTACACGATATTCTTTTTCAACATGATTTTTAGGACTAGTCATTAAATTCGTAAATTCTCCATCATTTGTCAATAATAAAACCCCAGATGTATCATAATCTAGTCTTCCTACAGGATAAACACGTTTACCCTTTGGAACTAAATCAATTACTGTTTTACGGTTAAATTCATCATCTGTTGTACTTACATAACCTTCTGGTTTATACAAAACATAATAAACTTTTTCTTCTGCTCTAATTAAGTTTCCTTCAACGTGAATAATGTCCTTATTAGAAACTTTTGTCCCTAATTCAGTAACAATTTTATCGTTAACTTTTACTTTGCCAGCGGTAATTAATTCTTCTGCTTTTCTTCTTGAAGTATAGCCACTATTAGCTATAACTTTTTGTAATCTTTCCATTTTATCCATCTCCTAAGAATAAAAGAGGGGATTCCTCTTTTATTCTTTGTTCATTTCTTCAACTGTTAAGTGAACATAATTAATTCTTCTATCTTTTATATCCTTAACAACAAATTTTAATAATAATTTTCTTGGTTCTTCTTCATCGTGATTATAATTGATAATTTCTTGGATGTATGTGTATGTATCATCAATTTCCGGAATATCTTCAAGCATATCATATAACCATCCTGATAAGCTTGAATAATGTGATTCTGGTGGATTTCCAAGTTCTAAATCATCAAATAAATCTTCTAAATCAATTTCTGCATTTATTTGGTATTTATTTTCTTTTAATGGTTGAATAAACTCAGCTTCAACTTGATCATGTTCATCATAAATCTCACCAACTAGTTCTTCTAAAGCATCTTCCATTGTTACAATTCCACTAGTTCCACCGTATTCATCAAGAACAATCGCAAGATGGGAAGACTCACGTTGTAAAGTTTCAATTAATGTATCAACACGCATTGATGTTGATACAAAAAACGGTTCTTTAACTAATTCTCTAATCACAACTTTTTCTCCCTTAATTAGTTTTGTGAAAAAGTCTCTTTCATATAAAACCCCAATAATATTATCGCGATTTTCTTCAAATACAGGAATTCTTGAGAATAAATATTTAAAGAATGTTTCTTTAATTTCATCAATTGTGTCATCAATATCAATCGCTACCATGTCAACACGTGGAGTCATGATTTCGTAAACTTTTCGTTCATTTAAATCAAGCACACTTTGCAGCATTTCTGCTTCATCTTCATCGATTGATCCTTCTTCTTCCATCGTATCGATAATCGTTTCAAGTTCGTCTCCGGTTACACTTATTTTGCTTTCTTGATCTTTAACAATCCATTGCTTAATCTTTAAGAAAATCCAAGTTACTGGTTTCATAATAGTTATAATCCAATACAAAACACCGCTTATTAACAAAGCGACATG
>CAYZEW010000065.1:0-5770 GCA_964477825.1 uncultured Candidatus Izemoplasmatales bacterium | reverse complement strand
CTTTAGAATTTTGCATTAAGTTGCCTGAATATGCAGTTCCATAGTACGCTCTAAACATGACATTAGATCCATCAATTAAAATTAATTTTTTCATTAATTTTCCACCTCGTTCTTATTTCCTATTTTACCATACATTAGCTTTATTATAAAAAAAATACTCAGTAACCTGAGTATTATTTTCCTGCTTCTTCTAAAAATTTAACAATATCTGAAACTAATCTAATTTTTGTAGCTTCATTATCGGGAATTTCAATATCAAACTCTTCTTCAACTGCCATAATTAATTCAATAGCATCTAGTGAGTCTGCTCCTAAATCTTCAGAAAGGTTTGAATCGATTAAAACCTTATCTTCCTCAATCCCTAATTCTTCCACTATAATGTCTTTAACTTTGTCAAAAATCATCGTTTCACTCCTCCTGTTTTATATTACAATTATTATAATTTGAAAACGTTTTTTTGTCAATCAAAAAAGGTGATTTACTTGTAAAATAAGCAATTTATCCTTATTTATTTTTATCGTAGATAACTGCTAAGCCTTTTAAAAGTAAAAAATCATCAAAAAGATAGTTTTCATCAAACATTTCTTTTACAAATCTTGATGCTCCACCACTAATTATTACGACAGGTTTTCTTTTTGTTTGTTTTTTAATTTCATCAACAATTCCTTTAATCATAAAAGAGTGCCCATATAGTAATCCTGAATTTAAACAATCAATTGTGTTTGTTGCGATAACATTTGTAGGCGTCCTAAATTCGAACTGCGATAATTGCGATGCCTGATTAACTAAAGCATTTTTAGAAGTTACTAGTCCTGTAGTAATCGCTATTCCTTTAATTACTTTATCTTCAAGGTAAGTAATTGTTGTCGCTGTCCCCATATCGATAATAATTGCATTATCACTATATTCCTTAATTACTGCTGCTGCACTAGCGACTAAATCCGCCCCTACTTCTTTTGGATTATCAACAATAATCTTTACTCCTGTTTTAATTCCTGGGCCAATCAACATTGGCTCGATATTCAAATATTTAAGAGCTAAGTTTTTAAAAATAATATTAAGTTCTGGAACTACACTAGAAATAATCATTCCTTTTGCATCTTTAATTATCTCTTTTAATAAAATGTAGTACTCATCAATTGATTTTGATTTATCAGTATTATAACGGTATGTTTTCTTGATTTTATCTACATATTTCGCAATCACAATATTAGAGTTACCAATGTCTACTAAAATAATCATTATTCTCACCTACTTCGCTTCTTTAAAATCTTTAATTCGCATGCCTATTGGTGTTCCAACAAGAATAGCTAAGATAATTTCAAGAAGAGCATTAAATCCTAAAACAATGCCAAAGAAAACAACAATGTTTGCATTTCCAAAAGCGGTTCCGTATGCTGCGCTATTATGGCTAAATAAATAAAGCATTGTTAAAACCATTAATGAATGGGCTAAAGTTGATAACCCAAATGATAAAGCCATCGCAATACTTGGCCAATAATCTGTTTTAAATAAGTCCTTAAGTAATTTATAAAACAAATAAATAAAATACCCAAATAGGATTCTTGGTAATATTGATACTAAGGGATTTAAAAAGAAAACAGAAAATAATCCCCCATAAATTAAAGCAGCAAGTAAACTTCCTAATCCAAAAATAAACCCAAGCATAATTGCCACTTTTTTTCCACCAAATATTCCCCCAATAATTACTGGGATATGAATAATTGTTATTTCAACTCCTGCAGCGACTCTAAAAAAACCCCATGTTAATCCCCAAGGTGCAGGAACTAAACTTAAAAATAAAATAATTGCTCCAAAGACACCCGTAGTTGTCATTTCTAATACTCTTTTGTCTCTCATTTTTCTCTCCTTTTTAGGCCAATAAATGGTCCCATAATTTGATTTATATGAAATTTATTTTTTAAACATTATTTTTAATTTCTTGAACTGTTTTTGCGTTAAACATTCTAATAATTTTATAAACTATCTTTTTAACTTCTTGATAATCATCAACACTAATCATTGAAGTTGTTGAATGAATATATCTTGCAGGCATCCCGATTGTAGCAACTAAAACCCCACTTTGGGCAAGCTGAACTCTTGCTGCATCAGTTCCGCCTTTTGATTGATAATATTGATATTTAATCTTATTTTCATCTGCTGTTTGAGTAATAAACTCTTTCATTCCACGATGCATAATAGCCCTAGGATCTAAAAAGCGAACCATAAACCCTTTACCAATATTTCCACTTATTTCGTCTCCTCCAAAAGAATCAGCACAAGGTGAACAATCAATGGCGATAAAAATATCAGGTTTTATCATATTTGCCGCTGTCGCTGCTCCGCGTAAGCCAACTTCTTCTTGAACAGTAGCACCTACATATAATTCACATTCAAGTTCTTCTTTTTTGGTATCTCTGGCAATTTCTAAACTCATTCCACAGCCAAAACGGTTATCCCAGGCTTTTGAAAAGATTTTTTTTCCATCAATGGAAACAGTATAATCGTTTCTTGAAATAACTTGTTGGCCAATTTTTACCCCAAGTTTTATTGCGTGTTCTTTTGAATCTGCGCCAATATCAATTAATAAATCATTAAATTTAATTTGTGGTGGTACTTCGTTTGATCCTCTTGTTAAATGCGGTGGTTTTGAAGCACTAACCCCTGGAATCTTTTGAAGATCATTAGTAATGATATCAAAGTGCTGTGATAAAAAGACTTCTCCTTTTACCCCTCCTAAGTTAGAAATTTGAATTAGCCCAGTTTTATCAATTCCTGTAACTATTCCACCAACTTCATCCATATGACCAGCAATCATCACTTTTGGGCCATTATAACCTTTATTAATTACTCCAAAAATACTCCCAAGACGATCTTCAATAATTTCATCAACATGGTCTTTTAAGTGTTTTCTCATATAATCTCTAACTGGCTTCTCAAAGCTTGGTGCACCAGGTAAATCTACTAAATCACGGTATAGTTGATCCATTTTTATGCCTCCTTAAAAATTGCAGTTAATTTGTAAATTAGTTTCCCTTGTTTGGTAAATTTTTCTTCAAATTCTGTCATAATATTATCTTTAAAATCACTATGATGTAGATCACTTGTTAAATAAGTGATTTTTAGTGGATATTTTCTAATTTCTTCTAATGAATAATTAAATAAATCCGGGTTATCAGTTTTAAAGTGAAGTTCACTATTTTCTTTAACTAGTTTCTCATATACTTTTAAAAAGTTACGATTTGTTAATCTTCGTTTTTCATGTCTAGCTTTCGGCCAAGGATCTGAAAAGTTAAGATAAATTCTACTTATTGATTCTTCTTTAAAAAGATACTGAAGATAGTTAGCATCGAGCCTTAACAACATTAAGTTTTTCAATGGTTTCTCTATCACTTTTTCTAGCGCTTTAACAATCGCAGAATCAAACCGTTCTATTCCTACATAATTAATGTTTGGGTTCTTACTAGCAAGTTCATAAATAAACTTTCCTTTTCCCATGCCTATTTCTACATGAATAGGGGAATCATTATTAAATAATTCCCTAAAATCAATCATTTTATTATCTACATTGTTAATAATTAAATCGGGATGAGCCTTAATTAAATCCTTAGCTCCTTCGACATATCTTAATCTCATAATCATTCACCAAACTCATTATAACAATATTTTCATTTAAGATAAATACTTGTTATTTTTTATTTTCTTTCATTAAATTTATAAACATCTCTGCTAGACGCGGATCAAACTGTGTTCCACTATTTCTTTTTATATCTTCTAAAGCTTTTTCTTTAGAAATCGGTTTTTGATATCTTCTTCCTCTAGTCATTGTATCATAAGAATCTGCGATGGCTAATACTTTTGCATATAAAGGAATCTCATCACCTTTTAAGCCATGAGGATAGCCTGTTCCATCGTGTCTTTCATGATGATATAAAATCCCAAAAGCAATATTTTCATTATCAATAATATTTTTAATAATCTTATATCCTGCTTCACTGTGATACTTAATTTGATCATATTCATCAACGGATAATTTACTTGCCTTTTTTAAGATAGTATCCGGAATAGCAATTTTACCAATATCATGGACATTACTTAAAAAACGGATATCTTCTAAATCAACAGTTCTTTTATACCCTGCTTCTGAAAGTAACATTGAAGCATAATCTCCAACGCGTTCACAATGAATAATTGTTTCTTCAGTCTTTTCATGAAGCGTTTGCATAATTGTTGTTAAGGCGTTACTTTTTCTTGAAGATCGATCAGTTAGTTTACGGCGATACATCATATTCTCGGCATCGTTAAAGACTTTGTCAAAGTTATGATTTTCTTTAGTTAAAATCGCATACCCCGAACTAACTTCAAAATCAAGTCCAAATAATCCTAAATCCTTAATTGATTCTTTTATTTCAATTTCAACATTTTCTAGTTGTTCTTCATTTGCATTATCAATTAATAAAGCAAACTCATCTCCCCCAATTCTTGAGACAATATAGCTTGGTGACAATTTTTTTAAAGCCTTAGCGAGAGATTGTAATAATTCATCTCCCTTTAAATGACCAAAAGCATCATTTACTAATTTCAACCCATCAATATCACATAAGACTAATCCTAATGGATAGTCATATTGTTTTTTAACAACGATTTCTTCAAAATAGTTACGGTTATATAAATCGGTTAAAACATCATGAGTTGCTAAATATAAAATCCGTTTTTCATCTAATACTTGTTGGGTAATATCAACTACCGTTCCTTCATAATCATTATTAAATTCTTCAGCAATCTTTGTAATATTAATGACGAAATGATGAATTTTACCCTTAATGTGATACTGAATTCTTAAATTATTAACATCTTTTCCAGCTTTTAATAGTTCAATTGTAGTAGCATATTGATCTCCTAACAGCTTACTAAACGATAATTCATTTGGGACTGTATTAAAAACTTTTCTAAAAGTAACATTTTCCATTCTGATTTCAAAATTATGGTCTAAAAGAAAAATTCCACTAGGTGAGGCATTGAAAATTTGTTGGAAAGCTTTTCGCGATATTTCAGTGTTTCTTCTAGCCGATTCCATCTCCGTAATATCTTTTAAGATTCCAAAAACTTTTTCCATTCTTCCTTTCGGATCTACTTCGCCGAAAACAGAACTTTGAATAATCTTTTCTTTACCATCTTTAATAATTCGATATATTGTAACTTTATCATGTGTTCCACTTAATGAATATTGAGTTGCTTTATCATATTCTGCTAAGTCATCAGGATGAACAATTTTACGAAATTGTTCAATTGTAGTTAAATCAGGAACTCCTACAAAATCACTTAATTCTTTCGATTTATCAAAAGTTAAAGTTTCAACATTATAAACAAAAGTAGTTAAGTTAGCTACTCTTCTTGCTTGGGCAAATAAAGACTCAATTTCTTTTGATTCCGCAATTTGTTTTTTTTCTTCTTGAATATCTCTAACAAGTCCAGAATAACGAAAGGGAATCCCTTTTTCGTCTACTTCAATTGGAAAAACAAAGAAGTTCATCCATAAATATCTATTTTTCTTTTTATGAAACATCCTAAATTCTGTTTCAACTTCTGATAATTCTCCTTTTAAGATTTTTTTAATAATGTTGGAGATTTTATTATAAGAATCAGGATGCGTAATTTCTAATAACGTTTTTCTAAAAAAGCCTTTATCAATTTTATCTAATCCTACTACTTCATTCATTAAATTAGATACTTTCGCCTCAAGTGTAAGGCGATTAACTTCAAAAATACC
>CAYZEW010000064.1:0-5799 GCA_964477825.1 uncultured Candidatus Izemoplasmatales bacterium | reverse complement strand
TCAATAGGAATCGTTCTTTTATAACGCTCACCAATTCTTTTTGTAGTTCTTTTAGTATATTGATAAAAATCTTGTCTTACAGATTCAACTGTTACGTTTATATCTTCAGCTAAACGATTAATATAACTTTCAATAATTGTATTTGAAGTATTTTTTATTAAATCAAAAATCGTTTTTTTGAAACGTTCAATATCTAACATCTTCGAAAAATCAATATCCATATTATTTCTTAAATATGAAAATTCAATTTTATCAATCCATTTATTATTTATAAAATCATTTAATTTAGCTGCTGAATACTTTTTAAGGTAATCATCTGGATCTAAATTCTCCGGAAGTAAAACAATTTTAACTTCCATATTTTCATTTTCAAATAATTTAATTGCACGAGTTGTTGCTGCAACTCCTGCGGGGTCTCCATCATAACATATTGTAACATTTCTTGTAAGGCGTTTCATTAGCCTCACTTGTTCCGTTGTAAGAGACGTTCCCATTGATGCTACACTTTCTTTAACGTTTGCTCTATAAGCAGCAATAACATCCATATAGCCTTCAAACAAGACTACTCTATTATGTTTTTTTATCTCATTTAATGCATTATTTAAATTGTAAAGGACTTTACTTTTCGTAAAAACAATTGTTTGAGGACTATTAATATATTTAGGTGAATTTTGATCAGTTTCTAAGTAACTTCTCCCCGAAAAGCCAACAGTATTATTATGTTCATCTAAAATTGGGAAAATGATTCTTTCTCTAAATAAATCGTAAAAAGTTTGTTGTTTACTTTGCTTAACTAACCCTAAATCATGTAAATCTGAAACTAAGATTCCTTTATCAGTTAATGTTTTGTATAATACGTCAAATTCATTTGGCGATAATCCAATGTTAAAAGTATTAATAATTTCAGTATCTATCCCTCTTGTAGTTAAGTACTTTTTAGCAATTGCTCCTTGTTTTGTACTTGAAAGATAGAGTTTATATAAATTCTCAGCATCTTTATTAATTTCATAATACTTTCTGTTAGGACTTTCTGTTTTATATTTTGTGAAGTCTAAATTGATATTAGCTCTAATCGCTAAATCTTCTAAGGCTTCAATAAAAGATAAGTTTTCTGTTTTTTGCTTAAAGGTGATCGCGTTTCCTTTTTCACCACAAGAAAAACAATTATAAATTTTTCTTTCCGGTTCAACAGAAAAAGACGGAGTTTTTTCATTGTGAAAAGGGCATAAACCAAAATAACTCTTTCCTTTTTTAGAAAGAGAAACCTTTTCAGATATTAAATCAACAATATCTGTTTTTTGGAGTATTTCTTGAATTACCTCTTCACTGATTTTTGGCATTTAATCACCTAATAATATAGTTTTTCCATCAAATATGGAATTAATTCTGCTTTTTTCAAAGATATTTGTTCCATGGTATCTCGATCTCTTAATGTAAAAATGTTATTTTTAACTGCTTCATCATCAACTGTTAAACAAAATGGAGTTCCAATTGCATCTTGACGACGATATCTTCTTCCGATTTTCCCAGCCTCATCATATGTTACCATAAAATATTTACTTAAAAACGCTAATGTTTCCTCAGCTAATTCCTTATGGTATTTTTTAATTAATGGAAAGACCGCTACTTTATATGGTGCTAAACTCGGCAATAATTTTAAGTTTAATCGTTCTTCACCGTTTTCTAATGTTTCCGTAGTATACGCCTCAGATAAAACCGCTAAAAACAATCGTTCCACTCCTAAAGAAGGTTCAATTACATATGGTAGGTATTTTTCATTAGTTACTGGGTCCAAGTAAAGAAGCGACTGTTTAGAATGTTCTTGATGTTGACGTAAATCATAGTCTGTTCTTGAAGCAATCCCCCATAGTTCATCAAAACCCCAAGGAAACTTAAATTCAATATCGGTAGTTGCGTTTGAATAATGGGATAACTGTTCAGTCTCATGGTCACGCATTTTAATATTTTCTGGATTTAACCCTAAAGAAATCAAGAAATTATAAGCTGCGTTTTTCCAATATTCAAACCACTGCATTTCCTCACCAGGTTTTGTAAAAAACTCTAATTCCATTTGTTCAAATTCACGGGTTCTAAAAATAAAGTTACCTGGGGTAATCTCATTTCTAAAAGACTTTCCAATTTGGCCAATTCCAAACGGAACTTTTTTACGGGATGTTCTTTGAATATTTTTAAAGTTTAAAAAAATTCCTTGAGCTGTTTCTGGACGTAAATAAATATCATTATTAGTATCGCTAACAACTCCTTGACTTGTTTTAAACATTAAATTAAATTCTCTAATTTCGGTATATTCTAAAGCACCACAATTAGGACAAACAATTTTATTATCCATAATATATTTCATCATTTTTTCATTGCTCCAACCATCTGCAACTACTTTATTATTGCTGAAATCTTCAATCAATTTATCTGCACGGTGTCTTGTATTGCATTTTTTACAATCTGTTAATGGATCACTAAACCCACCAATATGGCCACTTGCTTCCCACGTTTTCGGGTTTAACAAGATTGAACTATCTAGTCCAACATTTAAATTATTTTCTTGGATAAATTTCTTCCACCAAGCTTTTTTAAGATTATTTTTAAGTTCAACACCTAAGGGACCATAATCCCAAGTATTAGCTAACCCACCATAGATTTCACTTCCTTGAAAGACAAATCCGTAATTTTTTGCGTAGTTAACTAAATCTTCCATTTTTATGTTACTCATATTATTCCTCCAAGATATCAAATTTAGACATAATTATGCAGTTTATATTATACCACAAAATCAAAAAAAAGAGGCAAGCTCTTTTAGTATTTTTGAATTTGCCTAATAATATTTCTTGATTTCGTCTTAAAACTAACATATTGATCAAATAACTGATCAATTATATTTCTAAGGATTATTCGTTCGTTTTTTTGAAGTTCAATTTCGTAATCTTGATCAATATCTAAATAATATAATTTAGCAATTGCTAAATAGATTTCACTACTATATGATTGTTGATTAAGCGATAAATGGCTTTTACAGACTAACCCGCCTTCATCAATATTAAACACTAAATCTTCTTTTGCACCACAAATATTACATTGTTTAAAATTTAAGCCGTATCCTAAAAAATATAATAATTTTAATTCGAAAATAAATCCTAAAATCTCTGGATCTTTTTCTTCGTTAAATAAGTTTAACAGTTTCTTTAAAAAATTAAACATTTTAGGATGATCAGCATCCTCTGTAATTGTATTATTTACTAGTTCTAAAATGTGATTAACATAAGCATAAGCAAGTAAATCGTTTTTTGTTTTAGGAAAATCGTTTAATAATTCTCCTTCTTTAAGGGATGGAAAACTTCCTTTAGAAAAAGTAACAAAGATTAGATTCCCATTTTGGCTTAAAAACCGGTTGATATTGTTCATTTTTTTAACACCATGAGCAATAATGCTTTTTAACCCTTTATTCGTATACAAATAAAGGATTTTACTGCTATCCTTATAATCTAACGCTTTTAAGACAATTGCTTCTGTGAACTCCATTTAGTCACCTTCTACCCAATTTCTTCATAGCCGAAATTTCTAAGATGAAAATCTTTATTTCGCCAATCTTTTACAACTTTACAATGCAAATCTAAATATACTTTAGAACCTAGCAAGTATAAAATGTCTTTTCTTGCTAAGGTACCGATTTCTTTAATCATTTTTCCACCTTTACCAATAATAATTCCTTTTTGAGATGGTCTTTCAACAATTATTGAAGCGTGAATATTAATCAAATGTGGGTTAACATCATCATTTTTCATATATTCAATTAAAACCATTACTGAATGCGGGATTTCTTCTCTTGTTAACTGTAAAACTTTTTCTCTTATTAGTTCACTAATAATGAATTTTTCAGGATGATCAGTAATTTGGTCATCTGGATAATATTTTGGGCCCTCTTTTAATTCCATTTTAATGTCTTCAAGTAAGCGTTCAACATTATCTCCTCTTAAAGCACTAACGGTAAATATTCCTTTAAAATTGTAACTCGCTTTAAACTTATCAATATGTTGTTTTAAAGGAACAATATCTTTAATTAAATCAACCTTATTAACAATTAAAAAGACCGGAACTTTTACATCCTTTAATAATTCAATAATAAATTTATCCCCTGGACCAAAGGATTGGGTACTATCAATCATAAACATGATTAAATCTACAGTCCTTAAAGTATTAATTGCTGCTTTTGTCATAAATTCACCAAGTTTATGTTGTGGTTTATGAATTCCGGGAGTATCAATAAAAACAATTTGGGCATCATCTGTTGTATAAACCCCAGAAATATTATTTCTGGTAGTTTGGGGTTTATCAGATGTAATTGTAATTTTTTGACCAAGAACTTTATTTAAAAATGTCGATTTACCAGAATTTGGTCTTCCAATAATAGTGACAAATCCTGATTTAAACATTATAAATCATCCTCACTAAAAGCAAACGGTAATAAATCATGAACGTTAACAGTTTTTATTTCACCATGTTTATTCGTCATATGAACTAACGCATCTTTTTCCATTAGTTCGTTAATTACTTGGCGACATGCTCCACAAGGGGAAACAAAATCTTCTTGTTCAGTTGTAATTAATAGTTCAGCAATATCTGCTTTTCGTACCCCTTGACTATAAGCTGTGAAAAGCGCTGTTCTTTCTGCGCAGTTCGATAAGCCGTATGAGGCATTTTCAACATTAACCCCAGTAATTATCTTTCCGTTTTTAAGTCTTATTGCAGCAGCTACTTTAAAGTTTGAATATTGTGAATAAGAATTATTTAAAACTTTTTTTGCTTCTTCATATAATTTATTCATTTTTACACCTACCTATTTAGTTTTGCTTTATATAATATTTGATTTTGCAAATTAATCATTTCTGCTTCATCTTCTTCAGTTTGATGATCATATCCTATAGAATGCAAGAAGCCATGAACTACTAAAAATCCTAATTCACGATTAAATGAATGTCCTAGTTCATCTGCTTGTTCTTCACATTTAGGAATCGAAATAATCACATCACCCAAATTGTTTAAATAACCATCTGGAAAAGTCAAAACATCAGTTATCTCATCTTTTTTACGATAGTTTTTATTCAATTCTTTAATCTCAGCATTATTAACTAAAACAATATTAATTGCTTTATTCTTAATTTGCAGTTTATTCTCAGCTGTTTTCAAAACTTTATCAATAACATTTCGATAGTTTTCTTGGTTATATTTATTTATTATATTAGTTTTCATATTCTTCATATTTCTCCAATACTTTTTGAACTAATGGATGTCTAATAACATCTACTCTTTCAAAACGAATAATTTTAATTCCTGCAACTCCGTCAAGAAGTTTAATTGAATTAACTAGGCCACTTTCAATTCTTTTAGGTAAATCTATTTGGGTAATATCCCCTGTTACTACCATTTTTGAATTGAATCCTAATCTAGTTAAAAATAGTTTCATTTGATTGTATGTCGTGTTTTGCGCCTCATCTAAAATAACATATGCATTTTCCAATGTTCTTCCTCGCATATAAGCTAAGGGAGCAATTTCTATAATCCCTTTCTCAATTAAATCTTCAATTTGTTTTTTACCTAAAACCTCATATAAAGCATCATATAACGGTCTTAAATAAGGATCAACTTTTTCTTTTAAATCACCTGGCAAAAAGCCAAGATTCTCACCGGCTTCAACAGCAGGACGTGTTAAAATAATCTTTTTAATAGCGCCTTCTCTAAGTTTAGCCAGGGCATTAACGACTGCGACGTATGTTTTTCCAGTTCCTG
>CAYZEW010000063.1:0-5873 GCA_964477825.1 uncultured Candidatus Izemoplasmatales bacterium | reverse complement strand
TCATCCCAACCAAGACGTTTAAATCTTCTAAGTTGGATTCTTGCAGCTGAAGTAAATTCAACGTTTTTAGCTCCATAAATTTTTGTACATACTTTTTCGATTTTTTCTTTTAAAGTATCTTTTACTTCATAAGTTCTTTCGAAGTTATTTGGTTTAGTATTGATTTCTTTAATAACTTTGTGCGCTAAATCAACAGCTCCTTCTCCACCTTTTTCCCATACTTCACTTAATGAGTAAGGATGGTTATGAGCTTTTAAATAATCTTCTAATGCTTTGGTTTCTGCGGCTGTATCATTAACGAAACTATTAATTGCTACAACGTAAGGTACTTTATATCCCTTGATTGATTCAATATGTTTTTCTAAGTTAGGAATTCCAGCAAGTAATGCTTCAACATTTTCACCATCAAGTTCTTTTTTATTTACTCCACCATGCATCTTAAGTGCTCTTATTGTAGCAACAATAACAACAGCAGCAGGAGTAAACCCAGCTTGTAACGTTTTAATATCTAAGAATTTTTGAGCTCCTAAGTCAGCTCCAAATCCTGCTTCAGTAATAACGTAATCAGCAAGTTTTCTACCCATATTAGTAGCGATAATACTGTTACAACCATGTGCGATATTAGCAAATGGTCCACCATGGATTAAAGCTGGTGTATTTTCTAATGTTTGAACTAAATTAGGTTTAACTGCATCTTTTAAGATTAAAGCAATTGCTCCTTCAACTTGTAAATCACCAACAGTTACAGGTTTACGATCATATGTATACCCAATAACAATTTTTCTAACTCTAGCTTTTAAATCGTTTAAATCAGCCGCTAAACATAAAACTGCCATAATTTCTGAAGCAACTGTAATGTTAAAGCCATCTTGTCTAGGTAAAGAGTTTCCTACTCCACCAAGGCCAATAACGATATCTCTTAAAGCTCTATCATTCATATCTACAGCTCTTTTCCAGCTGATTCTACGAGGATCGATGTTTAATGCGTTTCCTTGGTGAATATGGTTATCAATAATTGCACTAATTGCGTTATTAGCAGTAGTAATAGCGTGAATGTCTCCTGTAAAGTGAAGATTAATATCTTCCATTGGAACAACTTGGCTATGTCCACCACCCGCAGCTCCTCCTTTTACTCCCATTACAGGACCAAAAGATGGTTCTCTTAAAGCAATAATCGCATTTTCACCTATTTTAGTAAATGCTTGTCCAAGTCCTACAGTAGTTGTTGATTTCCCTTCACCAGCAGGAGTAGGGTTAATCGCTGTTACTAAAATGACTTTTCCATTTTCGACATCTTTAAGTTTTTTCATAACTCCTAAATCAATTTTAGCTTTATAATTACCATAAAGCTCTAAATCATCACTCGATAATCCTATTTTCGCAGCAATATCAACGATTTTTTCCATCTTTGCCGCTTGAGCGATCTTTAAATCCATGTTTTCCATATAATACCTCCATTAGTTTTATATATACCATATTTATTTTACACAATTTCTACTAAAAATCAATAGTTAATGGTAAAACGCTTACAAAATTATTCCTACCAATATCTTTTTTATATAGTATAATAGATACATACTAAAAAATAGGTGATAATATGAAAATTGGAATTGTAGGAATTGGCTTAATAGGTGGGTCATACGCAAAAAGTTTAAAAAAATATAACTATCAAATTTATGGGATTGATAATAACCCTGAAACCCTTAATTTTGCGATTGAACATAATATTATTGATTTTGGAACAACTAACCCTAAAGACTACTTAAAAGAGTTAGATGTCGTTTTTCTATGTTTATATCCTGACGAAACAATTAAATTTGTTCATAAAAACATTAATTACTTTAAACGTGGTGCTATTATCTCAGATGTTGTTGGAATTAAAAGACAGTTAATTGATGCTTTTGATATTTATAAAGATGATGATGTTGAATTTGTCTTTACTCATCCGATTGCTGGTAAAGAAACAATCGGAGTTAAACATTCTGATGAAGCCATTTTCCAAGGAGCGAACTTTGTAATTACTCCAACTAAATACAACACAAAAAAGGCTTTTAATATCATTACGACCTTAGCAAAACAAATGGGCTTTGCTTCAGTTACACAAATTCCTGATACTGCTCATGATGAAATAATCGCTTTTACATCACAACTAACACACGCAATTGCTTTATCTTTAGTTAATAGTGATGACGAAAAATACGATACTTCTTTATTTATCGGAGATTCCTATAAAGATTTAACAAGAATTGCTCAAATCAATGATGAATTATGGTCTGAACTATTCATAAAAAATAGTTATTACCTTTTAAAACATATTAATAAGTTTGAAAAAGAATTAGATATTTTAAAAGACGCATTAAAGGCAAAAGATCAAGAAACTCTCAAAGCATTAATGCAGTCAGCTACTAAAAAGCGAGGAAAAATAAAATGACTAAAAAGCTAGACATAAAGCTATTTCCTAGTGTTTTAAATGGGAGTGTTAAAGCTCCTCCATCCAAAAGTTTGAGTCACCGAGCATTAATTTGCGCCGCTCTTTCAAAAGGAGAAAGTACGATTAATAATATCATTTATTCAAAAGATATCATTGCTACAATTAACGCTTTAAAACTATTAGGGGCTAAATTTGAGAAATACGATGATAAGATAGTAGTTAATGGCGTTAAAAGGATTAAACATGTGACAAAAGAGATTGATTGTAATGAATCTGGATCAACTTTAAGGTTTTTAATTCCGCTTTTCTCTTTAGCAAATAAGCCAATCACTTTTACCGGAGCTCCCTCGTTAATAAAAAGACCCCAATCTATTTATGAAGATATCTTTAAGGAAGATCATAATACCTTTAAGATATTAAATAATAAAATAATGGTAAATGGCTCAGTTAAGGCTAGAAAATATTTTATAAAAGGTAACGTTAGTTCCCAATTTTTTAGTGGTCTTATGTTTGCTTTACCATTATTAAAAGAAGACTCAACAATCATTATTGATGGTCTTTTAGAATCAAAATCATATCTTGATTTAACTATTTCTACCTTAGAAAACTTTGGGATTAAGATATTAGAACTTAAAAACGGTTATTTTATTGAAGGAAACCAAACATATACTAATGCAACATTCACAATTGAGGGTGATTACTCTCAAGCTGCCTTTCA
This sequence comes from uncultured Candidatus Izemoplasmatales bacterium, assembly GCA_964477825.1. Lineage (GTDB taxonomy): Bacteria > Bacillota_I > Bacilli_A > Izemoplasmatales > Izemoplasmataceae > JAFGXW01. The sequence continues at coordinate 2,724 of CAYZEW010000063.1, read as the reverse complement.
TTTAGTAGGTGGAGTAATTAGCGGTCACGTTAAAGTAGAGAGTTTATCTTTAACTTCAAAACAAGGTGATAAAGCTATTATCGACTATTTAAAACAAATGAAAAGCAAGGTAGTGTTTACGGAAAACGGCTATATAGCTGAATTATCTAAAACTTATGGGACTACTTTAGATATTGGAGATTGTCCTGACTTAGGACCAATTATTACCCTTCTTGCTTGTTTAAGCGAAGGAGAATCAACAATCACTAACATTAATCGCTTAAGATTAAAAGAATCAGACAGGGTTTTCTCTACTGTTTCAACGTTAAAAGCGCTTGGCGCTAACATTAGCGCCACAGAAAACGAGATTATTATTAAGGGAATTAAAACCTTAAAAGGGGGAATAACTCTAGATTCCTTCAATGATCACCGCATTGTAATGATGCTTAGTATTGCTGCTTTACGTTGTGAAAATCCAATAGTCCTAACTAACGCAAACGCAATAACTAAGTCATATCCCAACTTTTTTGACGACTATAAAGCCCTTGGTGGAACTTATAAAATAATAAAGGATTGATTTTATGAAAACAATAACTATCCCCATTAAAGAAAAAACATATAATGTTTATATAAATCGTGATATCTTATTTGATATCGCCAGTTATATAGATGTTAAGCGAGAAATAATCATTATTACAGACGATTTTATCCCTAAAAGCTACCTAAATACTATTTCGGTAGAAATGAGTAATTATCAAGTATTTGAGGTTCCTCATGGAGAAGAAGCTAAATCAATGGAAATAGCCTACTCCATTTTAGATGACATGGTAGATTTAAAAGTAACTAGAAATTGCTTGGTTATCGCTTTAGGCGGTGGAGTCGTAGGTGATTTAGCCGGCTTTATCGCTAGTATTTATATGCGAGGAGTAGAATTTATCCAAATTCCTACAACCCTTTTATCCCAAATTGATAGTAGTGTTGGTGGAAAAGTCGGAATTAACGCCTCGAACATGAAAAACGCTATTGGGTCCTTTTATCAGCCAAGTTTAGTCTTAATAGATCCTAACACCTTAAAATCTTTATCTCCTAAAGAATTTAATAATGGAATGGCTGAAATGATAAAATACGGAATGATAGCGGATAAATCCCTATTTGAAGACCTTTTAGAACAAGATATTACCCTCAATATTGAAAATTATCTTGAAAAATGTATCAATATAAAGAAAACTTATGTTGTTGATGATGTTTTTGATCAAGGAAAACGGCAAATTCTTAATTTTGGCCATACAATTGGTCACGCTATTGAGAAACATGCTAATTATAGCTTTCTCCATGGTGAAGCAATTTCAGTAGGAATGGTGTTAATGGCTAAAGAATATCCCTATTATCCAAAATTAATTAACCTTCTTAATAAATATAACCTTCCAACAAGTTATGAAGCTTTTAATAGCGCGGAGCTTTATGAATATATTAAAACTGATAAAAAGGCAACTAACGATAGTATCAACATTATTTTAGTGCCGGAAATTGGCACAGCTATTATAAAAACAATTAATATTTTAGAAATTAAAAACTATTTGTAGGTGAGAATATGAGTACATTTGGAAAAGCAATAGAAATAAATTTATTTGGCGAATCACATGGTGATGCTATTGGGATTGTGATAAACAACCTTCCCGCAGGAATAAAACTTGATTTAAAGCTTATCGATGACGTCTTAACTAAAAGAAGACCTAAAACAGCGTTATCAACGTCCCGTCGTGAACCTGATAAATATGAGATCATCAGCGGTTATTTTAACGGCTATACTACGGGATCTCCCCTCACGTTTATCATTAAAAATAAAGATGTTCGTTCAGCTGATTATATCCCAAACATCTTAAGACCTTCACACGCTGACTATACAGCCCATGTAAAACACAATGATTTTCAAGATTACCGTGGTGGAGGGCATTTTTCTGGACGAATTACTGCCCCATTAATGATTTTAGGTGCTATATGTTCACAAATTCTAACTAATAAGGGAATCATAATTGGTTCACATATTGCTAGTATAAAAGATGAATTGGATCAATCATTCAAAGTTATAACTCCTTCTATAGACCTTTTAAAAAGCCTTAATTCTAGCCAATTCCCACTATTAGATAATGCTAAAAAGAATGTTTTTGAAGGATTAATTCTAAACGCAAAAGAAAATAACGATAGTGTTGGTGGGACAGTAGAAACAATGGTTATAGGACTAAGTGCTGGATTTGGGAATCCTTTCTTTGAATCTATTGAAAGTGTTATTTCTCATCTAATTTTTAGTATCCCTGGGGTTAAAGGGCTTGAATTTGGCTCTGGTTTTGAAATAACTGAGTTAAATGGTTCAGAGGCCAATGATGCTTTTTATCTTGATAATGGCAAAATCAAAACAAAATCGAATCATTCTGGCGGAATTCAAGGTGGAATCAGTAATGGAATGCCAATTATTTTTAAAACTGCCATAAAACCTACTGCTTCAATCGCAAAAGCTCAGAAAACTGTCGATATTGATAAAATGGCAGAAACAACCTTAAATTTAAAAGGGCGTCATGATCCGTCAATAGTCCATCGAGCACTTCACGTGATAAATGCAATAACTAATTATGCAATTTTAGAAGTCATTCTTAGAGATGAGGGATTAAAATGGATAAAATAACTGAACTAAGAAAATTAATTGATGTCTTAGATGATGATATAATGACCTTATTAAACAAACGATAT
>CAYZEW010000062.1:0-5897 GCA_964477825.1 uncultured Candidatus Izemoplasmatales bacterium | reverse complement strand
AAATATTCCAATTTTAGGAAGAGTTATTTGTATTGCTGATTCCTTTGATGCGATGACAACTGATCGACCATACCGGCGAGGATTATCATTAGAACAAGCAATTTATGAGTTAAAGAAAAATGCTAAAAAACAGTTTGATCCAGTGCTAGTAGAAACTTTTATTAAAATGATTAAATCAGGAAAATTAGATACCCTTAGTTTAGAAAACAGACCATCACTTTAAAATGATGGTCTTTTTTTGTTTTAAAAAGTAAATTAAAGAAAGTATAAGTATTATTGGTTTGAGGTGAGAAAATGAAAAAGAAAATAATGATAATAATGATTTTTGCTTTATTAATGACATTAAGAGAGGTTAGCGCAAATGAATTTGCTCAGTATTTGCCGGGAGGAAAGAATTATTTAGATCCTGATAACATGCTTTTTTCTAATAATCTTATTAATTCAGAAGATGATATGTTAGTAAAAACAAATACTGATTATACCTTATCTTTTCCTGGGTTTGATTACATTGGTGATGATATTATTATTGAAGTGTCGGGTCAAGAAACCTATTTATTAGGGGATGTTGGAAATATTGATACTTGTACAATGGATCCATCTGTAATTGTCTGCCATTTTACAACAAGTAATGTCGAAGATTATTTGTATTTCCAAATATCTTCATCAGCACTTACGGAATATTATGATTATTATGGGATGGCTTATTTTCAATTAGAAGAAGGAAACGTTAGTACAAGCTATGAACAATATGTTGCTCCTTATACAGATACAACTAATCCTGAATTTCTAGGAGCAGGAGCCTATATTAAAAGCTATCAAAGTACTGAAACAATCGCGACAATTATTAATGATCATATAGTAGCAACTGATGATATTGATGGGGATATTAGTGATCAAATTATTATTGTTTCAGATGAGTATACTAACAATGAACAGATTGTAGGTGAATATGATGTTATCTTAAAAGTAAGTGATGCTGCAAGTAATGAAACATTCTTTACTTTAACTATTATGGTGAAAGATGAAATAGCGCCAGTAATAACTGGACCACAAACAGTGACAGTAGAAGTTAGTTCATCCCCAACAATTGAGAGTATCATTAGTAATAATTATACTATTTATGATGAATACGATGAGACGCTCACAGAAAACATAACAACTGATGAATATACGATAAATAAAGCAGTTTTAGGAGAATATGCAGTTACTTATGAAGTGATTGATGATTCACTTAACAGTGCAAGCAAAAACTTTACTGTAAATGTTGTTGATTTAACTGCTCCACAAATGATTGGTGAAAATATTCATAACTCTTATTTATCTAATCCTTTAACATTTGATGATATTATTAATAGCTTAAGTTTCACTGACAATTATACTGACTTATCAAACATCGCCCCAACTGTTTTATTAGATGGTTATACATCTAATGAAACAGTTCCTGGAACTTATCATATTAGTATTGAAGTTGTGGATAACTCAGGAAACTCCTTAAGTGAGGTATTAACTGTTAATGTAATTGATGATATTCCACCATCAATTGCGGGACCTATTAACTATACAGGTTCATATGATTTAGCTTTAACATTACCAGATTTTATTGCAATGTTAAGTGTTAGTGATAACATTGATGCTTTAACAATTGAAGATTTATATGTTATAAGTGATACTTATTCATCAAGAACAACTCAAATTGGTGATTTTGTAATTATCTTTGGAATAAAAGATGCCAATAATAATGAATATACTCATCAAATTGACATTAACTTGTTTGATGGAGTAGCGCCAGTTATTTACGTGGATAACTATATTGTAACTGTTAATTTAAGCTCAACATTTGATTCTGAGGATACTTTAAAGTTATTATTAAATTCAAATGAACTAGAAAATGGTGATTATACTATTACTACTTTAATTGATGAATATACTGGAAATGAAAAAACACCAGGATCTTATTTATACCGTTTAGCCTTTAAAAGTGATAATGGTGACGTTTTTGAAAAAGAGTTTATTGTTAAGGTAGAAGATAATCATGCTTTATCAATCGATAAAAGTTTACTAGGAAGAAATATTGCATTATATTCAGCTGGAATTGCCTATTTTGTTTTTATTTTAATAAAACGTAAAAAACATCGTATTTAACAAGTTTTAAAGTTTTATTTCTTTGCGTATTAAGTGCTTTTTCACCGAATTTGTATTATGATTATAAGGTATAAATTAAAGAGGTGAAAAAATGAAATATATAAAATTAAAAGAAAATATTTATTGGATTGGCGCAGTTGATTATAAATTAAGAGAGTTTGATGTTGTCTTAAACGCGGCGATGGGAACCACTTATAATTCATATTTAGTAATTGGTAGTGAAAAAACAGCGATAATCGATACTGTAAAGGTTAATATGATTGATGATTATCTTGAAAAATTAAATGAACTAGTTAATATTAAAGAAGTTGATTATTTAATTATTAACCATGCAGAACCAGACCATACTGGAAGTGTTTCAAAATTACTTGAGTTAAATCCAAACTTGACAATTGTTGCTTCAAACAGAGCAATTCACAATGTTAAAGATATAACTAATATGGAATTTAATAGTATAACTGCAAAAGAAGGAGAAAGTTTAAGTTTGGGAAATAAAACATTTACTTTCATAAATGCTATAATGTTACATTGGCCTGATACAATCTACAGTTATTTAGAGGAAGATAAGGTTTTATTCACGTGTGATTCGTTTGGAACACATTATGCAATGGAAACTCCTTTACAAAGTAAAATCGCTAACGAGGAAGAATATCTTGAATCATTCCACTATTACTTTGACAAGATTTTCACGCCTTTTAAATCATTTTATTTAAAAGCCATTAAAAAAATAGAAAATCTTGATATTGAAATAGTAGGAGTAGGACATGGTCCAGTGTTAGATCAAGACCCTTGGAAAGTAATTAACTATACTAAAGAATTAGTATTAAAAAGTCATCAAAATGAGAAACCGTTAATCGTGATTCCGTATGTTACTAGTTATGGATATACAGAATTTTTAGCGAAACAGATTGAAAAAGAACTGTTAAAAGAAGGATTTGTTGTTGAAAGTTATAATATGACATTTAATAAAACAGAAGATGTCATGAAAAGGTTAATTATCGCCGATGGAATTTTAGTAGGCAGTCCAACAATTTTGGGAGACGCACTATTGCCAATTTGGGAATTGTTAATTCGTTTAAATCCGTTTGAACACGGAATAAAAAAAGGGAGTGTCTTTGGAAGTTATGGTTGGAGTGGTGAAGGTGTTAACTACGTTGATACACGACTTAAACAACTGAGAATGAAGACAATACCTCCATTTAAAATTAAGTTTAAAGCAAGCGAAGAAGATTTAGAAAACCTTACTAATTATATCCAAGATTTTGTAAGATTAATGATTAAATAAAGTTGAATTTTATTCAACTTTTTTTTCTTGACTAAGGCGTAAATGAATAATATAATAGTTAGGGGTGACCTAACTATTATATAGAGGTGAATTATGGAAAAAGAAAAAATCAGATTATCATTTAATAAATTTTTAAGAATGTATTTTCAATCATGCCGAGAGGTGTATAAAGAAATTAGTTTTGGGAAGATAACGAGCACCCAATTTAAGTATTTAAAAGAAATTCATAAACGAAAAGAAATTACACTAACACAACTAGCTAATGAGTTTAATGTTTCTAAACCAACAATGAATGAATTTATAAATAAGTTTTTAGATGCAAAAATTGTAGAAAAAAGAAAATGCACCTCAGATAAACGGGTTAGTTATATTTCATTAACTAAGATTGGAGAAACGCTAGCTACTACAAATGAACTAGAAAGTAAAAAAGCAGTAGAGAAAATTGTGGCGCAATTAGATGAAAAAGAAATTGAAATATTAGTTAACTTATTTGATAAGTTTGGGGGTGAACAACAATGATTTTTGGAAAAACGGTAAATAAATATTATTTAAAATATGCTCATCTCTTTTTATTAGGGGTAATTGCCTTAGTATTTGTTGATTATTACCAACTAGAAATTCCTGGATTAACTGGGCAATTAATTGATCAGTTAGTTGCTAAAACAATTGATCGTGCTGGAATTATACAAATCCTTTTATTAATTGCATTGTATGTATCAATTATTATTTTAGGACGCTTTTTTTGGCGGTTATTTATTTTTGGCGCGTCAAGAAGGGTTGATTATGGAATAAGAAATGAAATGTTTAGTCATGCGGAGCAATTATCAAATCGTTTTTATGCAGAAAATAAAGTCGGCGGATTAATGGCTTACTTCACAAATGATTTAGAAGCGGTAAGACGAGCGATTGGACCAGGGATGATTATGACTGTTGATGCTGTCTTTTTAGGCGGATTAGCTTTTTATCATATGTTGAACTTAAATGTTAGACTTACTTTATATTCAGGGATTCCGTTAATCATTATTGCAATGTTAGGGGCTTATATTGGAAATAAAATGCGGAATAAATTTAAAGAAGCACAAAAAGCTTTTGAAGATCTTAGTGATTTTACTAATGAAAGTTTATCAGGAATAAGTGTTGTTAAAGCATTTGTTAAAGAACAAACAGAAATAAAAGAATTTTTAAAGATTAATAAAGTAGCAAAAGATAAAAATATTGAATATGTTAAAATGCAAACTATTTTCCAAGTAACAGTTAGAACTGTTATTAGTATTATTTTTGTTGTTATTTTAGCTTATGGGGGGTATTTAGTTAAAACAACAACTGCTTCACTTAATCCTTTTACAATTGGTGAATTATGGACTTTCATTATGCTTTTTGGAGCCTTAATTTGGCCAATGATGGCGCTAGCAATGATTATTAATATTAGAAGTAGAGGGCGCGCTTCTTTAGAAAGAATTGACCGGATTTTAAATGAAAAAATTGATATTTATGATCAAGATATAGTTCAAATTGATGAAATTAAAGGAGAAATCGAATTTAAGAATTTATCATTTAGATATCCAAATAGTACAGAAGATGCTTTACATAATATTAGTTTTAAAATTAACGCTGGTGAAACAGTCGGGATTTTAGGAAGAACTGGTAGTGGTAAAACTTCTATCGTCGACTTATTACTTAGAATTTATAATGTTGATGAAAATCAAATTTTTATCGATGGTAAGGATATTATGCATTTACCAATTAAAAAAGTTCGTTCAGCTGTAGGATATGTTCCTCAAGATGGTTTCTTATTTTCTGATTCTATTTTAAATAATATTTCTTTAGGATTACAAAAAAGAAAAGATGTATATAGTGAAATTCAAGAAGCTGCTAAATTAAGTGATGTTCATGATAATATCATTAATTTTACTGATGGATATGAAACGATTATTGGCGAAAGAGGCGTTACCTTGAGTGGAGGCCAGCGTCAACGTTTAAGTATTGCTAGAGCGTTAATAAAAGATCCGTCAATCTTAATTTTAGATGATAGTATTTCAGCAGTAGATACACAAACTGAAGATACAATTTTAAGTAATTTAGAAAAAGTAAGAAAGACAAAAACAACTCTAATTATTGCTCATCGAATAAGTACAATTAAAGATGCAGACAAAATTATTATTGTTGATGATGGAAAAGTAATTGCTGTTGGAACACATAATGAATTAATGCTTCGTTGTCATTTCTATAAAGACATGGTAGAAAGACAAAAACTCGAAGAAGAAATCGAGGTGGGATAATGGCTAACGAAATTTCAGATAACAGATTACACACAATGAAAGACAAAGAAATAATAAAACGATTATTAGTTTACGCAAAACCATTTATTCCAGCCTTTATTGTTACTTTTATCCTAATGATTCTAACGGTAGTTTTAGCTTTACTTGGCCCTTATTTGATTGGAAAAAGTATGGATATTATTAATACAACA
>CAYZEW010000061.1:0-6317 GCA_964477825.1 uncultured Candidatus Izemoplasmatales bacterium | reverse complement strand
CCAGAGTTAACGTTATTTATTGACGTTCCTCCAAAAGTAGGATTAGAACGGGTTTTTTCTAACATTAGAAAGATTGATCGTTTAGATTTAGAAACATTAGAATTCCATGAAAAAGTTTATGAAGGATATATGATTATCGCTAAAAAATATCATAATCGGTTTAAGATAGTTGATGGGACTCAGCCAGTAGAAAAAGTAATTGAGGATGCAATAAAAATAATTAAGAATATTTTATAAGGTGAATAAAATGGCTTTTGATAAAATAAAAGAAACACAACCTAAAGTAGTTCAATTACTCACAAACAGTCTTAAAAAAGACCGCCTTTCTCATGCTTATTTATTTGAAGGTGAAAAAGGGACTAAAAAATATGAAACAGCCCTTTATTTCGCGCAAATGTTGCTATGTACAGGAGAAGATGTTCCTTGTTTAGAATGTCATAATTGCCGAAGAATAAGCAACAATACTCACCCTAATGTATACGTTGTAGAACCAATCAAAAATACGATTAGAAAACAACAAATTATTGATTTACAAAAAGAGTTTTCCAAAACAAGAGTAGAAGCAGGACCTAAAATTTATATTATTAGAAATATTGATAAAATTAATGTTAGTGCTGCCAACTCACTTTTAAAGTTTTTAGAAGAACCTTTTGAAAATACTTTTGCTATTTTAACAACTGAAAATATTAACAAAATCTTACCAACTATTATTTCAAGATCACAAGTTGTTCAGTTTTCTTCTTTAAACAATAAAATTGTTGAAGAAGACTTAGTTGAATCGGGTTATCCAAAATCAACATCAAGAATTATTGCTAACTTAACTAATTCAATTACGGAAGCTTTAGAGATTGCTAGTAATGAGTATTTTTTAGAAATCTTAGATTTAATAAAAGATTTGTTTAACATTATTGCTGCAAACGATGAATCAATTATTATTTACTTTGAGGAAAATAGTAGTATAATATACCAAGATAAGTCCTTAAGTGATTTATTTTTATCCTTATTAATTATATATCAAAAAGATATTATCAACTATAAAATAAAAGACATCAACAACATTGTCTTTAGTGATGATTTAGAAACAATAAAAACTATTGCTAGAGGCAAAACTAAAAACAGACTGATAGAAGAATTAGAAAGCATGTTAAGTTTGAAATCTAGACTTAATTCGTATATTAACGAAAGACTAGCGTATGATAACTTATTACTTAGTTTAGAGAGAAGGTAACAAAATGTCGAACACAGTAGTGGGCATTAGATTTAAGGCTGTTGGAAAGAAATATTATTTCGATCCTGCCGGATTTGATGTAGCAATAAATGATAAAGTAGTAGTAGAAACGGTAAGAGGAATTGAACTTGGAGAAGTTATTGAAAATGTTAAAACAATTGAAGATAAAGAAATCATTTCAACCCTTAAACCAGTTTTAAGAATTGCCAATGAACAAGATTTATCAAAGCATGCAAGAAATCAGCGAGATATTCCGGAAGCTTTAAAAAAATGTAAAGTGCATATTAAAAACAACAAGTTAGATATGAAATTATTAGGTTGCGAATACACCCTAGACCGCACTAAATTAATTATTTATTTTAATGCAGAAGGGCGCGTTGATTTTCGTGAATTAGTTAAAGATTTAGCTAATGAATTTAAAGTAAGAATTGAATTAAGACAAGTAGGAACAAGAGATGGTGCTAAGTTTTTAGGAGGAATCGGACCTTGTGGATATTTACTTTGTTGTAATACCTTTTTAGGTGATTTTGATACAGTATCAATCAAAATGGCTAAAAACCAAAACTTATCTTTAAATCCAATTAATATCTCAGGGCTATGCGGAAAACTTTTATGTTGTATTCGTTATGAAGATGCTGTTTATAAAGAACATCGTCAACAACTTCCTAAAAATCACTCCTTTGTTAAAACACCTGAAGGAAGAGGGAAAGTTGTCTCAGTTAATATTATTGATAAATCAGTAAGAGTACAAACAAAAGATGATGGAATAAAAGCATATAACGTTGAAGAATTACTAGAAATTGAAGAATATGATAAAAAGAAAGTAGTTGTTCCTCAGAAATAGGTGAAAGTGATGGCTAAAGAAGTAATCCATGATTTACTAGGGTATGACGGGATTAAAATAATCCAACGTCCGGATATGTTTAACTTTTCACTAGATTCAACATTGCTAGCTGATTTTGTTATTCCCCGTACAAAAACAAAAAAAATATTGGATTTAGGTACAGGAAATGCGCCTATTCCATTATTTTTATCAATGAAGACAAATGCTAAAATAATTGGGATTGAAATTCAAAAAGATGTTTATAATTTAGCTAAAAGAACAATTGAATTAAACAATTTAGAAGACCAAATCACTATTTTAAATGAAGACATAAAAGGCCTTCATAAAAAATTTAAAAACGGGGAATTTGATATTATCACCTGTAATCCTCCCTTCTTTAAATATAAAGACTCATCCCATACTAACAAAGATGATTATAAGACAATTGCTCGTCATGAGGTTTTGATTACTTTAGAAGAAATTATTATTGAATCAAAAAGATTATTAACTTCTAAAGGAAGTTTAGTTATGGTTCATCGGACAGAACGGTTAATTGAAATTGTTAATTTGCTTACTAAACATAAATTTGCTGTTAAAAGATTAAGACTTGTTTATCCAAAAGTTGGTCAAGAATCAAATATGGTCTTAATAGAAGCATCTAATAATGGGCTTCCGGGACTTAAAATTTTAGAACCATTATATGTACATGAAAAGGATAAATATACGCCTGAAGTTATGAAAATCTTTAATTTTGGAAAAGAGTGATTAGATGCAAAGACAAAAAAGTTTTTCAAATAATAATCCAACGCTTTTTTTAGTAGCTACCCCCATTGGGAATTTAGATGATATGACTTTTAGAGCAGTTGAAACTTTAAAAAAAGTTGATCTAATTTATGCTGAAGATACAAGAGTATCAGGAAAATTAATGAAACATTTTGAAATTAAAGGTTCCCTTAGAACTTATCATGACTTTAATAAAGAAGTTAAAACAACAGAAATTATTAATGAATTAATAAGTGGGAAAGACATCGCAATTATTAGTGATGCTGGATACCCATTAATTAGCGACCCAGGATATTTCTTAATTAGAGAAGCAATTAAAGAAGATATTAATGTTGTTTCAATTCCGGGAGCTAACGCCTTGCTGGCAGCTTTAGTAGTTTCAGGGATACCTCCTCACCCCTTTACTTTTTATGGTTTTTTAGATCATAAAGAAGGTAAAAGAAAAAAAGAGTTAACTAGTTTAGTTAATCATCAAGAAACTTTGGTTTTTTATGAATCGCCACACCGGATTACAAAAACAATTAAAAATATTTATGAGATTTTTGGTGAAAGAGAGTTAGTGATTGCTCGAGAATTAACTAAGAAATACGAAGAAATTATCCGCGGAACAACTAAATCGTTATTAGATATCCAAGATTTAAAAGGAGAAATAGTAATTGTTGTAAGTGGTAAAAAAGCAAGGATAGAAGAATCAAATTTAACAATTTTAGAAGAAGTTAATAAATTGATTGCTTCCGGCCTTTCTTCTAAAGAAGCAATCAAACAAGTTGCGAAAAATCGCAAGATTTTAAAAAATGATGTTTACATGGAATATCACAAGTAGTATAGTAGATATGCATTAAATAAATAAAGATAGTTCAAGGAGTGATTATTTTGAAGAAAACATTCTACATTACAACCCCGATTTATTATTCAAGTGGTAAGTTACATATTGGTAACTCATATACCACAGTCCTTTGCGATACTATTAATCGTTATAAGAAACTAAGAGGATATGATACAAGATATCTAACTGGAATGGACGAACACGGACAAAAGGTTGAAACAGTTGCTAAAGAGGCAGGTAAAACCCCACAAGAATTAGTGGATTTTTTAGCAGAAGGAACAAAAAATTTATGGAAATTACTAGATATCGAATATGATGATTTTATTCGAACTACTGAAAAACGCCATAAAAAAGTTGTTAAGAAAATCTTTGAACAACTCCTAGAACAAGATGATATTTATTTAGGAAATTATGAAGGATATTATTGTATGTCTTGTGAATCATTTTTCACAGATACGCAGTTAAATGAAAATCATACTTGTCCTGATTGTGGTAAAACTACAAAGTTAGTTAAAGAAGAATCATACTTCTTAAGACTATCTAAATATGAAGATAGACTTTTAAAGTTTATTGAAGACAACCCTGATTTTATTACTCCAGAATCAAGAAAAAATGAAGTAGTAGCGTTTATTAAACAAGGGTTACGTGATTTATCAGTTTCAAGAACAAGCTTTAACTGGGGGGTAAAAGTAGTTTCAAATCCAGCGCATGTTGTTTATGTTTGGATTGATGCATTGTCTAACTATATTAGTGCTTTAGGATATGGGACAGATAATGATTCGCTTTACCAAAAGTATTGGAATGGTGATGAGGTAGTTCACGTTGTTGGAAAAGATATTTTACGTTTCCACGCAATTTACTGGCCAATTATGTTAATGGCTTTAGATGTACCGCTTAACTTTAAATTATATGCCCATGGTTGGTATATGATGAAAGACGGAAAAATGAGTAAATCTAAAGGAAAAGTTGTTTACCCAGGAAGTTTAGTAGAGCGTTATGGGTTAGATTCTTTAAGATATTTCTTATTAAAAGAATTACCATATTCAGGAGATGGTGTCTTTACTCCACAAGATTATATTGATCGGATTAATTTTGATTTAGCAAATGATTTTGGAAATTTATTAAATCGGACAATTAGTATGGCCAATAAATATTTTGGTGGTACTGTAACGAAACCAGAAAAAGCCTATTTTGAAGTTGATCAGTTATTAAAAGCGCAAATTCAAGAAACAGTAGACCAATATCAAAAAGATATGGATGCTTTAAAAGTTTCTTCAGCTATTCAAAGTATTTGGAAAACAATTTCAAGAACTAATAAATATATTGATGAAACGTATCCTTGGGTATTAGCAAAAGATGAAACAAAACAAAAAGAACTAAATAATGTTTTATATAACTTAATAGAATCGTTAAGAGTAACTGGAATTTTACTTAAACCAATTTTGATCAATGCTTCTATAGAATTATTTAAACAGTTAAATATTCCACCAGAATTACAATCATGGGAAAGTGTTGAATTTGGAACGTTAGAAAAAGCAATAGTAGTTAAAAAACCAGTTCCATTATTTCCAAGATTAGATAAAAAGGTTGAAGAAGAATATCTTCAAAACCTTTTAAATAGTGAATCAAAAGCACTATCATAAAAACTAGGGTTAAGGAACTATAGATTGATGAAATTAATTAAAAGAGAATATAAAAAAATAATTGTTATTGCACTTGGGAGTTTAGTTTATTCCCTTGGAGTTGTTTGGTTTTTAGATCCAGCTGCTCTTTATTCAGGAGGACTTGCTGGAATCAGTCAGTTAATTGTAAATTCTAGTAATAAATATTTAGGGCTTTCAATTAACTTAGGATTATTAATTTTCATTTTAAATATTCCAATCATTATTTTTGGATATTTAAAAATGTCAAAGAAATTTATTTATTATAGTATTTATTCAGTTGCTTTACAATCGTTATTTATCGGATTATTCCCAGTTCACATTTTACTTCAAAATGATTTATTATCGAATGCATTAGTTGGAGGGATTTTACTAGGAATCGGAACTGGCCTTAATTTAAGAGTTGGAGGGTCAGCTGGGGGAATGGACATTATTTTCCAATATATTGCTTTTAAAAGAAGTATTACAATGGGAACTTTAGGAATGATTTTAAACGGAATCATTATTACAGCAGCTGGAGCATTATTTGGATGGCCAATTGCGATCTATACAATTATCAGAGTTATTTTAACAAGTTTAGTAATTGATAAAGTGCATACTTCATATAACTACATTAAAATTGAAGTTATTACTGAAAAAGGGGAAGCAATTGCTGATTTACTAGTTTCTAAAACTAAACACGGAGTGACAATTACTAAAGGAACTGGAGCTTATTCTCATAAAGAAAAAGATATCTTACATACGATTATTTCATCATATGAACTTAATAAATTTATCATGTTAATTAAAGCAATTGATAAAGAAGCCTTTATTTCTGTGAGTACGGTTAAAAAGGTAGTTGGAAACTTTACAAAAATCTTTATTGACTAACAATTTAACAGTTAAATAGATTGACAAAGATACATAAATCATATATTATATATTTCGGTACATTTACACAAAAGATTTATCCCACGCCCGAAATTATAAAAAATATAATTGGAGGAATGAATATGA
>CAYZEW010000060.1:0-6806 GCA_964477825.1 uncultured Candidatus Izemoplasmatales bacterium | reverse complement strand
CGACGATATTCTTCAACTATTGCTTTTTTAGCTTCGCTAGATAATGCCATAATTAGTTTCCTCCTTTTATTTTTTCTTACCTAATTCCTAGAAAACCGTTGGAGCGTCGATTATCAAAGAGATAGGCGCGATTTTTATTATATCATAGTAATAAGGATATGCAAGGATTTTGTTAGTTGTTCTTAAAAAAGGTAATAGTTTTTTGTTTATCCTTGTCAATCTCTGTGATTAATTCCTCAATTGAGGAAAATTTCACTTCATCTCTAATCCGCTTAATAAACTTAATTGCGAGTGTTTTTCCGTAAAGTTCTTGATCAAAATTAAGAAGATATGTTTCAACACTTAAATCAATCCGACAATTCAAGGTTGGATTATGACCAATACTAGTCATTGACTGATACCATTTATCAGCAACTTTGGTTAAGGTGATATAAACACCTCTTCTTGGTAAGAAATAACCATCTGTATCAATGTTCGCAGTTGGATAACCAATCATTCTTCCTTTTTTAGCACCATGAACAACTTCGCCACTAATTGTGTAAAAATCGCCTAAAACTGCACTTACTTTGTCGACTTGACCTGAACGAATTAAATCTCTAATATGGGTACTACCAACTTTATAACCTTCATAAGTTACTTCTTTAACAACTTCTGTTTTAAAGAACGAGTTAGTTAATAATGTTTTAACATTTCCACTCCCTCTAACCCCAAATTTAAAGTCAAATCCGCAAACAATAGTATCAAGTTTTTTTAAATACTTATTGATAAATTGCTCTGGAGTTAAAGATGCTTCTGCTTTGGAAAACTCGATAATATAAATAACATCTAAGTCAAACTGTTTAAATAGTTTGATTTTTTCTTCAAGAGGAGTTAAGTAATAATAATCTAAATCAAATAAAATACTTTTAGGATGAACATCAAAAGTAATAACCGCTTTTTTTAAGGCTTTTTTATTACCAATTTCAATTGTCTTTTTAATTAGTTCTTTATGAGCTAAATGAACTCCATCAAAAAAACCGATTGCGGCAACGGTATGTTCTTCTATAGCCTGATTATTTAATATGACAATTTTCATTTACTTCACCTCGTTTAAAAGACGTTTATTGCTCGCATTTTTGGTTCTGTTGGGTGTTTATCATAAATCGCTAATAAGTTATTATCTTCATCAACTAACCTCGTTAGAGTATGTGCTTTAAAATATTTTAAACTAATTGCCATCCCATTTTTAACGTGATGCTTTAATTCTTCTGGAACAATTAATTTATTTAAATGTGATAACGCATCAGTTAAAGAAATAATTTTATAGTTCCCTTTTTCAATTTCTTTTAATGAAGAACTGTCTTTAACATTAAACTTTCCTGCTTGCAAACGATGCAGTTCTAAATTATGCGCAGGATATCCAAGTAATTTACCAATATCATAAGATAATGTTCGAACATATAACCCTTTTGAACTATGAACTAAATAATCAAAAGCAGCTAAATCATCTTGATAAGTTATTTCACTTGTTCTTTTAATATCAAAAACTGTAATTGTTCTAGAAGGAATATCATCAATCGTTATGCCTTTCCTAGCGTATTCATAGAGTTTTTTACCTTTATATTTTACAGCTGAATACATTGGGGGAGTTTGAAGATATTCTCCTTTAAATGATTCAACAACCTCATCAACATTGTTTAACTTAGTAACTTTTTTTTCAGCAATTACTTCTCCTGTTTTATCCAATGTATCTGTTGCTTTACCTATTAAAACAGTTGCTTGATAAATCTTTTCATCATTATTTAAATATTTCATAATCTTAGTTCCTTTATTAACACCAACGACTAAAATACCAGTAGCATCAGGATCAAGTGTTCCTGTGTGCCCTAGTTTTCTTGTTTTTAATATCCCGCGTAAAACATTAATAACATCATGAGAAGTATACCCTTTTTCTTTATTAACTAAGATAATTCCGTCCATTTAAATCACCACCATCATTATACCTTAAGAGCAAAAAAAAACCAAGATTTAACCCGGTTATTTTTTATGCGCTTCTTACCCAATCAACTAATGCTGCCTTAGGCATGAAACCTGCTCTTTGAGCTACAGTTTTTCCATCTTTTAAAACAAATAATGCTGGAATTCCTCTAACACCATATCTTTGTGCTAATTCCATATTGTTGTCAACATCAACTTTTACAATTTTAATGTCTTCATTTTCTTCTGTAATTTGTTCTAAAACTGGACCAATCATTCTACAAGGTGCACACCAATCTGCATAGAAATCTAAAATAATTGTTCCTTCTGCGATGTGTTCATCGAAATTATTTGTGTTTGCAAATACTACCGCCATGTGTTGTTTCCTCCTTTATTTAAAAAATACTTGTTTATTATACTTAATAATTATCTAAATATCAATCTTTTTGCAATCTTTATTTAAAATAAACGACAGTAACCCCGCTACCGCCTTCTCCGCCTTCTCCATCGCGGTAACTTGCGATGTTTTTTGCTTTGGATAAATAGCTTTTAACAAGTTTTCTTAAAGTTAATGTTCCGTAGCCATGAATAATTCTTGCGTAAGGAACATTAGCAACTAAACAATCGTCAATATATTTATCTAAGGCATACTCTGCTTCTTCATAGCGCATTCCTCTTAAATCAAGTTCAACGTTAATTTTCTTTTTAAAATTAGTGGTCCCTTTCTGTGCTGGAGTTTTTTTGCTTTTTACTGTTTTAACAAATTCAAAATCTGGTTCTTTAAAAACTGAAATTAAAGATCCCATTTTAACTTGCCATTGGTTTTTCTTTTGTTTTTTAAGAAGTTCACCATAACGATTAAATTTTAAAACATTAACAATGTCACCAACTTGATAATTATGGTTTGTAGTTGAATTAATTTTGTTTTCTTCAACTTCAAAAGTTCTAACTTTATATTTCATTTCAGCAATTTCATGCGCTTTTAAATTTTCCTTCTTTTTTAATTCTTCTAAGCTTTTGATAAGGTTTAAAGCTTCCTCTTTAGTATCAGAAACTATTTGGCTTCTCTCAACTGCAATTTTGTCTTTTAAGCGTCTTTTTTCTTCTAGTAAAGCATTTTGCAATGTTTCAGTACGATTGACTAGTTCTTTATTATCCTTAATTAATGTTTCATATTCGCGAATTTTATGTTCTAAGGTATTTCCACGTTTTTCTAGTTTATTAATTAAGTCAGATACTTCTGATTGCGAAGTTAAGACATGTGCTTTTGCTTGATTAATAATTGTTTTGTTTAAACCAAGTCTTTCACTAATTAACAATGCATTCGATTTACCTGGAGTTCCTAAAAGCAAACGATATGTCGGACTTAAGGTATTAATATCAAATTCAACACTGGCGTTAATGATTTCATTTTTATTATAAGCATATGCTTTTAGCTCCGGATAGTGCGTTGTGGCTATCACATGAACTCCTCTTACTAAAAGATAATCTAAAATACTAATTGCGAGACTTGCCCCTTCTTTTGGATCAGTTCCGCTCCCTAGTTCATCTAATAAGATTAAAGATCCGACTGTTAAATTATCAATAATCTTAATTATTCTCTTCATATGTGAAGAAAAGGTTGATAAAGATTGTTCAATGCTTTGTTCGTCCCCAATATCGGCAAAGATATTTTCAAAAATAACGATTTTACTGCCTTCGTCAACGGGGATTAAAATCCCACTTTGAACCATAATTGAAAGTAAACCCATTGTTTTTAAAGCAACCGTTTTTCCCCCAGTATTTGGTCCAGTAATAATAATTACTTTTTCATCTTGATTAAAAGTAATTGTATTCGCAATAACTTCATCTTGCTTAATTAAAGGATGTCTCGCTTTAATTAAATTAATTTCGTTTTCCGTAACTGTTGGTGTTGTACAGTTATAGTCTAAAGCAAACTTCGCAAGAGCAAATTTCGCATCTAACTCAGATAAGATATTTAAGTTATTAGTTAATGCATAATAAGCTTCTCCGACTTTAATTGTTAATTCTCGTAAAAGACGTTCTACTTCTTTTTTCTCATCAAGTAATAATATCGCAATTTCATTATTAACTGAACTAACACTGTGTGGTTCCATATAAACTGTTTCGCCACTACTTGAATAATCAATGATTGTTCCGTTAAAGTTATTTTTTTCACTTGTTTTAACCGGCACAACAAAATGGTTATTACGAATCGTAATTAAAGCTTCAGTTAGTTTCGTTTTATCTTTATGAATAATTTGATTTAAGCGGTCTTGAATTCGTTTTTCTTTAACATGGATAGCGTTTCTTACTTTATGGAGTAATGGGGAAGCAGAATCTACTACATCACCATTATCATTAATAACTAGTAAAATCGCTGTTTTTAATTTTGGAATAACTTGAATATTATCATAATAAAGTTCTAAAGCTTCATCGGTAATTTCTAATTCTTTTACTTGTTTATAAAACCGAACATTAGCAAGGGAAGCATCTAGTAAGCCAATTACATCTAAAAATTCATAGCCTCTTAAAAGAGAGCCGATTTGGGCTTTTTTTAATGTTTCAGTTAAATCTCTAATGCCGCCAAAAGGTGGTTCTTGGTACCCCTTTAAAATTTTAAGAGCGTGAGTGGTTTCACTAAGGGTTCTTTTAATCACTAAGGAATTATTAGTTGGCGCAATTTCGCTGACTAATAATTTACCCAAAGTTGTTTGGGCATTGTTTGAAATTATTGTTTTAATTTTATCAAATTCTAGTAACGTTGTGTCAAAAACCATTATAATCACTCCTAGTAATATTATTTTAACAAATTATATGTTAAAATAATAGAGGTGAGGTGGTTTTTTTGAACTTTGTACTTAACTTATCAAATGATGATATTAAACGAGTTATTGCTTTTTACCGTGATTATCAAGTAGTTAGTAAAAATGAGAACGTTATTTTCTTTGCGAAAACAGAATATATTACGGTGACCGTTTATAAAACTAACAAAGTAATGTTTCAAGGAGTTGATAGTGAAGCCGAATATTCCATGTGGAAAACAATGCTTGATTATCATGAAAAAGATAACACTATCCAGGTGGTAAACAACGCCCAAAAACAAAGAGAAACTGATTATTATTTAGTTTCTATTGGTAGTGATGAAGTCGGCACCGGAGACTTTTTTGGTCCAGTAACTGTTTGCGCAGCTTATTTAGATAAAGAAAATTTAGCATTTGTTAAAAAGTTAAAGATTGATGACTCTAAAAAACTAACTGATGAAAAGATTTTAATTCTTGGGAAAGAGTTAAAAGATAAAATTGTTTTTAGTTTATTAACCCTTCACAATGAATTATTTAATGATTTAACAAAACGAGGTTATAACTTAAATAAAATTAAAGCTTATTTACATAATAAGGCCTTACTAAATCTCCATGAAAAACTTTTTGATAATCCCCCAGTTATTATGGATCAGTTTGCGAATGAGGGATTATATTTTAGATATCTTAGTAACGAAGTAAAAGTTTTTAAGAAAATCCGCTTTGAAACAAAAGCCGAAAGTAAATACGCTAGCGTTGCAATTGCGAGTATTATCGCAAGATACGCTTTCTTAAAGCATTTTGAAAGATTATCAAGTGAAGCAAACTATCCTTTATTAAAAGGCGCAGGAAGCAAGGTTGATGAGCTTGCGAGTGTTATTTTAAAAGAAAAAGGGGAAGCTTTTTTAAGCAAATATGCGAAAATGAATTTTAAGAATTTAGAAAAAGCAAAAGCCCTTTTAAAGGATTAAGAAAGGGGTTGCTTATCAGTTGAATAAGCAATCGCAATAAGCTATAATTATAGGTGATAAAAGGAGATGAAATTTATGGATAAAAGATTAGAAGACGCAATAAATGAACAATTAAATTTTGAATTTGAATCAGCACATGTTTATCTTGCGATGGCAGGATATGTGGCTACACTTGGATTAGAAGGCTTTGAAAATTGGATGTATGTTCAATACGAAGAAGAAATTTCTCATGCAAGAAAATTTATTGATTATATTAACGAACGTGGTGGAAGAGTAAGAATCAAAGGTTTTGAAACTCCTCGTAACGATTTTAACTCATTATTAGAAGTTTTAGAAGTTTCACTTAGACACGAAAAACTAGTTACTTCAAAGATTAATAACTTAATGAAAATTGCTTATGAAGTTCAAGATTATGCAGCAATTAGCTTCTTGCAATGGTATGTGACTGAACAAGTTGAAGAGGAAGATAATTTTAGTAAGTTAATTGACAAAG
This sequence comes from uncultured Candidatus Izemoplasmatales bacterium, assembly GCA_964477825.1. Taxonomy (GTDB): domain Bacteria; phylum Bacillota_I; class Bacilli_A; order Izemoplasmatales; family Izemoplasmataceae; genus JAFGXW01. The sequence goes on along the minus strand of CAYZEW010000060.1, from coordinate 585 downwards.
TTAAATTAGTTAAAGATGCTGGCCTTTATCATTTAGATAAAGAAGTTGCATTAAGAGTATTCGTACCTATCGCTGAATAGCACTTGCACTAACGATAGAGACTCTACTATAAAAATGTTAACAAAAAAAGACGAGAAATCGTCTTTTTATTTTTATCATATTAATATCCACATATACAAAATTGCATTTTAAGAATGCTTATAATGAACCATAACCTGCGAGACCTATGCCCCCCAAAATGAATATCATGACAAAGATATAACTTGTGAAAATTAACAAATTGCAGAAAATAATCATACGTTTATTTTCATAACGTGTTAGCACATATACATATGTAATACTCAGCACCAAGATTAGTGGTAATGATATTGATAAGGCTGTATCTCCACCTGAATAACCAATAAAATTAGCAACACTATAAAATGCAAAATAAATAACAGATGTAATTGCAAAAACAAGTAACTTAGTTTGGTTTGTGGCCTTAAGTTTATTAGATAACAATTTTATCGAACCAATTCCAAGAACAACAATATATACAGCGGACAAGCTGTAAGTTTGCCAATCTATTATATTTCCAATAAATAT
>CAYZEW010000059.1:0-7176 GCA_964477825.1 uncultured Candidatus Izemoplasmatales bacterium | reverse complement strand
TAGAACTTCGTGATGGAGTTAAATCTAGATTTTTAGGAAAAGGTGTTGAAACTGCCGTTAAAAATGTTAACGAAATTATTGCACCAGAAATCTTAGGAATGGATGTAACTCAACAAGTATTAATTGACAACTTAATGATCGAACTAGACGGAACTGAAAATAAAGCAAAATTAGGAGCTAACGCTATTTTAGGTGTTAGTATGGCTGTAGCACGTGCTGCAACTGATTATGTTGGATTACCTCTTTATTTATATTTAGGTGGATTTAACGCGAAAGAAATTCCTACACCAATGATGAATATCATTAATGGTGGGTCTCATGGAGACAACAATGTTGACTTCCAAGAATTCATGATTATGCCTGTGGGTGCTAAAACTTTCAAAGAAGCTTTAAGAATGGGTGCAGAAGTATTCCATAGTTTAAAGAAAGTTTTAAAAAGCAGAGGATATAACACTTCAGTTGGTGATGAAGGTGGCTTTGCACCAGATTTAAAAAGCAATGAAGAAGCTTTAGAAGTTATTATGGAAGCTATTAAAGCAGCAAATTATGTACCAGGTAAAGATGTTATGTTAGCAATGGACGTAGCTAGTAGTGAATTCTATAATAAAGAAAAAGGTGTTTATGTTTTAGCTGGTGAAGGCGGAAAAGAAATGAACTCTCAAGATTTAGTTGATTTCTACGTTGAACTTGTTGACAAATACCCAATTATTTCAATTGAAGACGGTCATGATGAAAATGACTGGGAAGGTTGGAAATTAATGAATGCTAAACTTGGTAAAAAAATCCAAATCGTTGGTGATGATTTATTCGTAACTAACACTAAACGTTTAGCAAGAGGAATTGAAGAAGGTAGTGCTAATTCAATTTTAATTAAATTAAACCAAATTGGAACTTTAACTGAAACATTCCAATGTATTGAAATGGCTAAAAAAGCTGGATATACATGTGTAATTTCACATCGTTCTGGTGAAACTGAAGATACAATCATTGCTGATGTTGCAGTAGCTACTAACTCAGGACAAATTAAAACAGGATCATTATCAAGAACTGACCGTATTGCTAAATACAATCAATTATTAAGAATTGAAGATGAACTTGGTGAAACTGCTGTTTATAATGGAATGAAATCATTTTATAACTTAAAATAATTTCCTAACATAAAAGGACTATTAAATTAGTCCTTTTTTTTGTATAATAGGTTAGGGAGTGTGAAAGTTATGAGTAAAGAAAGAACTTTTAAAATAAGAAATTTAATAGTTGTTGTCTTTTTATCTTATTTAACATTACAAGTAATCAATTATTTTATTGATTCTGCTTTTTACCTTTCTTTAGCGATTAATTTCTCTAACCGTTATATGCTTTTCGCGTTTGCTTATTTTATTATTACCCTTAATTTAAATAATCATCAAAAAGAGGCAAAACGCTTTTTCTTTTTAGTAGTAGTTATTTTTATTTTTACAATAACGCCAATCGGTTTTTTAGTTTTTAAACTAGATGAACATAATTTAAATGATCCAAGTAGTTTATTATATTTTAGTATAGCATTATATCTTTTTAGTTTATATACAATCGTTTATTCAATAAAAATGCTTAAAACGATAAATAATCATAATGAAAAACAAATCTCGTTTTTACCACATATTATTTATTTATTTTTATTAGAAATGTTTATTTTAAATGACTTCCAAGTATTACAAATTCCTTCTTTAGTGTTAGACGGAACTGGCTTACTTGGAGCAATGACAATAATCAATAGTATTAAAGGTTTTGAAGGGGTTAAAACATAATTACAATTGAGGTGCCTTATGAAAGAATTATTTAAAAACAATAGTTATAAATTACTATTTACTGGTAATTTAGTTTCTGAAATTGGCAATAGTTTAATGGGAATTGCCATGTCTTTTTATATTTTAGATTTAACAGGTTCTTCATTATCAATGGGACTGTTTCTTTTTGTAGTAATTGGGGCAAGAATTGTTTTTAGTCCAATTGCTGGGGTGTTAGTTGATCGGTTTAACCGGGTTAGAGTAATTTATATGACAGACTATGCTAGAGCAATATTGTATGTTGGCCTAGCTTTATTTATTGCGACATCTCCAAGTATTGATAAAATTATCTTAAGTCTTTATATTACGGGGGTTTTGGCAAGTATTAATGCCGCGCTCTTTTCACCAGCAATGAGTAGTGCTATTCCTGAAATAGTTGGGGAGGATTTACTCCAAGCAGCAAACGGGTCTTCAAGTATTATTCAAAGTTTACAAAGTATTATTGGCGTGATTGCAGGAGCGGCTTTTTATGCTTTTTTTGGGATTACTTGGGTAATTATTATTAATGCTTTATCTTTTGGAATTTCCGGCGTAAGTGAAATGTTTATTAAGACAAAATATCGAAAAGAGAAAACAAAAAAAGAAACAGCACTTCAAAAAGAAAAAACTTTAGTTCATGATTTTGTTGAATCACTTAAATACATTAAAAGAAAAACAGGCTTGTTTACTATTATTGGCTTTAGTCTATTATTAAACTTTGCCTTTACACCATTATTTGCGATTGGTATTCCGTATTTGTTTAATAATGATTTAGCAAGAATTAATGCCGAAATGGAATATGCTTACACGGAAGTAGCTTTTAGTGTTGCGATGTTGGTTGCAGGACTTATAATTGGTAATATTAAAATTAAAAACACCCATAAAGTTATTACAATTGGCTTATCGCTATTAACCCTTTCTTTTGCATTTATTGCTTTAACAATCCATTTAGCATCAAGGAGAATTGTTGATTTTAAAACATTTTATCTAATGTTTATTGGCGGAATGCTTTTTTTAGCAGCTTTTTCAATGGTTACTAATGTTCCCTTAAATACTGGGATTGTTAAAATTGTTGATGCTGATTTTCGAGGAAGAGTGTTTGCGACAATGGGGGCAATTAGTAATGCAGCAATTCCCTTTTCAATGTTAATTGGGGGGGTAATAATTGAATATTATAATGTGTCCCTGTTAGCTTTATTTTGTGTAATCATTGTATTATTCCCAACAGTAGGGGTCGTAACAAATAAAAAAGTAAAAGTTCTAATTGATAGTATTGATAAACATCTTTCTAAAAATGAGGAATCTCTTGAAAAAAGTGCAGTTTAGCACTTTTTTCAATTAAAACTATCCTTTTTAGTTAAGTTAAGATATAATATAATAGTTTCTAAGGAGTGATTATATGTTTATGCTTTTTGCGCAGTATTTTTTACTAGCATTTATTGTTATTTATGCGACAAGTAAACTAAGTTACTATGTTGATGAATTAGATAAAAAAAGTAATATTAGTGGAGCTGTTATTGGGGGAATTTTACTCGCAACAGTTACTTCAATGCCTGAATTTATTACGAGTATTACTTCAACAATTGTTTTAGCGAAGCCAGGCCTAGCTTTTGGGAATGTGTTTGGAAGTAATATTTTTAATATCGTTATTTTAGCAGTTGCTGATTTATTTTTTGTTAAACATTTATTTTTTAACAAAGTAAAATCAGGAAGAAAAACTAATGCTTTAATTATTATTATGTATATTGTATTCGCTTTGCCATTATTATTACACCGTTTTGGTTGGTTAGATTATGATACAATTGGCATTACAATTGGGATTACATTTAATATTATCTCGTTAATTATTATTGTTGTTTACTTCTTAAGTATTAAGAGTATGAACGCAGAAGAGAGTACAAATGATGATGGAGAGAGTCATTTATCGTATGAAAAAATTGCCATTATGTTTGTCCTTTGGAGTTTAGTGGTTATTGCTTCTAGTTATTTTGTAACTATTGTGACAGATAACTTAGCAACTGAGTTAAACTTAAGTACTTCATTTGCGGGAGCGATTTTCTTGGGAGTCGCAACTAGTTTACCTGAACTTACGGCCGTAATTACTTTAATGAAACTAAGAAATTATGAGGCAGCACTAGGAAACATTGTTGGTTCGAATATCTTTAATATGACAATTATTAGTGTCGTAGATTTGATTAATTACAAAGAGAACATTTATGAAATTTTAGTCACAGATCAAGCCTTAAGAGAAAATATTTCTTTACTCTTGATTTTAGGGTTAATAAACTCTATAATATTAATGGTGGCTTTATTAAGAAAGAAAGCTTTAAGTATTTATACGTATATTATTCCTAGTATTTTAATACTAGTAAGTTATTTTATATACATCGGATTAAGTTTATAGGAGGAACGAGTCATGAGAGTTGAAGATATATTATTATTAATTGTAGCACTATTTTTAATCACTTTAGTAGTGATGCAAAGTTCAAAAGATAATATCAATAACGCCTTTAGCGGTGAAAAAAGCGAATTATTCAATAACCAAAAACAACGTGGTTTTGAATTAATTTTAAATCGTGTTACTGCTGGAGTAAGCATAGTATTTATCGTACTTGCCGTTTATGCAATGGTATCTTAAGAACACATAAAGTGTTCTTTTTTTTCTCTAAAATATTAAAAAGGAGGTTATGCAAATGATTGAAAAAATTAAAGCATTATTAAGTCAAGAAGCAACTAAAAAATTATCCCTTGATGACTTGAAAGAACGCTTAGAGATTTCTTCAAGCACAGAGTTTAAAGCTTTAGTTAAAGCTTTGAACAGTTTAACCAAAGAAGCAGTCATCATCGAAAGTAAAAATCATGAGTATAGTCTCATTGAAAATACTAACTATTTAGTTGGTAGTTTAGATTTAAAGGAAAAAGGGTTTGGTTTTGTAATTCCTAAAGATCCGCAAGAAAACGATATTTTTATTTCTAAAGATTCAGTAAACGGAGCGATGAATTTAGATCAAGTTTTAGTTTATGTTTTAAAAAACAAAAGTGGCGCTCGCCCTGAGGGGGAAATTAGACGCGTTATTGAAAGAAAATATACCCATATTATCGGAACATTACAGTATCGGGACGGAATGGGGTATTTAATAAGTGACGACAAAACGATTAAACAAAAGATTATTATCCGCAAAGAAAATCTTAATGGGGCAAAAAAGTTTGATAAAGTCCGCGCTAAAATTATTAATTATGCTTACAAAGGAAAAATTGAATGTAGTGTTACTGAAGTCCTTGGCAATGTTAATTCAAAAGGTGTTGATATTTTAAGTAAAATCTTAAAATACGATATTGACCCTGTTTTTAGTGATCAAGTCAAAGAAGCCGCAGCAAAATATACAAAAGTAAATGAAGAAGATTACTTAGGTAGAAGAGACTTAAGAGATGAAAAATATATTACAATTGATGGGGATGACTCTAAAGATTTTGATGACGCTGTCCTTGTTAAAAAACTTGATAACGGTAATTACTCTTTAGGAGTAAGTATCGCTGATGTTAGTTATTACGTTACCAAAGACAGTATTTTAGATAAAGAAGCTTATAAACGAGGAACATCGGTTTATTTACCTGGGACAGTAATCCCAATGTTACCAGTTAATTTAAGTAATAATATTTGTTCGTTAGTTCCAAATGAAGACCGTTTAACAATCACTTGTGAAATGGAAATTGATCAAACTGGTAAAGTTGTAAGATATGATATTTACCCAAGTGTTATTAAATCATATCAAAGAATGACTTATTCAAAAATAAATAAAATCTTTAATGGTGATAAAGAACTAAATAGTGAATATATTGATTTAATTGAAATGTTTTATGATATGCGAAGTCTCGCTAAAATCTTAAAAAAGAAACGTGAGAAAATTGGAAGTATCAATTTTGAAACAGATGAAGCGTATATTATTTTAGATGACAAAGGAAAAGCGGTAGATGTTCGTTTAAGAGAACGCGGAATTAGTGAAAACATCATTGAAGAATTCATGTTGAAAGCCAACCAAGTAGTTGCGGAACATGTTTACTGGCTTAACTTACCATTTATTTACCGTATTCATGATAAACCAAAAGAAGAAAAGCTCCACCGTTTATTAAAAATGAGTAGTGCGTTAGGTTATCAAGTTAAAGGCAAAAGTGAAATTAGTAATTTAGAACTTCAAAAATTACTAGAAAAGGTTAAAGGAACTCCTGCTGAAAAAGGAATTAACCTTTTAATGCTTCGTAGTATGCAAAAAGCAATTTATAGTGAACAAAACATTGGTCATTATGGTCTTGCCTTTGAATACTATACGCATTTCACATCGCCAATTAGAAGATACCCTGATTTAATTGTCCATCGGTTATTAAGAGAATATCTCTTTAAAAATAACCAATCAACAAAAACAATTGAATACTACCAAGAAACAATGCCTAGTATTGCTAGCCAAGCAAGTGAAACAGAACGAAAAGCTGTTTTACTTGAAAGAGAAGTAGTCGACATGAAAAAAGCAGAATATATTACAAAATACATTAATAAAGTATTTGATGGTATAATAAGTAGTGTAACAGGTTTTGGCCTATATGTTACCTTACCAAACACTGTTGAAGGCTTAGTTCATATTTCTGAACTTAGAGATGATTATTATGTATATGATGAAAACTTAATGATCCTAATTGGTGAAAGAAAACACCGTATCTTTAGAATAGGGGACAAAGTAAAAGTGAAAGTAATGAATACTCATATTAGTGATGGAGATATTGATTTTAAAATAATGTAAGTAAAAAAGAGGTGATTATATGAAGATTATTACTAAAAATAAAAAAGCAAACCATGAATATTATTTATTAGATAAATATGAATGTGGGATTGTTTTAAAAGGGACAGAGATTAAAAGCGTAAGAGCTGCGAAGGTAAGCATCGCAGATGCTTACGCTCGCGTTAAAAACGGCGAAATCTTTATCGTTAATATGCATATTTCTAAATATAATCATGGTAATCTTTTTAATCATCAAGAAAAAAGAACAAGAAAACTCTTACTTCATAAAAAAGAAATTATTAGAATTACTAATAAACTGGCAAAAGAACCACTTACCTTAATTCCTACTTTAGTTTATTTAGAAAAAGGCTTATGTAAAGTTGAAATCGCCTTAGCTAAAGGAAAGAAAAATTACGATAAACGACAAAGTTTAAAAGAAAAAGACGCTTTAAAAAGAGCGCAACAAGCATTAAAAGAACGCTATTAAATTTACAATTTATATAAAATTATGTTATAATGAAATCGTAATATATATAATCTAAACATGGGGTTGTTTATGGATTCGACAGGGTAGTTAGAGCTCGACAAGCATGCCTTGG
>CAYZEW010000058.1:0-7210 GCA_964477825.1 uncultured Candidatus Izemoplasmatales bacterium | reverse complement strand
TGTTAAATTCACTCCTGCTGGTGGTTGGTGGAGTCAAGTAATGCTTGCTCAACAAATGACAATTACTACTTCTAAAGGTAAAGAAATTAGAGCGGTAATTGGGGCTAAAGCACCACATATTTTAACTCCAGAGGAACGTAAACAACCAGTTGAAATGGATAAAATGTATTTAGATTTAGGAGTAGAAAATAAAGAAGAAGCTGAAAAACTAGGGATTAAACCTGGCGATATGGTTACGCCATATATTGAATTCCAAAAATTAAGTAATCCTAAATATTATTTAGGAAAAGCTTGGGATAATAGAGTAGGTTGCGCTGCAACTATTGATGTTTTACGCAGTATTCAAAATAGAAAACATAATAATATTTATTACGGAGTAGGGACAGAGCAAGAAGAAGTAGGATTACGTGGCGCTAAGACTAGTGCTTATAAAATTCAACCTGATATTGGGATTGCTTTAGACACAACAATTGCTTTTGATTTCCCAGGGGGAAGTAAAAACACGGTTTTAGGTAAAGGTGTTGGAATCATGTTTAAAGATAGTTCAATGGTTGGCCATAAAGGATTAAGAGACTTTGTAGTTAACATTTGTGAAACTGAAAAAATCCCTTATCAATTAACTTTTTTAGAACGTGGAGGAACTGATGGTGGATCAATCCACATGACAGCAAGTGGAGCTCCTTCAATTGCTTTATGTTTACCAGTTAGATATTTGCATTCGCATACATCAATCGTTCATAAGGGCGATTATGATGCGATGGTTAAACTAGTAACAGTCTTAATTGAAAGATTAGATCGTGAAGCAGTAAACAAAATAACTTATCAATAAAATTAAAAGGCCTTCTGGCCTTTTTCTCCTTAGGAGGGATAAAATGAGAGTAATTGCGGGGTTACATCGCAGTCGACTATTGGTTGAAGTTGATGCGAAAACAACAAGAGAAATTAAAGACCGAGTTAAAGAGTCGATCTTTAATAGTATTGGGCCTTATTTTACAAGCGAGACAGTTTTAGACTTATTTGCTGGCAGTGGCGCTTTAGGAATCGAAGCCTTAAGCAGAGGTGCTAATAAGGCGGTTTTTGTTGATAATAATTATCAAGCAATTAAAACAGTTAAACATAATCTGAAAACATTAAATCTTGTTGATAAAAGTATCGTTATTAATAGTAATTACCTTGATTATTTGCATAGAACAACAGAACAGTTCGATATTATCTTTTTAGACCCTCCTTATGCTATGGAAGAAATTAATAATATTATTGAATTGATTGCAAAAAAACAGCTTTTAAAGGATGATGGAATTATTATTTGTTTATACAAAAAAAACAATACAATAAAAACAATAAACAATGATATAATAGAGTATAAACAAAAAGTTATTAGAATTACCAAAATATCGTTTATGAAATGGGGAAAATAAAATGAAAGTTGCTGTTTATCCTGGGAGTTTTGATCCAATTACTTACGGACATATGGATATTGCTGAACGAGCTTTGAAAGTTTTTGATCGTTTAATTATTTTAATTAATGTTCATCCAAATAAACATGCTTTATTTAGCGCAGAGGAACGTAAAGATATGGTAGAAGTAACAATGAAAAATTACTTAGATAGAATGGAAGTAATTGTTGCGAACAACTTAACTGTAGCTGAAACTAAAAAATTAGGAGCTACTCATATGGTTCGGGGATTAAGAGCGGTTACTGACTTTGAATATGAGTTTCAATTAACGCATGCAAACCGGGTATTAGATAACGAAATTGACAGTGTATATTTTATGACAGATAATAAATATTCGTTTTTAAGTAGTGCTTTAGTAAAAGAAATTAGCCTTTTTAAAGGGGAATTACATCATTTTGTACCACCATATGTTAAAAATAAAATGATTGAAAAAATGAAATAAAAAGAAAAACCATTTTCGGTTTTTCTTTTCATAGATTTTAAAGAGTATTATAGTTTTCTTTTATTTATAAAAATGTTAATATAAATTGGGTGATTATGATGGACGAAAGAGAAAAAATATTTTCGGAATTAAGAAAACAAAATATCCGAATTACAAAACAAAGAAAAGCAATTATAGATGTCTTAGAAGGAAAACATTTAACAATTCAAGAAATCTATTCAGAACTTAAAAAAAGAGGATACAATAATTTAGGGACAGTATATAATAATATTGATTTCTTATTAGATCATAAAATTGTTGCACAAATATTTATTAATGGAAAAAAACATTATGACTTAACAATTGATGAAAAAAGCCATAATGCTGATTCGCATATCCATGTAACGTGTAAAGTAAATAGCAATATTATCGAAATTAACGATAGTAAAATTTTTGAACAAATAAAACGTAATCCAACTTTTAAAAATTTCACAATTACTAAATTACAATTAGTTGTGGAAGGATATTGTGAACATTATGAAAAAGATACATGTCGTAAAGATGATGTATGTTTTATTAATGCGTTAGGTAAAGCCAGATAACTCTGGTTTTTTCTTTTTTATAAGACTAATTAGAAAAATTATAATTTTGTTGATAAGGTAAATAATTTTAGATATAATGCTAACTAGGAGTGGTGCTGATGAATATTACTGATTTAAAAAAACAAGAAAAAGCAAAAATAGTTTCTTTAAAAAAGTTTGGGAAACAGTTTATGGATCGCCTAATGGATGTAGGTATTTATGAAAGTGCAGAAGTTACTTTGTTAAATATTTTGGCGTTTGATAAACTTTATTTGCTTGAAGTTGATGATATTGAAATTTGCTTAAGAAAAGAAGATGCCTTAAATATCGAGGTGAAACAATGATTTATTTACTTGCGGGAAATCCAAATGTTGGGAAAAGTACCTTTTTTAATTTTATGACGTTATCACATGTTCATGTTGGTAACTATAGTGGGGTTACAGTTGAAAAAAGAGTACATCATATTAAACACTATGAAGGTGCTAATTTAGTTGATTTACCAGGAACATATAATGTTTCACCATCTAGTGAAGACGAAGGAGTAGTAACCTACTCACTTTTAAACGAGAAATATAGTGGAATTATTAATATTATTGATTCAACGCATTTAAGAAGAAATTTACATCTAACAGTTCAACTATTAGAACTAGGTGTTCCAACACTGCTTGTTTTTAATTTACGAGATGCTCTTCGTAATAACGGTTATGTTATTGATATCGAAAAAATGGCTAATAAATTAAAAACTAATGCGGTTTGTATTAGTGCAAGAGAAAGAAATAGTGAAGATCGAATTAATATTAGTAATAAACTAAAAAATTTAAGAGCGTTTAAAGCTTTAGAATTAGATTATCATCCGCATATTAAATGGGGAATACAAAGAATTCGTGATTTGTTAAGATATGATAGTTTAAAAGTTGATAAAAAATGGTTAGCTTTACAAATTCTTGAAGGAAATGAAGGAATTTATAAATTTTTAGAAATCGTTAAAGAAGAAAAAATTAGAGCAGTAGTTAGCGAAGTAGAAGAAAAAATTATTGAAGATGATGTAGCGTTATCATTAAAAGGAGCTATTTTTAATACAAGAAGAGAATTTATTAACAGCTTAGTTGATGAATGTTTATTTCAAGTAGAAGATAAAGAACATTCAAAATACTTTAATCAAAAAATTGATCGCATTTTAACTCATCCAGGATGGGGGATTCCAATCTTTTTTGCGATAATGCTGGTAGTTTACCAACTTAGTTTTGGGAAGTTTTTAGGGCTTGGGGCTTTTTTAACTTCGTATTTAGATTATTTTTGGAATGAGATATTAGTCTTTTATTTAGGAAACTTTTTGCAACTTCTAGGGATTACTGGGTTTGCATATGGATTAATAATAGACGGAATAATGGCAGGAGTAGGAGGAATCCTTGTTTTCCTTCCACAAATCATAGTATTATTCTTTATGCTAGCCTTACTTGAAGGAACAGGGTATATGGCTAGAGTTGCGATTGTTATGGACCGCTTTTTAAGTAAGTTTGGGTTTAATGGTAAAAGTATTGTTCCGATGATTACCGGGCTTGGTTGTACAGTTCCCGCAATTATGGCAACAAGAACCATTGCCGATAAAAAAGAAAGAATGATTACAATCCTTACTTTACCGTTTATTTCGTGTAGTGCGAGATTGCCAATTTATGTTATTTTTATTAGTATGTTTTTTGATAAATATCGTGCTTTTGTAATGTTAGGGATTTATTTACTAGGGATTACAGTTACTTTAGTAAGTGCAAAAATCTTTAGCTTATCCTTTTTTAAAGGAAAGGGTAGTAAGTTTTTACTTGAGGTTCCGCCTTACAGAATGCCCCAATTAAGAACGATTACTTATCAAGCATTCGAAAAAGCAAGAAGATTTGTTAAAAAAGCCGGAACTTATATTTTAATTGGTTCAATAATTTTATGGTTGTTAAGTAATACTGGGTTTTCTGGAATCAATATTGATCCTAAAGATAGCTTTTTAGCTGACATTGCTGGCTTAATTTCACCGTTATTTATTCCTTTGGGATTTGGGGAATGGCAAGCAACTTCTAGTTTAATTAGTGGTTTCTTAGCTAAAGAGATCGTTGTTAGTAGTTTGAATATCTTATATTTAGGAGATATTGCATCTGGGTTTACAACATTAAGCGCTTTAACATATGTAGTTTTTGCTAGTTTATATATTCCTTGTATTTCAACAGTTGCAACAATTAGAAGTGAAACCGGGAGTAGAAAATGGACATTCTTTAGCATCATCTACCCTTTTGTAGTCGCTTATCTAGTGGCATTAATTGTCCGATTAATCTTGGGTCTTTTTATATAAAAAGTAGTAAACTTATGATATAATTACATGGAGTAAATAGAGGTGAATATTTTGGAAAAAAGACAATATAAAAGCTTTTTATATGTAATTGGTTATTTACTAATTTTAAGAGTTGTTTTAATGATTACAACTGGGATTAGTATTTTTAGTTTCGGAATGATTTTTGATACAGTTTTAATGATGTTTTGGATTGGGTTTTTTGGGATGTTTATTAAAAACATTAAACTCCAAAAGGCTTATTATATTTTTATTATTTTAGCAGCAACAATCTTTGTTTTAGGAGATAGTGTTTATTATGATTATTTTGATGTAATCAGTTCTAAAAGCAGTTTTAGTGGGTTAAAATGGCTTAGAGGAGGAACAACTCTTGATTATAGTATTAAAATCCCTTTAGTTGCCTATTTAATTACTCCAATTCTAATTGGGGGAAGTTATTTGATTCTTAAAAACAAAGAAAGAGATGTTTATCAGTTAAAAGATTTAGGAATCCTTTCACTTGCTTTCTTAGTCCAAGTGCTTTTATTTGTAGTTTGGGGAAGTTCTAATTTTGATACTAGAATAGATTATTATCGAAGTGATGCTTATTTATTTGAATCAATGCATGATCGGCCATTATATAGTGAAAAGTATGGTTATTATAATTACCATTTACTTGATTTTATAAGGTTACAGCCTAAAATTGATAAAGCTGAAGTATATGATGAGGTTGATCAGTTTTTTGAAGATAAAGATCCGCATGTTACAAATAGCTATAGTGATATTTATAATGGATATAATGTAATTACTATTTTAGGAGAGACTTTAGAAACAAGGTTTATTAATCCAGTGCTTACGCCTAATTTATATAAAATGAAAAATGAGGGAATGTCTTTTAGTAATTATTATACACCAGTTTTTCAACAAGGAGCGACTTGTAATAGCGAGTTTATGAGTATTACTGGGATGAGTGCTTTACCGTCTAGTGACTGGAGTAATAATATTTGTGATACATATGATGAGAATACCTATACTTATGCTTTGCCACAGCAGTTAAAAACAATTGGATATGATACTTATTATTTCCATAGCGGCCATGAATGGTTTTATAATCGTGAAAAAATGATTCCAAGTTATGGATTTGAAACAGTCGCTTTTCAAGAGGATTTAATTGAAAAAGGATATACAGATTTTAATGAGAAAAATGATTCAGAAATGATTGATTTCTTTAGTGAATACGTTGATTATACTAACCCGGTGTATATTAATCTTTTAACTTATTCAATGCATGGAGCATATGACCAAACTGAATTTGATGTTCATCGGGATCGGGTTGATGCAGCTTATCCGAATAATGATTTTGATTATGAAATTATCAATTTTATGGAAAAATTTGTTGAATTTGATAATATGTTAGGACTGATTATGGGTGAATTAGAAGAGCAAGGTGAACTAGATAATACGATTTTTGTAATTTATCCAGATCATTTTCCTTATATGATGAGTTCAAATACTTATTTTGATTATATCGGTATTGATCGAGATTCATATGAATATCATCGTCAAGAATTAATTATTTATTCAAGTAGTATGGAAAATAGTCAAGTTATTAGTAATCCTGGAAGTACAATGGATGTTGCGCCAACAATTTTAAATTTGATTGATAGTTCTCTAGAATTTAAGTATTTTTTAGGAACAGATTTACTTGCAGGAGTAGAAAATTATATTTTATTTAGTGATCTTACAATATCTGATGGTAGTGCATATCTTGATCTAAATGGTAAATTAGTTGGAGATAATAATCATTACGCTATTTTAGAAAATGCTTTAGAGTATAGGATAACTGCGTTGGAGATTCAAAAGAAAATTTTATTAATTGATTATTTTAAAATGAAAGAAGAACATGATGATTAATAAAAAAAGATAAAAAATAGCATAATAGTCTTTACAAAATAACGGCGTTATATTATAATAAATAACGCTGAAATGTTTCGGTAGCTCAGCTGGATAGAGCAACGCCCTTCTAAGGCGTCGGTCGGGGGTTCGAATCCCTCCCGGAATGCCATTTTAAAGCACAAGCTAGCCCTTAAAGGTTAGCTTTTTTTATTTTGAGATTTTCGATATTACAGCGGAATACAATATTTAGATAAGTGAACTTATTTCAGCGATATATTTACAAAACTAAATACAAATGATATAATAGGATATAAATAAACTTTTTTAGGAGGAATTTGTATGTCAGTGAACTATAACGGATTAAAGAAAATTCTTAAAGAAAGAAATTTATTACTATCTCAATTGTCTAAAGATTTAAATATTTCATCTGCTACGAGAGCCAAATTTAATAAAGGAGAATATGTTTCACTTCAGACGATTGAATCACTATGCAAATATTTAGGTGTTCCAGTTAATAAAATTCTTACTATAGAAATTGAAAAAA
>CAYZEW010000057.1:0-7435 GCA_964477825.1 uncultured Candidatus Izemoplasmatales bacterium | reverse complement strand
CGCTTTTTTCATACCTTAGGGGGGGCCGTGTGTCCTAGAAAATCGTGGCAGTGCAAATGGGTATAGAATGTTCTAAACCGATTTTTTCCCCTAAGTGCGATAAACTGAGCCATATCATAAATAATTTAAAAATATTAGATAAAATTTACGGAGGTTACACTGATGAAAATGGACAAACTATTTACCAAAGAGTTTAATCAAGAAATTATTGATTTAGGAGAAGATTTATTTAAACATCCAGAACTAGGGTATAAGGAAAAAGTAACTAGATCAATCTTAATGGAATTTTACAAAAAACATGGTCTTGAGAATTTTACTGAGCATTCTATTACAGGGTTTATTAAAACAATTGGACCAAGTAATGCTAAGTATAATATTGCTATTATGTGTGACTTAGATGGGGTTCCTACTTTAGGACATAAATATTCTAATAAAATAGATAACGCGGCTCATTCATGTGGACACCATGAACAAATGGCAATCATCTCTGGTGTATTTAATTTAGTAAATAAATATAATCTTTTAGATGAAACTAATTGTAAACTTACGATTATTGCTACTCCTGCTGAAGAGTATGTTGACCTAGACTATCGAAATGAACTAATTAAGAAAAACATCGTAAAAAGATCATCAGGAAAACAAAACATGATTCTTGACGGGGTTTTTGATGATGTTGATGTTGTCCTTAATGTTCATACAAATGGAAGTGGAAAGAACATACTAGATATTAACTCTACTTTAAATGGGTTTATTAGTAAAGAAGTTAAATTTTTAGGGAAAAGTGCCCATGCAGGGGCTGCTCCCCATTTAGGGCTTAATGCTTTAAATGCAGCAAACCTTGGAATGACAGCGGTCCATATGTTAAGAGAAACTTTTGAAGATCAAAATCATATTAGATTTCATCCGATTATTACAAATGGGGGAACGAGCGTAAATACAGTTCCTGAGGAAGTAATTTTAAAAGCATATGTTAGAGGAGCGAATACTAAAGCTATTTTAGATGCAAATAAAAGAATAAATAACGCGCTTACTTTTAGTGGAAAAGCGTTAAATGTTGAAGTAGATATAACTGATGAATTTGGCTATATGCCAACCCATTTATCGAAAGAATTATCACAAGTAGTATTTAACAGTATGTTAGAGTTTGTTAGTGAAGAAGCTATTCTTCACAACCAAGTATCTCCAGCTTCTGGAGATGTTGGTGATATTTCTAATATCCTTCCTACTGTACAGTTTGGCTATGGAGGAAACAAAGGAATTATTCATAGTAAAAGTTACTTCACATCAGATTATGAAGCAGCCTATATCCTCCCAATGAAAGTCCTATTAACAGCTATTTTAAAACTAGCTAATGGTGAGATTACTCAAGTTATTGATAATTTTAAACCGGGAATAACAAAAGAAGACTATATTAAAAACTGGCTATTAAAATAACTGTGAAAGTAAAGCGATAAATATCTGAATACGAGCAAAAATAAAGATAGATTATCTAAAACTTATTATTATGTCTTAGCTAATCTAATATAAATATAACGTAATTATTATCTTAGTGAAGTTGATGATGCAATGCTTAAAAAATAATTGGTTAATTTGAGAGGAGTGGCTTAATGAGGAAGACAATCTTACATAATATGCTAGTACCATATTTATCAATTGGTTTTATTATTTTTTCATTGTTTTTACAACCTTTTAATGAATTTTTAAATGGTTATAAAATGATTATTACTAGTGAAAGTATCTTACTAACAGATTACGTTTCTGTCGGAGGAATCGGTCCTGCGCTATTTAATTCAGGAACATTAATGCTTTTAAGTTATCTAATTATTAGAAAATTGGATTTAAGAGTAACTGGTTCTATTTTCGCAGGGATTTTAACGATTGGAGGATTTGCCTTTTTTGGTAAAAATCTCCTTAATGTCTCCATTATCTTTTTAGGAGTATTGTTATATTCTAAATATAAACATATTACTCTAAAGAGTGTTATTATTGTCTTTTTATTTGCGACAGGGTTAAGCCCGGTTTCTAGTGTTTTAATGTTTGGGGTTGGAATTCCCTTAGTTTATAGTATTCCACTAGGCGTTTTTGTTGGTATTTTATCAGGCTTTCTGATTGTAGAAATTTCTACACATGTTATAACCTTTCATCAAGGTTATAACTTATATAATGTTGGCTTTGCTGGAGGAATTTTAACCTTTGGCTATTTTAGTATTTTTAAATTATTAAAGATTCATTATTCGACTAATCTAATTTATACTAATACTCAACATCTAATGCTTTTATACTTATACATTATTATTTGTTTAGTATTTATAAGTGTTGGGTTATATTATAATCAAAAGCCATTAAAAGATTATTTAAAAATTATTAAAGCAAGTGGGAGAGCAGTTACCGATTTTACAAGAAACAATAATCAGCCACTAACAATGATTAATATTGGGATTACTGGGCTTGTTGCTTTATTAATAATTTTAGTTTTGAAGATTCATTTAAATGGTCCTGTTTTTGGGGGATTATTGACAATTGTTGGGTTTAGTGCTTTTGGAAAACATCCAAGAAATGTGTTACCACCAATGATTGGAGTTTTATTAATGATTTTATTATTTAATATGGAGTTAAGCGTTGTATTAGTCCTAGCAATTATTTTTTCTTCAGCATTAGCTCCAATAAGTGGAGAATATGGAGCTGTCATTGGTGTTTTAGCAGGGATGTTACATTTACCAGTTGCGTTAAGTTTAAGTCAACTCCATGGTGGAGTATTATTATATAGTAATGGGTTTGCGGCTGCATTTACCGCGGTAATTATGTTAACGTTAATTCAAACATTTAAAAGGAGAGATCACCATGCCACTACATGAGAATATGAAAAGCGCAAAAATAATTGAAGAGATTATCGATTATTTATTAGAAATAGGGTATCGTAAAATTGATACTTTTTTGGATATGACAAAAAAAGAAACGAAAATAACCGTAGTAATTCAGCTTCATGATAAACCATTAAAGGATAAGTTTCAGAAGGAATTTAACTGTTTTAGAGATATTGAGTTAGAGGAATATGGGTGGGAGTTATCTAATGATATTGGTCATGCTAATTCATTAGATCTACTTGGAACTTTAATTGATAAATATGAAGTTATTGAAGATAAAAAGGAATGTACAATTACTTTTCATCGAGTTAATTACTAGAAATAACAAAAGCCAATTTACTCATCTATAAAAGGGGGGGATAAAATTGTTTAATAAGAAAAGTCCACAACCAATCTTTTTTAAAACTATTGAAGAATTAAATACTTTCGGAATTCCTAAAGAAGTTGAACTATGGGAAGATGGATTTAGAACAAATCGCAATAAAGGTTTTTTTGAATGGTGGTATTTTGATGCACATTTTGACGATGGCACTACGGTTGTAGTAGTTTTTATGACAAAATCAATCACAGAGTACAAAGGACCATTAAAACCGGCTATTATGATAACAATTAACCGAAAGGATGGTTCTAAACTATTTAAAGCAAAAAAATATGCTGTAAATAGCTTTTTTTCATCTAAAGAACAGTGTGATGTGAAAATGGGAACAAACTTTGTAAATGGTGATTTAAAAGAATATCACCTATATAGTGAAATTGATGATGTTTTAGTTGACTTAACTTTTAAAGGAATTGTAAAAGCATGGCGCCCAGGTGAGGGCAAAATCTATTTTGGAGATCATGCACACTATTTTGGCTGGGTAGCCCCTATTCCACATGGAACAGTTAAAGGATCGCTTAGTTATGATGGAAAAACTCATGAAGTTAAAGGGGTTGGCTATCATGACCACAATTGGGGGAATTTATCTTTACCAGCCATCCAAGACCACTGGTATTGGGGAAGAACTACTTTAGATGAGTATACTGTTATTTTTGTAGAACAAACAACAACTAAAAACTATGGTTCAGTTAAGCTACCAGTTTTCTTAGTGGCAAAAGGAAGTGAAGTTTTAATTGAAGAGGGGGAAATGTTAAAATTAGAAACAAGTGATTTTATAAATCATGCCTCAGGTCATAAATATCCAAATAAACTGATTTTTAAATGGGAAAAAGGCGAAGATAAGGTCGTTATTACTTTAACGAATCCTCGAATTATCGAAGCTACTGGTTTATTAAGTGCTATCCCTAAATGGAAACAAAAAGTGGCTAGATTGTTCGTTAATCCTTATTACTTTCGTTTCCATTCAGAAATTACTTTAGAAATAAATTATCAGGGAATTAAAACTGTTAAATTTGGAAATACATTATATGAGTTAATGCAGTTAAGATAAAAGCTTTAAAAATACTTTAAAAGGTGCAATCTAACGAAGTAACTCCAAAAAACACATTAGTTTTTTACATGTTTTTATTTTTTTGTTACACCCTTAAGAAGATATAGAACCAAAATAAAAAAGTTAAATTCAAAAACTGAATTTAACTTTTTCTTTTCTTATTTTTAATAGCTTGAATGATGCGCAGAACTGTATATATTAAAAATAAAGCAATATAAAATCCTTGTCGTGAATTATCTAATAGATATACATGAAAAAAGATTAAGTAGTAGCCGAGATAGGCAAAACGATGCAATGTTTTCCATGTTTTAAAAGACATTCTTTTTCTTATTGAATGAAATGATGTAATGAACAAAGGAAGAAATGTTAAGTAAATTAATACTCCTAAAGGAACCATAATATTACTTGAAAGGAAATTACTGTTAATAATTGATTGTAAGTATGATATCGCATGTGACGAAACTAAGATATAACCAATTATTGCGTAAATTCCTCTAACTGACATTAATCTTGTTTTTAATTTTCCATGATCTATTACCCCGGTAAACATAACGATAATGATAAATGAAAAGCCTAGGAATCCTTCATTTAAGAAGATGTAGTCTTTATCTATTAGCCCGATAATTGTCGCAATAACAGCAATAGCGTAATGAAAATTTTGCGTTTTTCTAATAAACTTGTAAAAGAAATAGGCATAAAGTATTAAGGGAATTATTAATAAATAATAGGCCATAAAAACCATCTCCTTCCTCATTAATTGTATTTATAGATGTTTCTCTCTATATTAATAACATTTTTATTAGCTTTTTACAATAAAACTTTTCAATTAAGAGGCTTATTTAGAAAAAATATTAATGTTAAGAAAACTTTGTTAGAAAAATCATCATAAATGTTTAACTAAAATAAGGTATAATAGATTAAAGAGGTTGATAAAGATGAACAGAAAATCCTTAAAAAGACTATTTAAATATAGAAATCCATATGATTTAGAAAAGACTAATGATTTATTTTATCGGGCGATGAAAGAGAATGTAATTCATCATTATCAGCAGTGTGATGAATATCAAGAAATTCTTAAAAATGCTAATTTTGATCCTAAATCAATCAATAGTTATGCTGATTTAGTAAAAATCCCCTTTATTCCAACATTATACTTTAAACGTCATAAACTTTTCTCAATGCCGTTTAAAAAGATGGCTATTAAAGCAACATCTTCAGGGACAACATCTAATGTTAAAAGTAGAGTAGGGATGAGTTATAGCGATCTTTGGTATGGCTTTAAAATGATTTACCGCTTATTTAAATACCATAAATTATGGTCATTTAAAAGAGTGAATTATTTTATCTTTGGATATGAACCTAGTAAACATACTAACGTTGTTATTATGAAATCAGCGTACGGTTTTTCACATGTTGCTCCAGCGAAAAAAAGGTATTACGCAATTAAGTTTGATAAAGAAATAAAAGAATATAAAGTAGATTTAGAAAGGATGAAAAAAGGGTTAATAAAAGCAGCTAAAGAAAGATACCCAATTAGAACGATTGGCTTTCCAGCATATACTTATTTCTTATTAAAGGAAATGCAAGAAGAAGGAATAAAACTCAATATGCCAAAAGGTTCATTAGTTACTATTGGGGGAGGTTGGAAACAGTTTTATACTGAAAAAGTTGATAAACAAGCTTTCTATAAATTAGTAGAAGAAGTCTTAGGAATCAAAGAGAAAAACATTGTAGAATTTTTTGGAGCAGTTGAGCATCCTGTTGTTTTTCCTGATTGTGAATTTCATCATCTTCATGTCCCGATTTATTCAAGGGTAATCATTAGAAATCCTGAAAATTTTGAAGCCGTTCCAAACGGAGAAATCGGATTAATTAATCTATTATCACCATTAAATTCTGCGACGCCACTCTCATCTGTAATGACCGATGATTTAGGTATTTTACATGATAAATGTGGATGTGGGTTAAAAAGCCCATGGCTTGAAATTATTGGTAGAGTAGGAATAAAAGATATCACAACATGCGCACAAGGTGCGGATGAGATTTTAAATAAGTAGGTGAAATCATGATTTTATATAAAGGTGTTTTGTATAATAATAAAGAGCAGAAAAAACTTTTAGAAAGTTTGGCAAATGACTGTTTAGATACTATTGACACTCAAGCATCACTTAAAACTAGCGATGTTATAAACGCTTGCGATCACTTAACAAAAAAGATAAATAATGGTGATTTTGATCAAACAATTATTCCTCTGTTAGAAGAGTACGACATTCCAAATAGTCACTTCAAAAAGTATGTTTCAATGTTTTCTAAGGAGTCTTTAGAAAAGAAAGTAATGATTGAAATGGGGAATGATTTTCAAGCGCTAGATCCCTTGGATAAAAATAATAAAAGAGTGATTAAACCTTTAGGAATTCTATTCCATATTGCCGCAGGAAACGTTGATGTTTTACCTGCATATTCAGTAATTGAAGGATTACTTGTTGGAAACATTAATATTTTAAAATTACCTACAGGGGATAAAGGGGTTTCAATTGATTTATTATTAGAACTTATTAAAATCGAACCAAAATTAAAAGACTATATTTATGTTTTTGATGTTCCTTCAACAGAAACAGATACTCTTAAAATCTTTTCTGATATTGCTGATGCGGTAATTGTATGGGGTGGAGATGAAGCTGTAAAAGCGGCAAGAAAGATAGCCTCAATTAATACAAAAATAATCGATTGGGGGCATAAACTTTCTTTTGCTTATGCAACTTTGGACGCTCCTGAAAAAGACTTAGTAGCCTTAGCACATCACATCGCTTCAACAAACCAATTATTATGTTCATCTGCTCAAGGTATTTTTGTAGATACAACTAAGATGGAAGACCTTAATAAATTCGCTTCCCGATTTTTTAATATTTTTGTAAAAGTAAACAAATTACATCCTCCAGTACCTTATGGTATGAAAAGTAAAAATGCGGTGGAACTATACTATGAACAATTAGTAGCAAATAAAACTCATAAAAAAATCTGGAAACAAGATGGAATTAGTGTAATTACTTCAGAAGACAGTTTATTAGAGTTATCACTTTTGTTTAGAAATATTTGGATTAAAAGACTTCCAGCCTCAAAGATAATTAAAACAATTAAACCACA
>CAYZEW010000056.1:0-7564 GCA_964477825.1 uncultured Candidatus Izemoplasmatales bacterium | reverse complement strand
TAACGAAATGATATACTTTTCTTTCTTATCTAAAGAAGCGATTTCCTTATGAAAATCGCAGTATGTACACACTTTATCACAAAAAGGGATATGAATATATAAAGCAGTTAACATAATCTCACCTCTTATTTAATATTACCATAAACTCGCTTATTTTCACCATTATTTTTTAATAAAAAATGAACTTTTATGACTAAAAATAAAATAAAGCCCAAAATGGGCTTTATTAATTTAATCATCTAATTTTAAAACAGTAAGGAAAGCCTCTTGAGGAATTTCAACGCTACCGATACTCTTCATTTTCTTTTTCCCTTTTTTCTGTTTTTCTAATAACTTTTTCTTTCTTGTAATATCGCCACCATAACATTTAGCTAACACGTTTTTACGCATTGCTTTAATGGTGCTTCTAGCGATAATCTTAGTATTGATTGCAGCTTGAACTGGTACTTCAAACATATGTCTTGGAATAATTTCTTTTAATTTTTCAGTCATTGCTTTTCCCCGACGATAAGCAAAATCAGTAAAAACGATTGTACTAAGCGCATCAACGACTTCTCCATTTAATAAAATATCCATTTTTACAAGTTTGCTTTCTTGATAACTATGGAATTCATAGTCAAATGATGCATATCCTTTTGAATATGATTTTAATTTATCAAAAAAGTCATAAACAATTTCTAATAACGGAATATGATATGTCAATTGAACTCTTGTTTCACCAAGATATTGCATATCAACGAAAACTCCGCGTTTATATTGACATAACTCCATAATATTTCCAACATATTCTTCTGGCGTTAAAATTGTTGCCTTTACAACAGGTTCTTCAATTTTCTCAATTTTTTGAACCGGTGGTAAATCACTAGGGTTATCAATCTCGATCATTGTTTGATCAGTTAAATAGATTTTGTAGATAACACTAGGACTAGTAGCGATTAAAGGGATGTTAAATTCTCTTTCAATCCGTTCTTGGATAATTTCCATATGGAGTAATCCTAAAAATCCAGTTCTAAACCCAAAGCCTAGGGCTTGCGAAGTTTCAGGTTCGAAAATTAAGGAAGCATCATTTAGTTTTAACTTACCTAAAGCTTCTCTTAAATCATTATATTGAGCTGAATCAATTGGGAATAATCCACAAAAGACCATTGGATTAAGCGTTCTATATCCTGGAAGCGGAACTTCTGCAGCATCTTCAACTAAGGTAACTGTATCTCCAACTCTAACATCTTCAACAGTTTTAATTGAAGCAGTTAAAAATCCAACATCACCTGGACCTAAATAGGCTCTTTTTTCTTCTTTTGGGGTAAATACTCCGACCTCAATTACTTCATAGATTGCGTTAGTTGCCATCATTTTAATTTTGTCACCTTTTTTAATAACGCCCTCAAAGACTCTAATACTTGGGATGATTCCTCGATAAGTATCAAAATATGAATCAAAGATTAAAGCTTTAAGCGGTGCTTTAGCATCACCTTTAGGGGGAGGAACATGAGTAACAATTTGTTCTAAAATATCTTGAATTCCGATTCCTTGTTTAGCACTAGTTAAGACAGCTTCACTAGCATCGAGACCAATAACGTCTTCAATTTCTGCTTTAACTTTTTCTGGTTCTGCGCTTGGTAAATCGATTTTATTAATAACTGGTAAGATTTCTAAATCATTATCTAACGCTAAATAAACATTAGCTAATGTTTGAGCTTCTATCCCTTGAGCGGCATCCACAACTAAAATAGCTCCTTCACAAGCAGCTAAACTACGTGATACTTCGTAAGTAAAGTCGACATGTCCTGGAGTGTCAATTAAATGGAAAATATATTCTTTATTGTTTAAAGCTGTATATTTAATTTCTACAGCGTTTAATTTAATGGTAATCCCGCGTTCTCGCTCTAAATCCATTGAATCTAAAAGTTGAGCTTTCATCTCGCGACTAGTAATCGCGTGGGTAAGTTCTAAAATTCGATCTGCTAAAGTGGATTTTCCGTGATCAATATGAGCAATTATCGAAAAATTGCGAATATTTTCTTGACGGGTTGTAACTGTTTCTAAATCAATTTGTTTGCTCATCTTTTCACCTCCATTTTAGTGCTAGTTAATTTTACATTATATTTGGGTTTTTTGCAATAAAAATGATGAAGTTACTAAAATATAAACAACTTTTTAAATGCCGTGGATTATCTAGTAAAAACAAACTCAAGATCACTGGATAATTCCTTGTTAAAAGTGTAGTTATCTTCATTAAACTTTTGGAACGCTGAAATTTCAGTTATTTTATTAATTATTAAGAAGTTCAAAAACTTTCCACGTGCTTGTTTAGAGTAAGTTGTTAAGTTAACATAACTATCGCCACGATGTTCTAGAAAGCTAATATTAACCATCTTTTTATGGTTAATCATCTTGCTAAATTCCTGTGAAGCTAAATTGATGATTTGTTCGTCTTTAAAATAGGGGGTTACATCCCAAAATTGATAAAGATTAACCCCAATTTTCATTTTCATATCAAGGCGGTATTGTTTGATAAGATTTCCAGGTAATAATAAACCATAAAAGGCATCTAAAATAACAATGTTTTTATTAATATATTCATATTCTTCTTCATGATAAAGTTCTTTTTGAAGACCTTTGTAAACCAGACCATAAAAGGCATCAAATGCCTTGAAAAAAGGTAAATTATCGTAGTTTTGAAGATTACTATAAGTTTCGTCTAATAGCCTATTTTTGATTTTCATGATTGATTTTAACTCTTCTTTATTAAAACTTTGTAATAAGGAGAGTAATTCCTGATTTTTTTCAGGATATAACAGGGCTTGATTCTTTAAAATGGTTTGCCCTTGGATTTTCATTGTTTTACTTGGAGAAATAATTATTTTCATCATATCACCTCTTTTATATTATATATTATGTTATAATAAAAACAAGTTAGGAGTTGATAGTAATGAATCTTTATTACTTTTTTCAAAAGTATCTAGATAATTTAAATGATACTGTTTTTAAAATTAAATGGGAAAAATTTGTTCTTCAACATATGAAGCGATTTATTTCAATAATCGCCATTAGTTGGCTTATCTTAAGTGTGGCATTAGGCTATGTTTTTAGCGCTGTTATCGGCCAATTACTAGGCTTTCTATTAATGATTGTCTTTAGTATTTATTTTGGATATCTTCTTTTTGTTCAAACACTTAAGTTTTTAGCAATTAATAATTCTCGTTATATTGATAAAATGATGAATGAAGATGAATCGGTTATTAATTATGATAATGTTGTTGGATAATCATTAATAATAAGCAAAAGACGCATAAAATGCGTCTTTTTTTTATCTTAATACCTTGTAAGCCATGTTCTGTCCCCTTAAAAAGGGTGGTAACCATTTATCTACGGATTACTCCGTCTCCTCATCAGTTCAATTCCTAACTTGAAGTGCCCCTACCATAGTTTGGGTTTCTAGCTTGTGGGGTTTACCCGTTCCACCTCCATAGTTTCCTATGAAACTCGTCTCTGTGGCACTTTTAAAGATACTCACACCATTTGAAAGGTGTTTTCTCAGCCGTCACTTACGTGCATAGAGTTATTGTTTCCTCTATCACAATCACTACAAGCATCTCAGCTTGTGCTAGCATGGACTTTCCTAACATTTCTGCTCGGTTACCCAGGTATTAATTATTTTAATTCTTCTTCTAAAATTTCTTCTAAGGTTTCGATACAATAGCCACATGTTATTCCAGCTTTTGTTAGATCACCTATTGCTTCTACTGTGTGAGCGCCATGATGAATCGCTTTTAGAATAGTTTCGTATGTTACTTCTTCACAATGACAGATTATTTCATCTTTATCTCTCATTTTGTTTCCTCCTAAAGAAATCCTTTAGTTATTTTTTTTCTGTTTCTTTTTTTACAGTTGGTTTCGGTGTATATTTTGGTTTTGGTAAAACGGCTTTTCTTGATAAGTCAATACGACCTTTATCATCAATTCCAATAACTTTTACACTAATGATATCACCTAATTTAACAACATCTTCAGTTTTTTGAACTCTTTCATGAGCAAGTTTTGAAATATGGCATAACCCGTCAGTTCCTTTCCATAGTTCAACAAAGCATCCGAATTTCTCAATTCTAACAACTTTACCGTTATACACTTCGCCTACTTTTGCAACTCTAACAATTTGTTCAATAATTTTAATTGCTTTAGCGATATCTTTTGTGTTAGTGTGCATAATAGTAACGCGACCATCTTGTTCAATATCAATTTTAACATCGTTACATTCTTCAATTATTTTTGTAATTTGTTTTCCACCAGGGCCAATAACGTCTCTTATTTTATCTGGGGCAATTTGTAACAACTTAACTTTTGGTGCAAATTCAGATACTTCTTCACGAGGTTCACTAATAATTGCATTCATGTTATCTAAAATTTCTAATCTTGCAATTTTGGCTTGTTCTAAAGCTTCTTTCATAATTTCATTAGTAATACCAGCAATTTTAATATCCATTTGAAGCGCAGTAATTCCATCTTTTGTTCCCGCAACTTTAAAGTCCATATCTCCATTATGATCTTCCATTCCTTGGATATCAGTTAAGATTGAATAATCGTCACCTTCTTTAATTAAGCCCATTGCGATTCCCGCAACTGGAGCTTTAATGGGAACACCAGCAGCCATTAAACTCATACTACCAGCACAAATAGTTGCTTGTGAACTTGATCCATTACTTTCTAGAATCTCAGAAACAATTCTTACTGTATATGGAAATTCATCTTCTGAAGGCATTACTTGTTTTAAAGCACGTTCACCTAACATTCCATGACCAATTTCTCTTCTTCCAGCACTCATATATCTTCCTGTTTCTCCAACGCTATATGGAGGGAAATTATAATGTAACATAAATTTCTTTTCTTCTCTTTCAGCAATTCCATCGATGATTTTATGTTCTCTAAGTGATCCTAAAGTCGTTAATGCTAATGCTTGAGTTTGTCCTCTAGTAAACATTGCACTACCATGAGTTCTTACAAATAAATCAATTTTAGATTCTAGTGGTCTTAACTCATTTAATTTACGACCGTCAGGTCTAATTTTATCAACGCTGATTAATCTTCTTAATTCGTCTTTTACAATATCATGACAAACAGCATTAATGTCTGAGACCATCTTTTTAAGATCATCTTTATCCATTTCTTGATTTGCTTCTTCGTATTTTGCGACAATCGCATCAGTGATAGCTTGGATACCATCTTCTCTTGCTTGTTTTTCTTCAACTCTAACAGCTTGAACCATTTCTTCTTCGATTTGTGCTTTAACTTCAGCAAAAAATGCTTCATCAACTACTTTATATTCATATTGTTTTTTTACTTTTCCAACTTCTTTAATAATTTCTTCTTGGAAAGTAACAAGTTTTTTAATCCAACTGTGTCCAAAGTTAATTGCTTCTAACATTGCATCTTCTTTAACAATTTTCGCACTTGATTCAACCATATTAACAGCGTATTTTGTCCCTGCGACTGTTAATTCTATGTCTGATAATTCTTGTTGTTCTAAGGTTGGGTTAACAACTAATTTACCATCAACTCTCCCAACATTTACCCCCGCAATTGGTCCATCAAACGGAATTTCACTAATTCCTAATACCAAACTACTCCCAAACATTGCTGTCATTTCTGGAGTGTTATCTTGATTTCCACTCATTACTTGGTTAATTACTTGGATTTCATTTCTAAATCCTTCAGGGAATAACGGTCTTAGTGGTCTGTCAATTAATCTCGATGTTAATGTTTCATTATCACTTGGGCGTCCTTCTCTTTTTAAGAATCCACCAGGAATTTTCCCAGCTGCATACATTTTTTCTTGGTAAATACACATTAATGGAAAGAAATTCATTGGTACTGGTTTCTTTGAAATAGCTACAACACTTAAGACAGCTGTATCTTCATAACGAATTAATGCTGCTCCTGCGGCTTGTTTTGCTACTTCTCCTATTTCTACTACTAATTTTCTTCCATCGAAATCCATCTCGAATATTCTTACGTCAGTCATATTCTTTTTCCTCTTTTCTTTTCTCTTCTATTTTTATTTTATCCAATTTATTATAATACCACAAATCAACTAAAAAAGATAGCAATAATTCAGATAGTTTCTATCAATTACAATATAATAAAACAAAGCAATCGAAATTGCTTTGCTTTATTATATATTTAAAATTTTATTTTGCTGGTTTTTGGGGAGGATTATTAACTTCGTAAAAATATTCAAAGGTTACTTTAATAATTCCGGTAATTGGGATTGCTAAAATAACTCCAGTAACGCCAAATAGTGCTCCAAAGAAAATAAAACTTGATAATACTAAGAGCGGATGAAGGCTAACTTCTCGTCCCATAATCCACGGCTGAATAATTCCACCTTGTAAAGCTTGCCCTACAATATTAACACCAATAACCACTAACCATGTCCAATCTTCAAAAAGGAGTTCATTAGGAACGGTTAAAGAAAATAGCAATGGGATCAACATTCCTATAAACCCACCAATATAAGGAATAATATCTAAAAATCCTAAAGTGAATCCAAAGAAGATGCTTCTTTCTCTAAACCCTAAAATAAAGAATATTATTGTAAAGAAAAGGCTCATAATAAACATTGAGATAAAGCGACCATTAAAATATTTTTCAATTACTTCATTTGATCTAATCCCTAGTTCTCTTATATGGGTTTTATGCTTCTTAGGAACAACAATTAAAAATCCTTCAAAAATTTTCTCTTTATCAGTTAGAATGAAAAATAAAAAGACTGGAACAAGGACGATACTAATTATGATACTAACCATACTTTTAAAAAGATGGACAACATTAATAATTACTGGTGATACAGAATTCAAATT
Source organism: uncultured Candidatus Izemoplasmatales bacterium (assembly GCA_964477825.1). Lineage (GTDB taxonomy): Bacteria > Bacillota_I > Bacilli_A > Izemoplasmatales > Izemoplasmataceae > JAFGXW01. The sequence continues at coordinate 707 of CAYZEW010000056.1, read as the reverse complement.
AACATAATTACTAATTGAGGTATAAATTTCTGATAATCGTTCGTTATGATTAGCGAAGTTTTGAATATAAAGAATAATATTATCCCAATCGTTTGAAAAAAAGATTACAGCTTGATCATAGATTAAATTACCTATGAAAAAAGCAAATAAAATAAAAACTATTAACACTAATCCAAAGATAATAATAATACTTACCCATCTTTTATGAACCCGCTTATCAACAAATTTCACAACTGGAGCTAACAAATAACTAATAAATAGCGCAACTCCTAACGGAAATAAAATTGCATTAACTGCCTCAAATAACGTTATTACTTGAGTTGGAAATAGCTCATTAATATATTTCATCGAAATTAAAATCAATGCTAAAATTCCAAGTTTTTGTAATAATGCAACACGTTTTTCTGATTTACTCATTTTGGTTCACCTACTTGTTTATTTTTTTGTTATTTTAGTAATTCTAAATTCATTATACTATAAAAATCAAGAATGAAAACTATAAAACAACGTAATTAATAAAAAAAGCGCATTAAGCGCTTTTAGTTATCTTCTTAAACCTAATTTTTTAATTAAATCACGATATCTTTGTACATCTTTTTTAGCTAAATATTTTAGTAAATTTCTTCTGTGACCTACTTTTTTAAGTAATCCACGTCTTGAATGATGATCATGTTTATGAATTTGCAAGTGAGCATTTAATTCAAGAA
>CAYZEW010000055.1:6485-7850 GCA_964477825.1 uncultured Candidatus Izemoplasmatales bacterium | reverse complement strand
TTAAAATGTATGGCTTCTAAAAAAGGTGTTGGATCAACTAAAAATGGTCGTGATTCAGAATCTAAAAGACTTGGAGCTAAATTATCAGATGGTCAATTCTGTACTGCTGGTTCTATCATTTATCGTCAAAGAGGAACGAAAGTTCATCCAGGTAACAATGTAGGTATCGGTGGAGACGATACATTATATAGTAAACTTGACGGAGTCGTTAAATACGAACGTATTGGTAGAAATCGTAAGCAAGCTTCAGTATACCCAGTATAATTAGTTGGCAAATCACAAATGTGGTTTGCCATTTTTTTTGAAAAACGCTATAATGTTTATAGATTAATGTGCGAGGTGAGGCGGATGATTTTACACGCTACAATTCAAGATTTAATGATAATAGACCTTTTAGCAAAAGATGTTATTCAAGATATGGAAACAGCTAAAATTCCGCAGTGGAAAGAAGGCTACCCAGCTTATATTGATTTTTTAAAAGATTTTGAAGTGAAGGGACTATATGTCTATAAAGAAAATCACCAGATTAAAGGATCAATCACCATCTTAGAAGAAAACGAGCTAGCTTACAAAACAATTGATAGTTGGCAAAAAGAAAAAAGTATTGTCATTCATCGTTTACTTGTAGATCCTAAAGCAAGACAACAAGGAATCGCGCAAAAGTTATTAAATCATGCTATAAAAATGGCTGAAGAAAAATCATATGAATCAATTAAAATAGATACGCATATTGAAAATTATAAAATGCGAAAATTCTTAGAAAAAAACGGGTTTAAAAAATTAGAATATTTAAAAATAATTGATCGGTTAGCTTACGAAAAAGTATTGGAGGACTCATAATGAAAAAACTATTAGTAGTATGGAAATCAAATAATGAAATCGATATTCATAATTTTGTAATTCCTTATCTTTATAACGCTAAAAGACATGAATGGTTTAGCGAAGTAGAATTGTTAATATGGGGAGCTTCTCAAGAAAAAGTTTTAGAAGACACAATCATTCAACAACGCATTAAAAACTTAGTGAAAAACGAAGTAGTTGTTTATGCTTCTCAAATGTGTGCTAATAATCTAGGAAGTCAAGAATTACTAGAAAGTTTAGGAGTTAAAGTGATGTTTTCTGGAGTCTTTCTAAGTGATAGATTAAAAGATCCAGATACTGAAGTTCTTACTATATGATGAGAAGGATTATGATTCTTGGCCCAAGTGGAACTGGTAAAACAACTGTTTCCCGGTTACTTGGGGAAAAGTTAGGACTAAAGATTTTACATTTGGATAATGTGTATTGGGAAAAAGATTGGCACAATATTAGTAAAGAAGAATTTGATAAATATATGCAGACCTTTTTTAAAAAGTATCGAAAATG
>CAYZEW010000055.1:0-6475 GCA_964477825.1 uncultured Candidatus Izemoplasmatales bacterium | reverse complement strand
TGATGGTAATTATACGAATAACCGTCATTTTCAGTATCGCCTTGATTTAGCCGATACAATCGTTTTATTAGATTTTGGGTTACAAGTTTCTTTGAAAGGAATTCATCAACGAGCAAAAGAATTTAAACACCGTCACCGTAGTGATATGGCAGAAGGTTGTATTGAAGAAATAGATCAAGAGTTTTTACAGTATGTTGCTTTTTATCAAGAAAAAGGAAGATATGTAAAAGCGATTATTAAACAATATGAAAAGAAGAAAAAAGTCTTGATTTTTAAATCAAGAAAAGAAATTCATGATTGGATTTCGACCTTATAGGAGGTAAAAAAGATGTTTATAGATTTAGTAAAGATTAAAGTAGAATCAGGAAAAGGTGGCGACGGAATCGTTGCTTTTAGAAGAGAGAAATACGTTCCAATGGGTGGTCCTGCTGGTGGAGATGGTGGAACTGGGGGAAGTATTATTTTTGAAGGTCATGAAGGATTATCTACTTTAATTGATTTACGATATAATAAAATTATTGCTGCTCCTCCTGGGGAAAACGGAAAACCAAAAAAAATGGATGGGGCTAATGGAAAAGATAAAAACATAAAAGTCCCAATAGGAACAACAATTTATGATGATAAAACAAATAAAGTATATGGTGATATTACTAATCATAAACAACGTGTTTTAGTTTGTGCTGGAGGACGCGGAGGACGGGGAAATGTAAAATTTGCTACTTCAAGAAATACTGCTCCTGAAATCGCTGAAAAAGGGGAACCAGGAACAATAAAACACATTCGGGTTGAATTAAAAGTTTTGGCTGATGTTGGCCTTGTAGGGTTGCCTTCAGTTGGTAAATCAACGATTATTAGTATTGTTTCTAACTCGAAGCCAAAAATCGCTAGTTACCACTTTACAACGTTAGTTCCTAATTTAGGAGTTGTTAAAGTTGAAGAAGGTCGAAGTTTCGTAATGGCTGATTTACCAGGATTAATTGAAGGAGCTAGTTTAGGACAAGGTTTAGGACTTCAGTTTTTACGTCATATTGAACGGACAAAAGTTATTTTACATGTTATTGATATGTCAGGAAGTGAAGGCCGCGATCCTTTTGAAGATTATCAAGTAATTAATAAAGAACTTAAAACATATAAATATAATCTCCTCGCAAGACCGCAAATTATCGTTGCGAATAAAATGGATTTACCAGGGGCAGATGAACATTTAAAACGTTTTAAAGAACAGTTAAAAGAAACTTACGAAATTATCCCAATTAGCGCAGCTACTAAAGATAATATTCAAACCTTGCTTTATAAGACAGCTGACTTGTTAGATCAAACTGATAGTTTTGAACTTTATCAAGATGAAGATTATGAAGAAATTGTTGAATATACTTTTACTAAAGAAGAAAGTTTATTTGAGATTAAAAAGGGAGATGACGGGATTTACGATGTTACTGGAGACCGTTTAAGAAAAATCTTCTTAATGACAGATTTCTCTAAAGATCAATCAATTAAACGTTTCGCGAGAATTTTAAGAAGTTTAGGAATTGATAAAGAACTAAGAGACCGTGGGGTTAAAAATGGTGATGTAGTTCGTATTTTTGATTTTGAATTTGAATTTGTAGACTAGGAAACTAGTCTGCTTTTTATTATAGTTCGCAATGCGAACCGATTTAGCAATCACATAATAAAAATTATATGTTATAATAATAAATGGAGCGTGATAATATGTATAGTTACCTAAATGGAATAATTAGTGAAATTAAGCCATCTAAAATTACTGTTGAAGTTGGCAATATTGGCTATGAAGTAATAACTCCTAATCCTTATGTTTTTAATATTAATGAAGAAGTTAAAGTATTCGTTCATCATTATGTTAGAGAGGACGCAATTAAGTTATATGGGTTTAAATCCGAAGATGGAAAACAGTTATTCATTAAACTCTTAAGTGTTAAAGGAATTGGTCCTAAAAGTGCTGTTGCAATTTTAGCGAGCGGCAATGTTGATGATGTTGTTTTAGCAATTGAAAGAGGGGATGCTAAGTTTTTAAGTAAATTCCCAGGAATTGGTCCAAAAGCAAGCCAACAAATCATTTTGGACTTAAAAGGTAAAATTGATTTAACTGAAGAAGCAAGATCTTCTTCAACAAACGTTAAAGAAGTTGCTGAAGCTTTAAAATCTTTAGGATATAAAGCAAAAGAAATTACAAAAGTTGTTAAAGGACTTGATGGTTCAAAAGCAACAAACGTATTGTTAAAAGAAGCATTAGCTAAAATGCTTAAATAGGATGTTTAGCGATGAGTAATTTTTTTGGTGATACAGTTGGTATCCAATTTGAGGCATGGGGGATTTATCATATTATTCCAATGGCGATTGTGATTATTGGGGTTTTACTAATTTACTTATTTAAAGATAAAATAAGATAATCTGGACATGATAAAGCAATTCGTTATACTTTAGGAACCCTTGGAATCATGGCTGAGGTATCTTTACAGTTATGGTTAGTTTTAAATGGTAACTGGACAGCTAAAGCTAATTTACCAGTTGGTCTTTGTTCTTTTAGCTTGTATTTAGGGGTTTTTGTGATGTTTACCAAAAACTATAAAGTATTTGAAATCGCCTATTTTTGGTCAATCGGGGGAGTAATTAGTGTCTTATTCCCAGACATCTTATACGGGCCAGATAATTTTAGATATTATAATTTCCTATTTTTACATATGGTATTCTTCTTTATGTATTTATTACAGCCAGGTGATACACCATTCGGGATTTTTTGGGGTTACGGTTACGCTGTTTATTTGATTGGTTGTATTTTACTCACAATGATTGTAATGACTTTGTGGTATGCGCCACTCGCGATATATCATAAATATAAAGCAAAATAAAAACGTGAATTTAATATTCACGTTTTTTATTCTTTATAAAACAGTTAAAACCAAGTAGCATTTATCAAAAGATCTAAAATTCGCCAAAGGGCACTAAATGAAAGTGAAACAGTAATTAGAGTAAGAATAACTAAAGGAAGTCCGATAATGCTTGAGAAAAACAAAAATTTAAAATACCTTTTAAAAGAAAAGTGCCAATAATAAGAAGCATAAAATACTAAACCTTCAAAAATGAATAGGATGACGAAAAAGGTCGAACTATAAAAGAGATTAGTTTTTAATAAATTTGACAAAATAGCACAAAAACTAAAAAAGAAAAAATAAAAGACAGCATAATAAATCCATAACTGTCCATTATAAGGAAAATTAATAAAATTATGAATGAAAAACTTGATTCCAGAATATCCTAACGAAACAACAATTAATAATCCAACTACAAGAAAAAAATTAATAAGCATTTTAGTTCCCCCTCTTATTATTTGAGTAAATAGTATATTAATCCTTGTTTTCTAAACAAGTAGGATTAAAAAGACGATTGATGTTGCGAAAAGCAATGAGACAATAATGCTTCCAAATGCTGTTGAGGCTATTAAAAAGCCAAAATATTTCTTTTTATCATGCATAATATAATATCTTTTATAAAAAAGTAAATATTCTGCAACAATAATAATAACAAGGATTGGCCACGTATATGCAAAGTGACTATTTATTACTTGCGAATACAAAATTCGAAACCCAAAAGCAAAAAAGTAAAAAACAGTATATTTTAGCCAAAGATGATCAAAATAACCATAATCTAAAAAATTGTGAATTATCATTTTTATTTTTGCAAAAATTGCCGAAAAAATTAATAAAAGAAGAATACTTATTAAAAAATACAACGGTGTCATAGTCATGGAATTGCACCTAACTTGGATAGCTTTTAAAAATATTATAATTTAAATAAATCAATAATTTGTTTATGAGTATAATTATTACTAATTGCTAGCATTAAGAGGATACGCGCTTTTTGAGAGTTGTAATTACCACCTAAAATACATCCCATGTTAGTTAAGTCTTTTCCCCCACCCTCATAAGCATAAGTGTCTAAAACTCTTCCAGAATAGCATCTAGAGACGATTACGATATGAATTCCTAGAGCAATTGCTCTTTTTATTGAAGAAAGCATCATTGGTGGAACATTTCCACGGCCTAAAGCTTCTAAAACGATTCCCTTAGCTTTTACTGAAATTAAATAATCGATAAAATTACCATTCATTCCAGCGTAAACTTTAATAATGTAGGTATCATCATTAATCATGTTTTTAAAATGGAATTTTACTTGATGGGTAACATCACGATAATAAATAACTTCACCATGATCAATTATTCCAAGAGGACCAAATTCAATACTTTTAAAAGTATCTAAACTCATTGTATGAGTTTTAGTAACTTCTAAGGCACTATTAATTGTATCATTCATCACTACTAAAACACCTTTATCAATTGAATCTTTAGCCATACAAACTTTAATACTAGAAACTAAGTTAGTAAGCCCATCATATCCGAGCTCACTAGCATTTTTCATTGATCCAGTTAAAACAATTGGTTTATTAGACTTCTTAACAGCATTTAAATAAAAGGCAGTTTCTTCCAAAACATCAGTTCCGTGAATAATAACTACTCCACAAACATAAGTTTCATTTAAATAGTCATTAACAATATTACCAAGCTCCATCATATTTTTCGGGGTAATGGAAGGAGATGGCTTTCTAGAAAACTCATGAATAATCAAATTATTGAATTCATCAATTCCGCTTAACGCAGAAACTATTTCACTTGGAGATAAACTTGGAATTGCCCCATGCAAATTAGCATCAACCTTCATTCCAATAGTTCCCCCAGTAAAAATTAAAGCAACCTTACTCAAAATAATCACCTCGTATAATATTATAACATAATTAAAAGTTAATAAAATCAAATATATAAAATAACCAGATATTGAAAAATGAACAAAGCTTTAAACGAAATGAGAATAATTGTAGTGGATAGTAATCAACATCACTTTAAAATTTACTTAAAAATAAAATCGTTAATAATTTAAAATTTAGTCCTAATAAAAAATCCAGAAAAACCAGTTGGTAAAATAGAGAAAAATAGAACAGCTTAAATTTAAAAAAAATACAAAATTAATGATGATTTATTTTTCTTGAAATTGAATAAGAGTGTAATAAAATAAAAATTAAAAAAGCTGATCAAAAAGGAATATTATTTTTTGTAATTGTAAAGAAACTAATGAATAAAAAAAGAGGGTTTTTATTTAAGATATAATTTAAGATAATTACTTTTTAGGGAATTAGTAAATTATTAGTTTTTATTTTTTTATTTACAACTAACATTTAATTTGATTTTAGATTTACCATGAAGAGAGGGGACGAGAAGACCATTTTAAAGCTTACACATTATCCACACAGTTAGTGTATTCGTTTTAGATTAGCCATTATAAAGAGTTAACATAATATATATTATAGGTAGTAAGTAAAAATGAAGAAAAACGCTTCTTTTTAGAAAAGAAAACAATTAAACAACTGCTTTTATTGTATTTAATTGATTCTTCTACCGTCTTTACGGCTGTTAACATATTCATTTTTTTGCGATGACTATAATTAATTTTGCCTTCTTCAATTTTTTGAAAATGGATGCTTTTATTTTCTGAATTTTAAATATCTTGCGACTTTATTTCAACCGAGTATAAATATTACCCCATCTTTATATTGTCGATTAGAGCGCAAATTTTGCATAAAAAAAAGGATGTTAATTTCATCCTTTTTTGCTATTTTTTAACTTTAGAAATTGGACTTTATTTAATGATAATTTTTGATAATCTTCTTCTGCTTTTTTAACTGTGTTGTCATATAACATTTTTGGTTCATGAGCATCACTTCCTAAAATTGTTTTACAATTATACTCTTTAACAATTTTCCAAAATGCTTCTCTTGGATAATTAGGAACAAACTTATTTCCATTCATTATTCCTTTTTTTCGATAACCATTCGCATTGTATTCCAAAATGAGATCATACTTTACTGCAGCTTTACATATTCGTCGCGCTACCATTTCAGCGTTAATATCAAAGTTTTTATAACTATGTAAGTATAAATCAGGATGAGCCATAATATCAAAGTATCCTGATGCCATCGCATCTTCTAAATAACTAGCGTATTTATCGATTTGTTCTTTAGTTGTTAAGGAAAACCCTGAAATTAGGTTATTCATTGTGTTTGTCATTGAAATATAGTGTTGCCCATGGACTAAATAGTCCACTTTTTCTCTTAAAAACTGGTAATATTCATCGTGATCATAAAAATATTCAACTTCCAGCCCTTTTAAGATTTTAATTTTCCCTTGATATTTAGCTTGGTTAGCTTCAATATCCTTTAAATAGAGTGGTAATTCACTAATATCCATTCGAACGTAGCGGTCGTTTATGCGCTTGTTTGGAGCGTGATCACTAATTCCTAATTCAATAAACTCGGATTTTATCGCTTCTTTAACATAATCTTCAACATTTCCTATAGCGTGTTTACATAAATAGTGGTGCGTGTGATAATTTGCTTTCATTTTTAAAT
>CAYZEW010000054.1:0-7913 GCA_964477825.1 uncultured Candidatus Izemoplasmatales bacterium | reverse complement strand
TAAAACAAAAATTACTAGAAGTTTACAAAAGAAAGAAGGAGTTAGTGACATTTTCGCTGATAATTTAGATTTAGAAGCATTAGAAAGAGAATTGATTTCTCCAGTGAGAAAGAAAAGCATTGTATTAGACCATATGAGTGTTAGTGAAGGCATCACCGCTATGGAAATGCTTGGACATGATTTCTTTATTTTCAAAGATGAAGAAACAAATAAAGTTGCTGTTGCTTACTTAAGAGATGATGGCAAATATGGTGTAATTGAAACAGAATAATTTAAAATGCGCTTCGGCGCATTTTTTTTGAAACATATTCAAAACATATTTAGATATATATATTTATATTTAGATAAAAATATATGTAATAAATTGTATAATAAAGATAATTTGTGATATGATAAATATGATAATAACGAGGTGGTTAAATTGTTCAAGAATTTATTTGATATTTCTAGAAAAGAAGTGAAAAAATTAGCGGTAATCGCTGATAAGGTAATTGCGTTAGAAAATGAATATAAGCAATTATCTGATGAAGAATTAAAGGCTAAAACGCCAGAGTTTAAAGAAAGAGTTAAAAACGGAGAGACATTGGATAAACTTTTAGTTGAAGCATTCGCAACAGTTCGCGAAGCATCAACAAGATTTTTAAAAATGACTCCTTTTAGAGTCCAAATTATGGGAGCAGTAACAATTCATCAAGGGAACATTGCGGAAATGAAAACCGGTGAAGGGAAAACCTTAACTGCGGTAATGCCTGCTTATTTAAATGCTCTAGAAGGTAAAGGAGTTCATATCGTTACCGTTAATGAATACCTTGCTCGTCGTGAAGCTGAAGGAGAAATCGGGGAATTATTTAGATGGCTCGGTCTAACTGTTGGGCTTAACCAACGTGATTTAACTAAAGAAGAAAAAAGAGAAGCTTATTTATGTGATATTTTATATTCAACAAACAATGAAATTGGGTTTGACTATTTAAGAGATCACATGGTAATTTATAAAGAGCAAATTACGCAAAGACCTCTTAATTACGCTATCATTGATGAGGTCGATTCCATTTTAATTGATGAAGCAAGAACACCGTTAATTATTTCAGGTGGAGCTAAGAGTGTGGCTAGTCAGTACTTACAAGCAAACGCTTTTGTTAGAAATTTAAGTGAAGATGATTACGAAGTAGATATTAAAACTAAATCAGTAACTTTAACTGAAGAAGGAATGTCAAAAGCTGAAAAATATTTTTCAGTTACTAATCTTTATGATATTCATAATGTCAGTTTATTACACAGTATTAATAACGCTTTAAAAGCAAACTATACAATGGATTTAGACGTAGATTATGTCGTCCAAGATAATAAAGTAATTATTGTTGATGGCTTCACTGGACGTTTAATGCACGGAAGACAGTTTAGTGAAGGGTTACATCAAGCCTTAGAAGCAAAAGAAGGCGTTGAAATTAAAAAAGAAACTTCGACGCTCGCAACCATTACTTTCCAAAATCTCTTTAGAATGTACAAAAAACTTTCAGGGATGACAGGGACTGCGAAAACAGAGGAAGAAGAATTTAGAAATATTTATAATATGTTAGTAGTTGAAATTCCAACAAATAAACCATTAATTAGAATTGATTCTAATGATTTGATTTTTGCGACAATGAAAGCAAAATATAATGCAATTGCTAAAGAAATTGATGAAAGACACCGTAAAGGCCAACCAATCTTAGTCGGAACAATTTCGATTGAAACATCAGAACTTTTATCGCGCCTACTAAAAAGACGTGGGGTAAAACATGATGTTTTAAACGCTAAGCAACATGAAAGAGAAGCTGAAATTGTTGAAAAAGCTGGTCAAAAATTTGCGGTAACAATCGCCACAAATATGGCTGGACGTGGGACAGATATTAAACTTGGTGAAGGCGTAGTAGATCTCGGTGGGTTAGCTGTTTTAGGAACTGAAAGACATGAGTCACGAAGAATTGACAACCAGTTACGTGGACGTTCAGGACGACAAGGAGACCCAGGATTCTCAAGATTTTTCTTATCCGCAGAAGATGATTTAATGAAACGTTTTGGGGGAGAAAGATTCCAACGTCAAATGGAAATGTTGACAGGTTCTAAGAAAACAGATAAAGAAGAACCAGTTGATTATAAAATCTTTAGTAAAATGGTAGAAAGAGCACAACTTCAAATTGAAGGAAACAACTTCGATCGTCGTAAAACTGTTTTACAATACGATGAAGTTTTAAGAAAACAACGGGAAATTATTTACGGACAAAGAAGAGATATCTTATTTTTAGATTCAATTATTGATATTGTTAACGGCATGGTTGAAAGAACAATTAACCATTTAGTTGATGAACACGTGATTTATGAGGGGAAAACTGTAAAAGTTAACCGTGATGAATTATACAAAGTCCTTAATGGTCGTTATTTTGCTCCTGGACTTGTCTCAATTTCAAAACTAGATGATACTCCAAGTAATGTTTTTGATTATTTAATGGAATTAGTAAAAGAAGATATTCAAGATAAAATTAGTAAATTTGATGAAGAGAAATTTAATGAATTCTTAAAAGTAGTAGTTTTACGCGTAGTAGATACTTACTGGGTTCAACACATTGATCAAATGAGTGAACTTCGCCAAGGAATTGGTCTTCAATCATACGCTCAAGTTAATCCATTAAGAGAATACCAGGAAGTTGGTTTTAGATTATTTAGTGAAATGGTTTTATCAATTGAAGATAACGTTACTAAATATGTTTTAAGAGCTGTTGTTAGAAATAACTTACAACGTGTTCAAGTAGCGAAACCAACAATGACATCTTCTGGTAAAGAAGAAAATACAAAACGTAAACCACGAGTATCTAAAAAAATTGGTAGAAACGATCCTTGCCCATGTGGCTCAGGTAAAAAATATAAAAACTGCCACGGAAGATAAAATGCTGGCTCAAGAGAAATCTTGAGTCTTTATTGCAGGTGATATAATGCAAAATTCAGATGTAAAACAAGCGTTTAAAGAAATTACTAAACTATACGAAGAAGTTATTTCAATGACAGATTTAACTAGTTTAGCAAAAGAAATTAAAAAACTTGATCAACTAACTTGTGATCAAGGTTTTTGGCATGATTCGGAAAACGCTCAAAAAATTGTTAAACGATTAAAAGGCTTTAAAAACAAACAAACAAAAATTAATGAACTAATTAATCTTTATGAAGAACTCCAATTAGTTTATGAATTTATGTTGACAGAAGAAGATATGCTTAATGAGTTTAATGAATTAAGTAAAAAAGTGAAAAAGCAAGCTGAAGAACTGAGTATTGAACTTTTACTTGTTGATGAAAATGATAAGCTTAACGCGATTATTGAAATTCACCCAGGAGCTGGAGGGACAGAGTCTCAAGACTGGGCAGAAATGCTTTTTAGAATGTATAAACGTTATGGTGAACTTGAAAATTATGATTTTGAATTACTAGATTACCAAAATGGCGATGAAGCCGGATTAAAAAGTGTAACATTTACTTTAAGAGGAGAATATGCCTATGGATATTTAAAGGCAGAAAACGGGGTTCATCGCCTTGTAAGACTTAGTCCTTTTGATTCAGGAGGAAGAAGACATACTAGTTTTGCGGGGGTCATCGTTATTCCAGAAATTGATGATTCAATTGATGTTGAGATTAACGAAAAAGATTTAAAAATTGATACTTTTAGATCAAGTGGGGCTGGAGGACAAAGTGTTAATACTACCGATTCAGCTGTAAGAATAACTCATTTACCAACCAAACTTGTTGTTAGTGTTCAAAATGAGCGGTCTCAATTTAAAAACCGCGACAAAGCGCTAAAAATCTTAAAAGCAAAACTTTATCAATTAGAAAAAGCTAAAAAACAAGCTGAAATGTCAAGTTATCGTTCTGATAATTCCTTAATCTCGTTTGGTTCCCAAATTAGAAGTTATGTGATGCATCCTTACTCAATGGTAAAAGATCATCGGACTAATCAAGAGACAAGTCAAGTAAACAAAGTCTTAGATGGTGATATTAAAGCTTTTATTTATAGTTATTTAAAATTACTTACTCGAGGTGAAGAAGGGTGTTAAAACATAAAAAATTAAGAAGAATAACTAAAACAGAACAATACGCAATGATTACATTAGGAATTATTCTAATGGTTATTAGTTTTTACTATTTCCTTTTTCCCTCAGACTTAGTAGCTGGAGGAGTAAGTGGGCTTGGACTTGTTTTTAATAAACTTTATGGGGTTAAAATTTCCTATATAGTTTTCATTTTTAATATGTTGTTACTGGGACTTGCCTTAATCTTTTTAGGTAAAAAAACTTTTATTAAAAGCATTTATGGTTCAATTTTATTCCCAGTCATTCTTTATTTGTTTGAAAGATTATTGCCACTCCTTGATATAAATAATGATTATGTTTTAGCTGTAACTTTTGGCGGGTTCTTTTTAGGACTTGGGTTTGGCTTAGTTATTAAATATGGGGGAACAAGTGGGGGAACTGATATCCCTATTAAAATTTTAAATAAAAAACTTAAATTACCGTTAAGCATTTCAATCTATTTAATCGATGGTTTAATTATTTTACTAGGGGTAATCGTTTTTTACAGTGAATATGGAATTATAACAGGATTATACGCAATCATCACAATGTTTATAAGTGGTAAAGTTGCGGATATGGTAATTGTTGGAAGTAACTCTAAAAAAGCAGTCCAAATAATTACTGATTATCCTGAGGAAATAAAAACATCGATTTATAACGCTGTTTATCGTGGTGTTTCTGAAATTGAAATTAAGGGTGGGTACTCTAAAACTAAAAAAACAATGTTAGTGACAGTAATCACAAGAAGTGAATACTATTTAGTAAGAAATATTGTCGCTCAAATTGATGAAAATGCTTTTGTATATGTAACCCCAGCAACTGAAATCCATGGTGATTTTGAAGAAAGAGAGAGTGATGAATAATGGCTAAGAAATTTATAATTATTGCATCTTTTTTAACAGCAATTGCATCCAGCTTTTTCATTGGATCAATGACAGGGAGTGTCCCGACATTAGATCAAGAAAAAGATGCAACTTTAATCGAAGTGATGGAAGAATTAATGGAAAACCATTATAAACAACCCACTCGTGAAGAATTGTTAGATGGAGCAATTGATGGGATGATAAAATCATTAGATGATCCATTCACATCTTATTTTGATTATGAAGAAGCTGCGCAATACCAACAAGGTTTCGGAGAAACATATGTGGGGATTGGGGTAACTGTTAGATATTTTGAAGGTTATTTAGTTGTTGAAGCAGTCAAAGATAATGGTCCTGCAGATATGGCAGGAATTAGAGTTAACGATGTGATCGCGGAAGTTGATGGTGAATCTATTTATGAACTCCCATTTTATGAAATTGTTGGCTTAATTATCGGTGATGAAGGAACTGATGTAACAATTGGAATTATGCGTAACGGCTTCAGTGAATTAATTAATTTAACAATGACAAGAAGGGTGATTGATAGTGCTACTGTTTATGTTGATTCTTTTGAAAGAGGAGCTAAAACTGTTGGCTATCTTAAAGTTACTACTTTTGGTGATGAAACATTAGAGTTATTTGTTAACGGCCTTGCCGATTTAGAAACACAAGGAATTGATGCTTTAATTGTTGATTTACGTGATAATGGTGGTGGCCATTTAGGAACTGTTTATAACATGTTAAGACAATTTCTAATCTCAGACGGAAAACCAATGTTTTCAACTGAGTATTTTGATGATGGTGAATTTAAAAGAGATGAGTATTTTGCTTCACGTAACGAAGACCGGGGATACGATATTGTTACCTTAGTAAACGGAAATAGTGCTTCAGCTAGTGAAGTCTTCGCAAGTGCAATGCAAGAACATGGTGGCTACACTTTAGTTGGCCAAACAACCTATGGAAAAGGAACAATGCAACGAGATGTTTCTTTAAGTGCAACCCTTGGAGACAGTTTACATATTACCATTGGTAAATGGTTCACTAGCGACGGTAATTGGGTTCATTATGATGGTGGAAGTGACGGAATTACTCCAGATATCGTTGTTGATTTAACCGCAATTGAACAAGCTTATAAAGTTTTTCTTTTTGGGGACGAAACAGAAATCATGTATGACACAGTCGACCAAAGAGTCGCAGATATCCAACTGATTTTAAATATTATGGGCTATAACGTTAGAACAGATGGTTATTACGATATTGCTACTAAACAAGCAATCAGTGATATCCAAATAACGCATTTTTTAACCGTGACTGGGAATATAGATAGTGATACTTTAGTAGTGATAAATGAAGCTCTTGATCTTTATCAAGATGACCCTTTAAATGACTCGCAACTTCAAGCAGCGATTGCTTATTTATTAAATGAATAAATTAATTGAAATTAAAAAAACGAAAAAAAATCGCTATCTTTTGATTATTAATCACGAAAACAAAGAAGAAAAACATCTTGTTTCTGAAAACATGATTATTACATATAACTTGTTAACCCCAAGAACTTTATCAGACGAGGAATATAAAATAATTACTAAGGTAAAAACAGAAGATTTATTATATGAAAAAGCCTTAAATTTTATTGATTATAAAATGCGGACAATTAGCGAAGTAAAAAAACGCTTAAAAAAAGAAACAGAAGATGAAGAACTAATCAATAAAACAATTCAAAGACTAAAAAAAGATCAATATTTAAACGATAATCTATATGTAGAAACGTATATTAATGAAAAAATTGATTATAGTTTGGTTGGACCAGCTTATCTTAAAGAAAAACTAATCTTAAAAGGAATTCATTATGATTTAATTGATCAAGTACTCCTTAAATTTAAAGATGAAGTTCAGTATCAAAAAATTGCTGAAATCATTAAAAACGAAACAAAATACAAAATTAAAAAGCCATATCGAAAAGCTTACTTAAGTCTTAAAAGAAAACTAGTAAACAAAGGGTTTTCTTTAAATATTATTGAAGCTGCCTTAATTTCTAATCAAGCAAGAATAAAAGGGGCAATTGATGAAGAACCGTTAATAAAAAAAGAATTAACCGTCTTAAAAAAACGCTATAACCTTCATAATTATGAAGAAAAAAGTAAAGTAATTAAAGCATTATTAAATAAAGGCTTTGATTACGAATTAATTAAAAAAAGCGTGAAAGAAGGAGATGCTTATGACTCATTTTAGTAAGGAAGACCTCTATTTTTTCAATCAAGGAAAGCTCTATGATGCTTACCGTCTTTTTGGAGCGCATTTAGAATATAGTGAAACTAACGAATTTTTAGGAACTCGTTTTACAGTATACGCTCCTCACGCTAAGGAAGTTAATGTTTTAGGAGAGTTTAATAACTATCAAGCTTGGGTTCATAACTTGAAAAAGGTTGATGAAAGAGGGATATGGAGTTTACTTGTAAAAGACGCTAAAGAATGGCAAATGTATAAATATGAAATCAAAACCTTTACGGGAAAAACGTTATATAAAAGTGATCCCTATGCTTTTTTTAGTAGTGAACGCCCGGACACAATGTCAAAAATCTATAATCTAGAAGGCTATAACTGGCAAGACAGTAACTTTTTAAAAAGCCGTGATTTTAAAAAACCATATGAATCACAAATGTCGATTTATGAAGTTCACTTAGGAACATGGATGACAAAACCAAATGGCAGTTTTCATAAATATAACGAATTAGTTGATTTACTAATTCCATATTTACTTGAAAATGGCTTTACACATGTGGAATTAATGCCAATAGTAGAACATCCTTTAGATCAATCATGGGGATATCAAGGAACTGGTTATTATAGCGCAACATCGCGTTATGGAGTTCCAAAAGACTTAATGTATTTTGTTGATCAATGTCATCAAAATAATATTAGTGTTATTTTAGATTGGGTTCCAGGACATATTTGT
>CAYZEW010000053.1:0-8191 GCA_964477825.1 uncultured Candidatus Izemoplasmatales bacterium | reverse complement strand
GTAATGTTAGAAAGTGGGATTGTTGGGAGAGTTAAAGAAATTGTTAATTAGAAAGGATGATTTCTAATGGGAACAAGAATTAATAAGTATTTAAGTGAAGCTGGTTTTTGTTCAAGAAGAGAAGCTGATAAGTTAATTGAAGCTAAGCGAGTAACGGTTAATGGAAAAGTCCCTGAAAAAGGTCAAAAAGTTGACGAAGAAGATTTAATTAAAGTTGATAATATTATCATTTTAAAAAACATAAAAAAGATCTATATTGCTTTAAATAAACCACGAGGAATAGTCTCTACAACTGATCCAACAATTGAAAATAATATTGTTGATTTTTTGAATCACCCTAAAAGAGTATTTCATGTCGGGAGATTAGATAAAGATAGTGAAGGATTAATCTTTATGACTAATGATGGCGATATTGTTAATAAGATATTACGCGCTGGGAATAAACACGAGAAAGAATATGTTGTTAAGGTAAATAAAAAAATTACTAATGAATTTTTAGAAAAAATGCGTAACGGGATTCCAATTATGGGGACAGTTACTAAAAAATGTAAAGTAGAACAAATTAGTGATTATGAATTTAAGATTATTTTGGTTGAAGGATTAAATCGCCAAATTAGAAAAATGTGTGATTACTTGGGATATAAAGTATATAAATTAAAAAGAATTAGAATTATGAATATTAAACTAGATGTTCCAACTGGTAAATGGCGATATTTAACATTAAAAGAAGTCGCAGAAATTAATAAACTGATTGAAGACTCATCTATGACAGAAGAGGCAAGTAAATGATTAAGGTATACGGAATTAAAACTTGTGGAACTTATAAAAAAGGAATTAAGTATTTTAAAGATAATAATATTGAGATTACAACTTTTGATTTAAAAGAAACAGTTCCGACAAAAGAAGAGATGAAACAATATCATAAATTAAGTGGCTTAGATATTAAAAAGTTTTTTAATACAAGTGGTAAAGTTTACCGTGAATTAGAATTAAAAGATAAATATAAAGAGATGTCCTTAGATGAGATTTATGAATTATTAGCTAATAATGGCATGTTAATAAAAAGACCGTTAGTAATTTTTAATGATAAAGTTTTAGTAGGGTTTAAAGAAGAATTATATGATGAAGTATTCAAATAATAGGCTAAATTTAGCCTATTATTTTTTTAAGCATATGTTTTGCATCTTGACAAATATGGGTGTATACTTAAATTATAATCATTACAAAAATGAAATCGTTACAAAGGATTGATATTATGAAAAAATCGCATGTAGAATTATTGAAAGACCATGGAATTAGCCCTTCCTTAACAAGGATTGAGGTATATAACTATCTAGATTATAACCGGGTTCATCCTAATGTCGATATGATCTATAAAAAACTAAACAAGAAACTCCCAACGTTATCAAAAACAACAGTTTATAATGTTTTAAAGTTATTTGTTGAAACAGGAATTGTTAAAGAAGTAACAGTTGGATCGCAAGAAGCAAGATACGAAGTTATCTTAGAAGAACATTCACATTTCAAATGTGAAGTTTGTGGAAAACTATATGATATTCCATTAGTAAAAACTGAACATAATTTTTCAGGACTTGAAGGGTTTAGTGTTAACGAAGAAGTTGTTTTATTAAAAGGAATATGTCCATCTTGTCAACAAAAACATTAAAAAATAAGGGTTACTTATAAAATATAAATCAAATAAGAAAAAAAAGAAAAAGGAGAATGAAAATGGAAGAAGTTAAAGAGTATTACAGAATGCCACTAATCGGTGATGATGCACCTGAATTTACCGCTACAACTACTCAAGGGGAAATTAATTTCCCAGAAGATTACAAAGGGAAATGGGTTATTTTATTCAGTCACCCAGCTGACTTTACACCAGTATGTACAAGTGAATTTATGACATTCGCTAGAATGTATGATGAATTCAAAGCTTTAAATACTGAATTAATTGGTCTTAGTGTAGATTCACTTTATGCTCACATTGCATGGCTTAGAACAATTAAAGAAAAAATCAAATGGAACGGAATGGAAAAAATGGAAGTATTATTCCCATTAATCGAAGACATTTCAATGAATGTTGCGAACAAATTTGGAATGATCCAACCAAAACAATCAAGTACTCAAGCAGTACGTGCCGTATTTATTATGGACCCAGAAGCAAAAATTAGAACGATCCTTTATTACCCATTATCTACAGGACGTAATTTTGATGAAATTAAAAGAATTATTCAAGCATTACAAAAAGCTGATGCTGAAGGTGTTGCTACACCAGCAGACTGGAGACCAGGAGACGACGTTATCGTTCCACCAGCTGGAAGTTGTGGAGTTGCTAAGGAAAGAATGGCAGAAAAAGATGACGATTCTTATTGCTTAGATTGGTTTATGTGTTTAAGAAAAGATAAAAAATAATTATTTACTTTTTTTATTGCATAGAAACGCCGATATTTTTAAAAATGTTTAGCCAAGCCATTTTCTCCTTAAATGTTTGCATTTACAAAAAAAATATATTATAATTATAGTATGAAATAACAAAAGAAAAGGAGATTTACATGACAGGTACAGTTAAATGGTTTAATTCAGAAAAAGGTTACGGATTTATTACTACGGAAGATGAACTAGATATTTTTGTTCACTTCAAAGCTATCACAGGAGAAGGATTCAAAACTTTAGACGAAGGTCAAAAAGTTGAATTTGAAGTGGTTGAAGGAGACAGAGGACCACAAGCTGCGAACGTTGTAAAACTTTAATGAATTAGCAAACAGGAGAATTTCTCCTGTTTTTTTGTTTACTATGAGTAACTGTTTAGATATAATTAAATTGACTATATAGAAGTTAAGGCGTATTATATGATAGTTAAAATCAATCTTAGGAAGTGAAAAAAATGAAAATATTTAATTCTTATTCTAATCAATTAGAAGAGTTTGTTCCAATTCATGAAGGAATTGTTAATATGTATGTATGTGGACCAACTGTTTATAATTATATTCATATCGGGAATGCTAGGCCGGTAATCTTTTTTGATACCGTTAGAAACTATTTTGAATTTAAAGGCTATAAAGTAAAGTTTGTTTCAAACTTTACTGATGTTGATGACAAAATAATTACTAAAGCACTAGAACTTGAAACTACTGAAAAAGAAATTACTGATAAGTTTATTGCGGCTTTTTTAGCAGATGTAGAAAAAGTAAACTCAAGTACTAATTATATTCAACCACGAGTTACAGAATATATGGATCATATTATTGATTATATTGGAACTTTAATTGATAAAGGCTATGCTTATAAAATTGATGGTGATGTTTATTTTAGAGTTTCAAAAGTAAAAAATTATGGAGTTTTGTCAAACCGTAAACTAGAAGATTTAATTGTTGGTTCACGAGTTGATATTAACGTTAAAAAAGAAAATCCTTTAGACTTTACATTATGGAAAAAAACAGATGTTGGAATCCAGTTCGATTCACCATTTGGTAAAGGAAGACCAGGATGGCATACTGAATGTGTCGCAATGATCGATGATGTTTTTGGGGAACAAATTGATATTCATGGTGGAGGAAGTGGGTTAATGTTTCCCCATCATGAAAATGAAATTGCCCAATCTGAAGTTTTAAACCATCATTCTTTAGCAAGATACTGGATGCATAATGGGTTATTAAATATCGGGAAAAGTAAAATGAGTAAAAGCGAAGGAAAAGTTATCTTAGTAAAGGATTTAACAGTTGATCCGAACGGTTTTAGATTATTTACTTTATCAACTCATTACCGTAGTCCGATTAACTATAGTGACGAAGCATTGGATGTCTATTTAAAAGAATGGGAAAAAATCTTAAGAACATATTCAGCTTTATATTTAAAACTTGATTTAAATGATTATTTAGAAGGGACTTCAGAAAGAGATGGAGATTTACAAGCTATTTTTGATGAATTTGTAACAGCGATGGATAATGATTTTAATACCGCAAACGCAATTACTGCCATGCAAAATCTAAATAAAAAAGTTAATCAATTATTACGTTCAAAAGCAAGCGATAGTTTATTGCTTGCGGCATTAATAATGTTTGATGATTTCTTTAAAGTACTAGGCTTAAAAACAAATAAAAAACCTTTATCAAAAGAAGATAAAGAGATTTATAAAAAATGGTTAGAAGCAAGAAAGGCCAAAGACTTTACAAGTGCTGATAAATACCGAGACTTACTCCAAGCAAAAGGAATTATTTAAATGCTACAATATAACGGGTTAACCTTAGCTTATATTGGGGATGCAATTTATGAGGTATATATTCGAGAAATGCTTTTAAAAGAAGGGTATATAAAAGTTGATAAACTTCATCAAGAAGCAATTAAATATACAAGTGCAAAAGGCCAAAAAAAAGCCTTAGATAAAATTTATGACGCTTTAAGTGAAATGGAAATTAATGTTTTTAAAAGAGGAAGAAATGCTAATACTGATCGTAAACCTAAAAACACTAGTTTAGCAATCTATAAACAAGCTACAGGGTTTGAAGCGTTAATTGGATATCTTTATTTAAATAAAGAGTTAAAGCGACTAGAAGAGTTAATGACAATCATTAAAAAATGAGAACAAATTTTTGTTCTCATTTTTATTTTAGATTAATTCAATAATGCCTTTATTAGCTGAATTTAAAATCTCGTTATTTAGTTTTCCTAAATTTTTAATTGTTTGATCAACACTAATCTTACTTAAGCCCATTCCATCACAATAGTTTTTATCTTCAACAGCCATTTTTCCAGCAATCATTCCGTTCATTGCTGCAAAAGATACTTTATGAGTACATGAAAGTTTTGCTCCGTCACATACAAAGCCCATTGAACTTGATAAATAAATATTAATGGAGTCTTTTACTTGTTCTCTAGTTCCGCCTTTAATATAAGTAGTTACCGCTGCAGCACTACATCCAGTAGCATGCCCAGTTCCACATAAAACTGTCACAATATTCATTTCTTGTTTAACATAAACACTTGTTAAAAAAGATAATAAAATAATTTTTTGACGTTCAAGTTCACTAAGTTTTAAAGCATCAGCTAAAAACATTGGGGTAATTAAGGTTCCGATTCCTAAGTTCCCACTTCCGGCTACCCCATAAACAGTATAGATTTCGCCTGCCATTCTGAGTCTTGAAGGAACAGAAATATGCATTCTTAAGAAATTTGATAAATCATAAACACAATCTTTTTGAGCTTCTCTTAAATCTTCTACTAAGAAATGTCCTTCTTCTCTAATAATTTCTTTTCGAGCATTTTTATATTGTAAGGCTGCGGTATCAAATAAGTAGTCTAGACCTTCATAATCTTCTGCTTCAATGAAATCATAAATATCATCAAAACTATCAATTTTATATTTATTTACTCTTTTCAATAATTGTTTAGTTTCATATTCTTCTAAAACATTTCCATTTCTAACGACTTTAACAACATTATCATAAGAATCTTTAATGACGATAGTTACTTCATCACCTTCAGTTGAGGTAATGTTTAATTCTTCATATAAAACAGTGTCATCAAAATGTTGATAATTAATTTCAACATCAATGCGATCTAATATCGCTCCGATTTTTTCAATATCATCATTTGTAACACTTTCAAAAACACTTAGTTGTTTTTTAGGATCTTTTAATAAAATTCCTAAAGCAAGAGCTTTTTCTAATCCGCTTTCTTTAAGGCCGGGAACCCCAACATTTACACTATTTTTGTAAAGTTCTTCACTCATCAATAATTTCACTGATTTGATTTGTTTATTTCTTAATGTATATGCTCCAATAGAAGCAATATAACCAACAACACCAATATCAGTACAGCCCATTGTTTTTGTAATATTTGTTTTTAATAATTGTGCAACTTGTAATTTGTCCAATCAAATCACCTCTTCTTAATAATTATAGCTTTAAAAGTAGTTTAGAGCAATATTTTTCAACATTTTTCATTAGTAAAGAATAATAGATTATGTTAAAATATAAAGAGAAAAAGGAAGTGATCTTATGGCAATCATTATTACTGGTAAAAATCCGGTTTTAGAAGCGATGAAAGTTAATCATAAAATCGAAGAGTTATACCTTCAAAAAGGGACTAATTACGAGATTATGAAATTAGCTAAAACAAAGAATATTAAAGTAAAAGAAATGGATAAATTTAATCTTAATAAACTTTTACCAGCAAATAACCAAGGGATTGGCGCATTAGTGGAAGACTATAAGTATCAAACCTTAGAAAAAGTAATGAATAAAGAAAAAACTAATAAAGTATTTATCATGCTTGATTCTTTAGAAGATCCTCATAATTTAGGAGCAATTTTAAGGAGTGCAGATGCCTTTAATGTTGATGCAGTGATTATCGGGAAGAACAGAAGCGTTAAATTAAACGCTACTGTCGCAAAAGTGTCCACAGGAGCGATAGAACATGTTGATGTGGTAGAAGTAACTAATTTAACACAAACGCTTAAAGCTTTAAAAAAGAACGGGTTTTGGGTTGTTGGAACAGATGCGGAAACAAAGAAAACAATTCATGAGATTGACACAGATACTAATTTATGTGTAGTAATTGGTAGTGAAGGAAAAGGAATTAGTAGATTAGTTAAAGAAAACTGTGATTATCTTGTTAAAATTCCGATGAGTGGTCATGTTAATAGTTTAAATGCTAGTGTTTCTGCCGCATTAGTTATTTATGAAATATATCATATGAAAGGGTGAGACTGTTTGACTTATCAAAAACATAACGACTATGAAATTATTAACCTAATTAGAGAAGGTAATAATGAAGCACTAGAGTTAATGTTTGATAAGTACTCTCGCTTAATTTCTAAAAAAATATATAAATTTAACCTTTATAAAGAATATGAAGATATGTTCCAAGAAGGAATGATGATTTTATATAAATCAATTAAAACGTTTAATGATATTTATCAAAAATCGTTTACCCGTTATTTTGAACTTAATTTAGAACGAAAATATATGACAATCTTATCAAAAAAGATTCGGCGAATCGAAATTTTTAAAAATAACGAATTATTTATATATGAAACAAATAATAATCTAAATCAAAACAGTGTTTATTATGATTTATTAAAAAAAGAAATTGCAAAAATACTAACAAATAGTGAGTATTTAGTATATACTTTAAGAGAACTAAATAATTATAGCGTTTCTTATATAAGTGAAAAACACGGTATGAAGGACAAGGAAATTTATAATTCTTTACATCGTGCAAAGGCAAAAATAAAAAAACATTTTAATAAGTAACTTGACAAAAATATAGAAGTTTGCTAAATTATATAAATGCAAGAGAGTGGTAATATGAGAGAAAAAGTAATTTTAATTTGTGAAGTTTGTTTATCAAGGAACTACACTACATATAAAAATAAAGATAACAAAGAACGCTTGAAAATTAAAAAATATTGTAAACGATGTGGAAAACACACAATCCACAAAGAGAGCAAATAGGAGAGAAAAGAGAAATGGCAAAGAAAACAGAAGATATTAAAAAAAGTAAAGTATTAGAAATTTTAAAAAAGGAATATCCTTTTGAAAAAATCTTACTAGGATTTTTAGGAGCAATCGTATTAATTTTAGGAATATATTTAATTGAAGGAACAATCTTAGAAATCAAATTTACTGATTGGTGGATTTTTAACTCAGATTTAAAAATTACGATTTTCTCAATTTTTGTAATTGTAATTGGAGTTGCATCATTTGCTCTTTCAATTTGGCCGTTCTTTATGCCAAGTATTGGGGAAATGAAAAAAGTTTCATGGCCTAATAGAAAAATGATCGCAGAACATAGTGCTAGAGTATTTGGATTTATTTTCTTTGTTGGATTATTCTTTGTATTAATCGATTTTGGTTTAAGACCTTTGTTCTTATGGCTTAATAGCTTAGGAGCTTAATAATGGGAGATCGAAGATGGTATATAGTTCAAACTTATTCTGGGTTTGAAAACTCAGTTAAAATGAACTTAGAACGTCGTATCGAATCAATGCAAATGGAAGATAAAATTTTCCAAGTAATGATTCCTGAAGAATTAAAAGTTGAAAAAAAAGCAGACGGAACAATTAAAGAAAAAATGGTTAAAACATTTCCAGGATATGTTTTCTTAGAAATGGAAGTAACTGATGATTCTTGGTTCGTTGTTCGTAATACACCTGGAGTTACTGGATTTTTAGGATCTAGTGGGGGAGGAA
>CAYZEW010000052.1:0-8617 GCA_964477825.1 uncultured Candidatus Izemoplasmatales bacterium | reverse complement strand
TAGATCCTTTTTAGAAGCAAAAGTTAAAATCCCACTACGGAAAATCGTGTTTGGAATAATCCTTTTTCCATTTTTATTTAACTTGTCTTTGGCCAAACTTCTAAAATTAATTATTTTCTCCAATACTATTACCACCCTTTATCTTTTTCTTAATTTGATATTTTTTAGCAACTATTTTCATTTCATTAAATAACATTCAATATTAATATTTATCACATTTTTTACTTTTTTCACGAGTGATTGCTTCTTCTCAGATTATTCTTAATCTTCTTTTAAATTCAATCATATCTTCTAAATGATTTCTTGATTTAAAATGGTTGACAACAATTTTGCTCTTTCCTAATAGAAACACAATAGTAAAGGCAATTGCTAAATCGAGAACATTTTCTTTATTGATAAAGTCTCTAAATTCTCTTAACAACCTATTTAACCCATCTATTTATTATAAATTTTGGTATTTTTGATGTTTTTTAGCTGCAATAACTGACATTTCTACCAATATTTCTTCTCTTGCCATTGCTGCTTGAACAGTTGCACGAGCTGGTTCTGCTCCGTTAATTACCCATTCATCCCATATTTGATTCATTCCAGCAAATAATGACATATCTTTTAAATATATAGTAATCGATAAAAGATGTTCTTTTGATGATCCATATTTTTCTAATAAATCATCAATCTTTTTTAAAACACCTTTTGTTTGTTCTTCAATTGTGTCACCTGCCAATTTATCAGTTTGTCCACAAAAATATAAAGTATCATTATATTCAACTACTCTACTCATTCTTCCTGTCCCTTCAAAACGTTTAATTCCCATAATAATCCTTCTTTCTTTATCTCCTTTATTTTTTCAATATTTCTTTAATTCTTTTCATTTCCTTTTGCGGATTAGCATACCAATTAGAAGCAAATATCCGGTATATTTTCCAATTTCTTGCTTGTAAATATTTTTCTTGATGTAGAAGATCTCTTCTAGCATCAAGGGTTAAATAATCATCAAAATCACAAATTATTCCTAATTTAAAGGTTGCATTTTCTTCATCATAAATTGCTAAATCAATTTTGTAGTTCCCTATCCCAAGGGCTGTTTCAACAGTAAAATTGTTACTTTCTAATTTCTTTTTAATACTTTCTACTAAAGAAGAAAGTTGATTATTTTTTTGATCATTTTCTAAAGAACTTAACTGTTCTAAAACAGCTTTAGCACGATCAACTTGGTTATTTGATACATAATAACAATAACGCATATAATTTTTAAGTAATTTTGGTCCTTCGCTCTTTAAATCATCAACTTTTAATTCTTCTGGATACAATGAAGAAACAAAATATATTTTCTTTTTAGCACGGCTTATTGCTACGTTTAGTCTGTTTTGTCCACCTTCGTTATTTAACCAACCAAATCTTCTAGCAATAACCCCATCATTATTTTTAGCATACCCCATTGAAAAAATAATGATATCCCGTTCATCACCCTGCACATTTTCAATGTTTTTAACAAATAAAGAAGTGTCTTCACCATTATCATTTCTAAATAATTCGGTAGTAAACTGTTTTTGGTAACGTGATTTTTTAAATAGTTCTTCATCGATATAATTTTCAATTAAATCTCGTTGTGAACTATTAAAAGTAATTACCCCGATTGTTTCATTATTTTCTCGTTCTCTAAAAACTTTTTTAATTAATTTAATAACTGCAGTTGCTTCTTGAAGATTTCTTCTGTTTTCAAAAATTCCATTTTTTACATAGATATATTCAATCGGTGGTTTTTTACTAAGTGAGACGTTTGGTGAAACAATTAATTTTCCTTCATAAAAGGCATGATTTGAAAAAGCGATTAATTCTTCATATTTTGAACGGTAATGATAGTTTAGAATCGTTTCATCATATTTATAACGTGCTAGATCTAGCAAGCTTTTTGCGTCCATTGAAATATCTTTAAGTCCTTCATTTTCGTAATATTCATCCTCTTCTTCAAGTCTTCCTATTCCTAAACTTGATGGGCGTAACTGTTTAGTATCTCCTGCAATAACAACTTTTTTAGCACGATAAATTGCTGGGATTCCTTTTTCAACATACATTTGTGATGCTTCATCAAAAATTACTAAATCAAACATCCCATAATTTAGGGGAATAACAGCACTAACAACTTCTGGAGTCATCATCCAAATCCGAACATTATTTAATAATTCCAGTTGAAAAATATCAATAAATGCTTTAACACTCATTCTTCTAGTTCCTTCTAAAATTCGCTTAATATCCATAATTCTTTTCGAATTAGAAAAGTTTAAAGCGTGTTTATAAAGTTCCATTTCAAATGATTCAATTGTAATTTGTTGTTTTTCGGAAATTAAAGCATTTAAAGTTTTTACTTTTTCTTCATATTTATCAATAATATATAAATATTTTTGGTTTTTTGTTTTAAATTCTTCTAAATATCCAGTATAAAAAGCATCAAATAAATAATGACGATATTTTGAAATATTTGGAATATCCTTAACTAGATGATGATGTTGTAACATCTCAACAAAGATGATTTCTTTTTTAGATAGTTGTTGATATTTTGTTTTAATTTTACTGATTTTAGCAACATTATCAAAAAGGTATTGATGAAGTTCTTTGTTTTTCAATAATAGTTTT
This sequence comes from uncultured Candidatus Izemoplasmatales bacterium, assembly GCA_964477825.1. Taxonomy (GTDB): domain Bacteria; phylum Bacillota_I; class Bacilli_A; order Izemoplasmatales; family Izemoplasmataceae; genus JAFGXW01. Next base: position 5,983 of record CAYZEW010000052.1, on the reverse strand, counting down.
AAATATTTTTTATCAGTCCTAGCTTTTTTAGTTAAAAACTTAAGCCGTAATTTATTATCATTAAGAAAAGCTTTTTTAAGTTTTCTTCTTTTAAAAATCCAACTTTTATTTAAACTTTCTACTAAGGCTAAGTAATCATCATTAAATTCTTGAAACTCAATTTTATTACTTCTTGTAATTTTTAGTTCTAGTTTTTTAATGATTGGGTATGTTTTAACAATTTTATTATAACCTAGATAATCTTTTAAATTACTTGCTTTATCAAAGGTTTTTTCTAACTGTTTCAATTCATTAAAAGCGATTTTTTTAAAAGTATTTTGAAACATTTGATGAACTCTTTTCGGACTTAGTTCCTTAATAATTGCTTTATCAGTAACATATCTACTATATAATTCATGAATTGGAACATCTTCTATTTTTTGATTATATAATAATTTCAAGGATTGATTCATCGTTTTTAAAATCGTTTCAATTTCTTCTTCTAAACGATAAATATCATTATTTAAAGTTCTCCTAGGTGGAGAAGGATTAACAAAGTTATTAAGTTTATAATAAAAATCTTGTTTATTTTCAGCATCATCAATAAACATCGTATATTTTGAGGCACTTCTCAAGCGAGAATAGATTACATCAAGCGCTACTTTCTTTTCACTAACTACTAAAACATTTTCCCCTTTCATAACACTGGCCGCAATTAAGTTAGTAATCGTTTGACTTTTTCCCGTTCCAGGAGGCCCCCAAACTACTAACTTTTTCTCTTTTGTGACTAAGTTAATGACTTTTTCTTGAGAAAAGTTAATCTCATTAATATATGATAATTTTGTTTCATCTACCCCATCTTTAGTTTCCTTAAAACTAGAATGTTTTTCTTTACTGTAAAGGTTAGATTCATCGATTAATCCTTCTAATAACTCGTTATATTTATTTGTATTTAAGATTTTATTCATATCCTTTTGAATGAATGATGAGTATAGCTTGTAACGCCCTAAAATTAGATATTCATTTAAACTGAAAACCCCTTTTTTTCGTTTTATAAAGGTATCTTTTAAGACATTATCATATTCTTTAAAAGTGTAACTAATATCACCGTTTTTGATGTTTATTCCATTATCCTTATAATAAGGAATAACTGTTTCCATTAGTACTTTTTTATTAAAAGCATTAATGTATGGCGCATTAGCTATGATTTTATTTTTTTCCATTTTAGATGTTGCGAGTAATAAATCTCGATTAAAAACAATATCTTTATCTTTATCTTTTACTAAGCTAAAAGTTCTTTTTGTTCTTTTAAGTTTTACGGGAAAAAACAAGAGTGGCGCTCTAATAGCAAAACTCTCTCTTTTAAATATTCCTTCAATAAACGGGTAAGCAAGATATAAATCATAAGCCCCGGTTTCTTTAAAAGCTTTATTTGTTTCTCGATAAAGGGTAATAATACGTTTTTCTAAATTATCACCTTTTTGGGTATTTGGAAAACTAAAATTAAAAACCGTTTTATTTTTATTTGTAATAAAATCAATAATTTCTAAAGAACTAACTAATGTTGCCATATCAAAATTATTTTTTTTAACGATTTTTCCCATATATAAGTTTTTATTACGTCTTGAAATATTAGATAAGCGATCTTTGTAATGATCTAATACTTTAAAAGCTTCTTTTGAAACTTTCACTTCGTTAGCTTGTTTGTTTTGATGGGTTTTAATCACTTTTAAAAAGGCAGTACCATAATTATCTACAAAACTTTTATTAATTCCTGATATCGCTAAAAAATCACTTATTTTAAGCGGTTTTTTAAGCGCTATTTCTTGAAGAATTTCGTCACTACAAATTAACTTAGTTATTTCATTATCGCTATTTTTTATTCCACTTAACTGATCACGTAGTTCATCAAGGGAATCTAATAACTTATTTCTTTTAAGAGGCATTATTTTCACATCCTTTTAATGATTATTTTAATTTTACCATTTATTAAATATAAAAGCATTATTTCTCATGATTTTATTGCTATTTTTAGTAATTCCTTTTCCAAATAAAAAATAAGCTCAATTTGAGCTTATTTTCTTAACCAATTATTAAATTTATCTAAATCTGTATTTTTACCTATTAACAATAACTGATCATTAGTTTCGATAACGTCAGCTGGCGTTGGAATAATAATATTTCCATCTCTTCTAATTGCGACAACATTAATATTAAATTTGTTTCTAACATCTAAATTAATAATTGTTGAATCAATAATCTTTTCTGTTGCATAAACAACAATAAAACTATGACTTTCATTTAAATCAATATAATCTAAGACATTATTAGAGACTATTCTACTAGCAAGTCTTTTCCCTGACTGTTGTTCTGGTTGAACAATTTCATCAGCCCCAAGTTTTAAAACAACTTTAGCATGATCTTCATTTTGAACTTTAACAGTGATTTTATTTACCCCTAAATCTTTTAAGATAAGTGTTGTTAAAATACTGCTTTGAAGTTGTTCACCAATCGCAACTACAACATGATCAATACTAGAAATCCCTACTTCTTTTAATGCTAGAGCATCTGTTGTATCTAGGGTAACTGCATGGGTTGCTATTTTACTCATTTTAGCAATAACTTCTGGATCCTTATCAATTACTAAAACATCAACGTCTTTTCTAATTAATTCTTCAACTACACTTTGTCCAAAACGTCCCATTCCAATAACTGCAAATGATTTTTTTGCCATTTTTACCACCCTTATTTCATTAGATTTTAAACCTTTGAATAACTGTTTCCTTTGGCTTTCTATATCTTACCAACTATCAACGGATATGTCAAATAATTATTGTGGATATAATTTATCATTATTCATTAATAATATGATATAATTGTCGTAAAGAGGTGAAGTCATGTTCAAAAATAGTATAAACTTTAAGATTATTGGGATTTACATTGCGGCGATGATTGGGATTTCTGTTTTCCAAATAATCTTTATTATTATATTCCCTGACATTTTAGATATTGATGCTTTATTTATTTTCTTTAGCAGTCTTTCTAACTTAATATTATATTTATCATTATTTGTTTTATTTGTTTATTTTTTTAGAAATTATTTAAAAATTCAATTTCTAAATTTCATGGCAAACAAAAAAAGATATTTTACAATTATAGGTGCGGGTTTTTTAATAATGCTTTTAGCTTCGGTAGGTAGTTCTTTAATTTTAGAATGGCTAGGAATTACCGAAACTAGCGCTAACCAAGAATCCTTAGATATGTTGATGCAAGGGACGTTGTTTGATCAAATTTCACTTGTTATTTTTACAGTATTTTTAGTTCCTTTAGTTGAAGAATTGGTCTTTAGAAAAGCCGTTTTAGATTTAGTTCATATTAAAGTAAAAGAAACTAATAACCCAAAAATTGACAACATTAAAAAAGTAATTTCCGGAATTATTGCTTTAACAGTTAGTAGTTTAATATTCGGATTTATCCATATTATGTCATTTGATCCAGAACAACTATTACAAATTATTTATTATGCAGGCCTTGGGGCTGTATTAGGAACTGCTTATTTAGTTTCTAATAAAAATATTTTTGTTTCAATTACTATGCATTTTCTTTTAAATCTATTTGTAACTTTAATTAGTTATTCTTAAATAATAACAATTTAAAAAGGTTCACTTCTTTATTGAAGCGAACCTTTTTTTAATTTCTCATATATTTCAATGTTTCCACTATGTTTTGCTAATTCTAAAACTGTATATCCACCATATTTTTTTGTATAATCAATTGGTTTTTTAATTAGATGATTAATAATTTCTAAATCACCAACAATTGTTGCATAATAAATTGCATCATCTTTAAAAGCATCGATATTTTCAATTTCTGCGTGATGTTGTAATAGTCTTTCTACTAAATAACTTTCACGATTAATAATCGCATAAAATAATGCTGTATTCCCAAAAATGTCACGTTCATTTACATCGGTAATCGGAATTAATGAATCTGCTTTATCAAATTCATTCATTACAATACTAAATGTTAATAAATTATTTTTTAATTTACTTTGATATTCTTTATCGTTTTTAAGTTTATTAAAAAGCTCTACTGCTTCATAACGATTCTTTAAAACAGCAAGATCATAAGGCGACTGATTATACTTGTTTTTATCGTAGCTAGTTAAACCATGTTTTAAAAATAAAGATACCATATCAGTATGTGGATGTTCTATTGCTAAATGTAACGGAGTAAACTGATATTGATTCTTAGAATACGGGTTTACCCCTCTTTCAATTAAATATTTAGCGATTTCTACAGTTGAATATAAAGCAGCATAATGATGGGTTGATTGTAATCTAATATCTAAGGAGTTGATAATAGCTCCTCTGTCTAATAAAAACTTAACTGCCTTAATCTTTTTACTTCTAACCGCATATTGAATCACTGAGGTTCTATTCTCGTCTACAGCGTAAATATTAGCGTTATTATCAAGTAATAACTTTAGAACATCAACACTTCCTTTAAATGCAGCTCGATGAAGGGGAGTTTGGAGAGAATTATTTACAAAATTCGGGTTAGCTTGATAACTAAGTAATAATTTAACAATATTAACAGCCCCCATATAAGTTGCAATATGAAGAGGAGTTTCTTGATATTTATCACCGATATTTGGATCTAATTCTAGTTTTAGTAATAATTCCATCGCATGAAGGGCTTTATTTCTCGCAGCTAAATGCAGTAATGTTTGTTGGCGTTCATCAGTAATAAATAAGTTGCGATCAGCCTCATAATATTTAACGATAAACTTTGTATCGTTAGCTAAAACTGCGGTATAAATTGAACTACTCTTTCCATTACCATATTTTAAATACTTATTTAGATTGATAAAAAACACCTCCTTGGGATACATAAAAAAAATACCATAAAATTAAAAAAAATACTACAAATTAATGTAGGATTTTTTTATTTTTTAATAATTATTATCTAACTGCGTCTTTTAATACTTTACCAGCTTTGAAAGCAGGTGATTTTTGTGCAGGAATATTAATTTTTTCGTTAGTTCTTGGGTTGTGACCAACTCTAGCTTTACGATTTCTAACTTCGAAAGTTCCAAATCCTGTAAGTACAACTTTTTCCCCTGCAACTAATGATGCTTGAATAGCTTTTAATGTAGAATTTAATGCTAATTCAGAATCTTTTTTAGTTAATCCTGAGACTTCTGCAATTCTTGAAATTAATTCAGTTTTGTTCATATCATTACCTCCTTATTTTTTTTACTATCTACATTATAGCAAGTATACGGCTTCATTGCAAGACTTTTCCGCTTTTTCGTATTTAAAAACCACAAATTATTAAATTTGTGGTCAATATCATTCCTTGGCTACAACACTAAATAAAAACCCTTTCAAATGTATGAAAAATCATATGTAACATAGATTACTCCGCCTTTGAACTTCTTCCAAGGAGCATTTTTGTTGCTTCATCCGAACTCATATTATTAAATAAAACCTCGTAGATAGCGCTAATTATAGGCATATCTAGGTTTTTACCTTTTGCGAATTCATAAGCAGCTTCACAAGTTCTTATTCCTTCTACTACCATTGTCATTGAAGCAAGCGTTTCTTCTAAATCTTTTCCATGGCCGATTTTATACCCAGCTTGAAAGTTACGAGAATGTGGGCTTGTACATGTAACAATTAAATCCCCTATTCCAGTTAATCCCATTAGACTTTTAGGGTCTGCGCCATAGATTTCGTAAAATTTTTGCATTTCAACAAGACCTCTAGTAATTAATGCTGCACGAGCATTATCCCCAAGTCCTTTCCCAGAAATCAGTCCTGATGCAAGGGCAAAAATATTCTTTAATGCACCGCCCATTTCTGCTCCCTTTAAATCAGTTGAAGTATAGACTCTAAAATAGGAGGTATTATGAAATAACTCTTGAACAAACATCGCGTTTGACTCCACTTCACTTGAAGCAGTAATTGCAGTTGTTAATCCTTTAATAACTTCTTCAGCA
>CAYZEW010000051.1:7378-8653 GCA_964477825.1 uncultured Candidatus Izemoplasmatales bacterium | reverse complement strand
CTTTTTCAGAAGCATCTTTTAATCTTTGCATTGCCATTTTATCTTTTGATAAATCGACAGCTGTTTCTTTTTTAAATTCTGAAACTAAGTAATCCATAATTTTTTGGTCAAAGTCATCTCCACCAAGGCGATTATTACCTGCTGTAGAAATTACTTCAAAAGTACCATCTGCTAACTCAAGAATTGAAACATCAAATGTTCCTCCTCCTAAATCATAAACTAAAACAGTTTGTGATTTATCTTTTTTATCAATTCCGTAAGCTAATGCTGCAGCTGTAGGTTCATTAATAATTCTTTTTACTTCAAGCCCAGCAATTTTACCAGCATCTTTTGTTGCTTGTCTTTCAGCATCATTAAAATACGCTGGAACAGTAATTACTGCTTCACTTACTTTATGGCCTAAATAATCTTCAGCAGTTTTCTTTAAGTTTTGAAGAATCATTGCTGAAATTTCTTGTGGGGTATATTCTCTATTGTTTATTTTAACTTTATAAGAAGTTCCCATTTTTCTTTTAATTGATGAGACTGTATCCGGATTAGTAATTACTTGTCTTTTCGCTACTTCTCCTACTTGAATTTCACCATTTTTGAATGCTACTACTGATGGTGTAGTTCTTACACCTTCTGCGTTAGCGATAACTTTTGCTTCGCCACCTTCCATGATAGCTACACATGAGTTTGTTGTTCCTAAATCAATTCCGATAATTTTTCCCATTATTATTCACTCCTTTATTATTCGCTAATCTTGACGATCGCGGGTCTAATTACTCTATCTTTAAACATGTATCCTTCTTGTAATACTTCAATTACAATGTTAGCTTCTTTACCATCGACTTTTTCAGTCATGATCGCTTGGTGGAAGTTAGGATCATATTCTTCATTTAAGGCATCAATAATACTGACACCTTCATCTTCTAATGCTTTAATAAGTTGATCTTTAATCATTTTAAAACCTTGGAAGATTTTTTCATTTTCTTCACTTGTCATTTCATGTTTTAATGCTAAATTGAAATGATCAAGTGGTGTTAATAAGTTTTTACTAATATTCATAGCGGCATATTTTCTTTCAGTAATCCGCTCTTTTTCAAGTCGCTTTTTAGTGTTTTGCAAATCTGCTTGTTCTTTTAATAAATCATTTTTTAAACTTTTTATTTGAGCTTTTAATTCTTCAATAATTTCTTCTGGTGTTTTTTCTTTCACCTTGTCAATTATCTCTTCTTTTACTTCCTTTTTTGTTTCCTTTTTTGTTTCCTTTTTTGTTTCCTTTTTTGTTTC
>CAYZEW010000051.1:0-7278 GCA_964477825.1 uncultured Candidatus Izemoplasmatales bacterium | reverse complement strand
TTACTTCCTTTTTTGTTTCCTTTTTTGTTTCCTTTTTTGTTTCCTTTTTTGTTTCTTTTTTTGTTTCTTTAAGAGTTTCTTTTTTAACCTCTTCTTTATTATTTTTCTTTTTTGCCATAACTTACTCCTTATATAATTTTGACATGTGCTTTGCCAAATATTTTATTAATGGAATAACTTTTTGATATTCCATTCTTGTCGGACCTACTACTGCAATAGTCCCTTTTTCGTTACCATCATATCCATAAGGAACAGTAATAACTGTACAATCTCGCATTGCGCTAATTGAGTTCTCTTTCCCGATTTTTACGGTAATTCCCGTATTAGTAGTGTCTTCTACTAAGCGGAAAATATCATTTTTTTCAAAGAAAGCTAATAGTTCTCGAACTCTACTAACATCGCTAAACTCAGGTTGATAAAGCATATTGCTCTGTCCTGATAAATAATATTTACTTTGAGTAAACTTAGTAAATGCTTCTAAAAACGTTTCGATAATCGTTTGATTATAAATTAAAATTTCTTTAATCCGATGCTCATTAATTTCGTAATGTAATTTTTCACTTACTTGGGCAATTGGACAATCAAATAAAATCTCGTTAAAAATCTCAATTACCCGTTTCATTTCCTCAATATCGGTATTTGGAGGAATGACAATTTGCTTACTTTCAACATGTCCCAAATTAGTAATTAATAATAAAATTGAAATGTCTTCATAAAGCGGAACTAATTCTATTTTTTTGACCTTTGAACCATAAGCACTTGGACCTAAAGCAATTGTTGTATAATTAGTCAATTGACTTAACAAGTTCATTGCTTGTTTTATTGCTTCGTCGCGCTTAATATCTTTATTACTAAACAACTCATCAATTACAGTGAAGCTATCTTCAGTACTATTATTTGAATTTAACAATTTCTCAATATAATAATGATAACCAGCATCACTTGGAACTCTTCCGCTTGAAGTATGAGTCTTTTCAATTAGCCCTTGTTCTTCTAAGCCAACCATTTCATTTCGAATCGTTGCTGAAGATACTTTAAGTAAATTAGCTAACGTCTTAGAACCTACTGGTTCTGCTGTTTTTACGAATTCATCTACAATTAATTTTAAGACTAATTCTTGTCTTTTCGTAAGCATAAAATCACCTCTTTTAGCACTCCGTAATTTCGACTGCCAACAACATTATACACTACCTTATTAGCAGTGTCAAGTAAAGAGTGCTAAATATTTAAATTTAAAATAAAAACAGCTTAATTTAAGCTGTTTTACCCTTTTATAAAAGGGTTTGTTGCTTTTTCATTAATAATAGTTGTAGCAGTTCCGTGACCTGGATAAACAACAGTTTTATCGCTGCATTGTAAAACTATTTTTCTAATACTTTTTTGGATATCTAATGTGTTAGAAGTTGGCAAATCAGTTCTCCCAATAGTACCTTTAAATAATGTATCTCCACTAAACAAGAAATTTTTATATTTAAAGCAAACACTTCCTTTAGTATGTCCTGGTGTTTCAAGCACTTTTATACTGCTATTTCCTAGTTTAAATTTTGTTTTTTCGTTAAAGGTAAATACTTTTTCTTGATTATTAACAATAATTTTCGAAGAAAATTGCGTAGACATATTTAATGATGGATTAGATAAAAAGGCTTTTTCCTTTTCATTAATATATATCTTTACTTGGTATTTAGTAACTAATTGATTAACAGCGATTATATGATCAAAATGACCATGTGTTAACAAAACTCCTTTAATCTCAAAGTCTTTTCGATCTATATAGTCAATAATCCCTAAATAATTACTTCCTGGATCAATAATATATGCTTCTTTATTTTCATTAATGATATATGTATTTACTGCGAAATCATTAATAATTGTCTTAATCATTTATTACAAGTGATGCTGCACCATATATTCCCGCATCGTTTCCTAGTTTAGCTTGGGTAATAATTGTCTCTTTTACTGTATTAAAAGCACTTCTTTTAAATTCCTTTTTAATTTTATCAATTAAAAAATCACCGGCATTTGAAACTCCTCCACCAATACAAATAATTTCTGGATTAATAACCACACTTAACAGTTGACAAGCATACCCTAAATAGTAGGCTGTTTTATCAACTACTTCTAAAGCTAATTCATCCCCCGTTTTAGCAGCATCAAAAATTATTTTAGCAGTAATTTTACCATTTTGATTTAAAGTAGTACGAAACTGTTGTTTCTGAGATAACTCCTTAAAGACACGTTTTATTCCTGTTGCACTAGCAATTGTTTCCAGACAACCATAATTCCCACAGTTACATAATGCTCCATTTTCATGAACAACTTTTAAATGACCGATTTCTCCTCCTGAACCATTAGCTCCCTCGACAATTTTATTATTAATAATTACGCCACCACCGACCCCGGTACCTAAAGTAATCATTACACTACTCCTATAGCCTTTAGCAGCCCCCATCCAGGCTTCGCCTAAGGCAGCTACATTAGCATCATTTTCGATCATTACTAAATCATTATTTACTAGTTTAGAAAATTCACCAATTAAATCGTAGTTTTTCCAATCAATATTAACTCCGTTTAAAATCGTATTATTTTTAACTTGACACGGAATTCCAAACCCATAGCCAACTACTTCGTTTAAAGCAACATTTTGATTAATAATTGAATGATAAATATCATTTAGAATATTTCTTCCCTTGTTGTTAGTGTTTGTATGAATTTCCCATTTTTTGATTAATTCTCCATTTAACCTAAAAAGGCCGATTTTGACTGTTGTTCCCCCAATATCAAACCCATATATATACTTTTTCATAACTATCCTCCCAACTAAAAAAAACTTCTTGTTCGAAGAAGTTTTTTGTTATTTTTTCTCTTTGTGTAAAGTATGTTTTTTACATTTTGGACAATATTTCATTGTTTCTAAACGTTCAGCATGAAGCTTTTTGTTTCTATGTGCACGATAGTTCTCACTTTTACAAACTGTGCATCTTAAAGTAAAATGTGTTCTCATCATTATTCCTCCTAACAAAACTCTATAATAATATATCACTATTTTCAATAAAATGCAATAGATATCTATATTTTTTTACTAGTTTATTGTATACTTAAAGCGGTGATACTATGATAAAAAGAACAGAAACAAAACAGGTTTTAGTAAAAGACTTAATTATTGGGGGAAGCAATAATGTTATCATTCAAACAATGACTACCTCAAAAACAAAAAATATCAGTGAAACAGTAACGCAAATTAACACTTTAGCTACTGCCGGAAGTCAAATTGTAAGACTCGCGATTTTTGATATGGATGATGCATTAGCAATTAAAGAAATCAAGAAACAGGTAACTGTTCCTTTAGTAGCCGATATTCATTTTGATTATCGGCTTGCTTTAAAATGTATTGAAAACGGAATCGATAAAATTAGAATTAATCCTGGTAACATTGGTAGTAATGACAAGATTAAACAAGTCGTTGACAAATGTAATGAAAAAAATATCCCTATTAGAATTGGGATTAATGGTGGATCATTAGAAAAACACATTATTAAAGAATATGGGATTACTGCTAAGGGGATGCTTGAATCGGCAAAATACCATGTAAAACTCCTTGAAGATTTAAATTTTACAAATATTATTATTTCTTTGAAGTCAAGCGATGTTAATAAAACTGTTGAAGCTTATAGAATGGCTGCAAACACCTTTAAATACCCCTTACATCTTGGAATTACTGAGGCAGGAACTTTATTCGGGGGAACAATAAAAAGCGCTATTGGACTAGGTATTTTACTTTATGAGGGAATTGGTGATACAATCCGAGTAAGTTTATCAACTGATCCAATTGAAGAAATTAAAGTAGCGAAAGAAATCTTAAGTGTGTTAGGCTTATATGAAAAACCAAAAATCATTAGTTGCCCAACTTGCGGAAGAATTCAATATAACATGTTTGCTTTAGTTAACAGGGTTGAAGCCTATTTAGATACAATTGATTCAAATATTACGGTTGCGGTGATGGGTTGCGCAGTAAACGGACCTGGTGAAGCAAAAGCTGCTGATATCGGGATTGCTGGCGGAAAAAAAGAAGGATTAATCTTTGTTAATGGAAAGATTAAGCGAAAAGTAAAAGAAGAAAAGATGTATGATGAACTAATTAAAGAAATTAATGAATATCTAATAAAAGACGCAAGCTGATTAGCTTGCGTCTTCTTCATCTAATGTGTAAAAAGCAAAGAAATTCAAAGTTACTCCGATATAATTAAAACCATCAGGAGTAGTATATTCTACACTATCAACTATAAAAACTTGTTCTGAAGCATAAAGTAAATCAATAAAATCTTTAACAACTGCATCGTCTAAAGTATTAAAATAAACTTGAACTTCTACAATTTTAAAATCATCTGTTAAATCAGCAAATGCAGAACTGTCAGGAAATGTTACATTATCTTTAACATAAACACTTCGTTGATAATCAACTTCTTCAGTAATTCCCACTAGTTCTAATTGAGCAATTGTATAATATGTCAAATCTGCTTGACTAAAAAAGTTAGGTACCTTTCCATATAATTCATATAAATGGTTAATTTGAACATCTTTATATTGTTCAACTTGTAATTCAATTATATCATTTCGATTTTGAATTGAGATATTTGAATTTTCTAACTGTTGTATTCTATCATTAAGACTTCCTAACGTAACACTTCTAATTAAAAACACAACAGCAATAATAAGAACTATTACACCATAAAATAAATAATCACTTAGTTTTCTATTTAACATCGCGATCAACTCCTAAAGTAAACGTCGAGCTATAAAGCACAGCATCTCCAGTTCTTGTCGGAATTGAAAACTCACTTGTTTCAACCCATGACAATTCTAATAAATCATTATTTAAAATATTAAAAGTAAATGGTGAAGAGTGTAACACCGTTACTTGCATTGTCGAATTACTAGCCGAATAGTTAATATACGTAATTTTACCACCTTGAGCATCAATTACTAAAATAACATCATCAAAATAATTATTAAAATCTACTTTATATGTGTCTAAATTATCAATTTCTTCCTCAAAAGCGATTGTATCTAAATTAATTTCATAACCAGCAAATTCTTCTTGTGTTAATTCTAGTTCATGTCTTAGATCATTATTAATAGCGTTCAATTCTTCAAATCTTTCCGTTGCCGTTCTAAACGGCATATAAATGAAAACAAACGATAAGAAAATAAATAAGAATAAGGATGCGATTACATTAACATTAAATTGTCGAGCACGTTTTACATCAGGTAACAAATCGACGTAAATAAAGTCACTATTACCATTGACTGACTTTTGATAAACCCGTTTAGATGCCATATTACCACAATCCCTTCGTTTGGATTAAACTTGCAGCAAGCGGAATATAACATTCTCTATCTATTAATGTGTCAACAATTTTACTAATTGTTTTCATATTAAATACTTCTGTTTGAACAAGAGCTCCTTCTTCAAAGAAATATTCGTTTAACTCATCATTCGTGAACTTATTTGACATATTAAATAAAACTAATTTTTCAATACTACTGTTACCAGCATTGATATTATATTTAAAGTAATTTGAAATTTTACCAATTTCTTGATCTAATACCGTAATATATTTTTTACCATCCATTGCGGCAATATTTAAATTTTGAACAAGGGAGAAAATCGGAATCTCTTCATCAAAAATATAAATTGAATACGTTTCATCAAAAATCGCTACAAACATGATATTTGTATCAAATTTAACATCTGAATCTTCATAACGACGATAATAGTATAAACGATGTAATGATAATGGTGGTATATCAGTTCTTACTACTTGCATATTCATTTCATAAAAGATATTAATATACGTTTTCAATTCAATTTTAGGTGCATAAAACATAATCACCTCGTAATGATCTTCACTTTTTTTATGAATAACATAATCCATTTTCATATCTTCAAATGGAATCATTATCGTTTTCCCAATTTGTGATTCAATATAATCCCCAATTTCAGTCGGTTTATAAATAATTGGCACTTCTATTTTTCTAAAAGTAAAAAGTTCTTCATGAATAATTAAATTAACTCTTCTAGATTTAATCTTGAAAAGTTTAAAAGTGTCCTTAATTAATTTGAGGAGTGCTTCTTCTTTATAAATTATTCCATTTTCAATTGTCCCCTGCGGCAACTTTACACTAGAATATTTTAGTTTTTTCATATTATAGCCATCTGGTTTTTCAATAAAACTAAATTCGCTATCAGTAAAAAAACAGTTGATTGAAACTTTTGACATCGCTGCACCTTCTTCCTTAATTCAAAATCGAGATGTACCATTGTAAAAGATTATTTCCAACAAAATAGGTTAATAAACTCCCCATTGCAATAAATGGTACAAATGGTAAGTATTGCCCTTTTTTTAAAAAGATTATACTGTAAACTAATGCAATAGCACTAGCAAACAACATTGATAAAAAGACTATTTGGTATCCTAAGACTAGGCCGATAATGAAGTATAATTTTATATCTCCACCACCAAGCGCATCTTTTTTAAAACGTTTTTTACCATATAATGCAATTAAATACATGAAGCCAAACCCAAGAATTCCACCAAGTAATCCGTCATACCACATTTCAATTGGGCTTAATAATCTAAGGGCTAAAATCAGCGGTAAAAAAGCAAGTAATATTTTATCTGGGACCTCATTATAGTATAAATCACTAACTGTTAAAATAGTTAAAAGGGATATAAATAATACTACCAATGAATATTCTACCATATTATTCCTTAAAATTACAAAAGAAAGTAAAAATAATATCCCGGTTATCAACTCAATAACAGGATATTTTACTGATATTGGATATTTACATTCTTTACATTTCCCCTTTAAAATAAAGTAACCAATAACTGGAATAAGTTCAACTACTCCAAGTTGTTTCCCGCAATTCGGACAATGACTTCTTCCCATTAAAGATTCTTTGATTGGAACACGAATTCCAACCACATTAAAAAATGATCCGAAAACAAGTCCCATTATAAAGATATAACTATATATTAATATATTCATATTTATCACCGTCTTAATTTTACTATATATAACCTTATGTCAGGAACTTCCAATACTCCTAATTCAATTAAATCATCCCAGCTTAATCCTATCGGAAAGCCAGTTAAAGCAAAAATATAGTCTGTTCTTCCGTCTTCTCTATATGGCGAACCAGATAAACCGATTCTGTATTTTGTTTTTAAAGTAGCAAATCTTGAAAATTGGTTGGCTGGTAGGTGATGAACTTCA
>CAYZEW010000050.1:0-8781 GCA_964477825.1 uncultured Candidatus Izemoplasmatales bacterium | reverse complement strand
ACGCATTGAGCGGAATTTGTAAAGTGTAAAGACCTTCCCAAATTCCCCAACACGTTCCTGAGAAAAAAGCACAGGCCCAGGAGAATCTATTTTAATGGCAAGGGCAGTCAGAAGAATTATTGGAAATGAAGTTGTTAAAGTTGAAGATTATTTAAAAAGTATTAAATATGAAAATAATCAAGAAAAAACAATTGATTTACCTAAATCAAATGTGTTAAAATTCACGTTGAGTGATGGATCTTGGTTTGTCTTAAGACCTAGCGGGACAGAACCAAAGCTTAAAATATATATTGCAGTAAAAGATATTAGTTTAAGATTTTCAAAAAAGAAAAACGAATACATTAAAAGAGAAGTACTTGCAATCATTGATAAGATTTAACAAAATAACAAGGACGTGATGATATGATTAAGAAATCAAGACAAGTTAGAGATTATAAAGCTTTAGACAAAACTTTACCGACTTTAAGATATGTTAATCCTGATGAAGTGTTTATTCATCTTCAAAATAACCGTTGTAAAACATATGACGTTTATGTAAAAGAAGGAGATCATGTTTTACTTGGGGAAGTAATAGGGATGCGTCATGGGGGCTTTTTTGAACAACCAGTCCACGCAACAATTAGTGGAACAGTTGGAAAAATTAGTAAAAAATTCCACCGAACAGGTCGTAAAGTTGATGCAATCCAAATTACAAATGACTTTTTAGATACTTTCCACGAAAGTGTTGTTGATAGAACTGATGAAGAAATCAAAAAGTTAAATCAAGATGAAATGGTTGAAATTGTAAAAGATAAAGGCTTGGTTGGTCTTGGGGGAAGTGGGTTCCCTACGTATATTAAATTAGGAACAAAAGAAAAAATTGATACAGTCGTTATTAACGCTGTAGAATGCGAACCATATTTAAGTAGTGATTATCGGATGATTTTAGAACACCCAGGTGAAATTTTAGAAGGTTTAAGATATATTATGCAAGCCTTAAATGCCAAAAAAGGGTTAATCGCAATTAAATCTAAAAAGACACCTTTATATGAAGTTTTAACACAGCTTTTAAAGACACGTTATAAAGATTTAAATGTTGAAGTTGCTAAACTAGGAAATCATTACCCACAAGGGTGGGAAATTGAAGTTTTCAAATGGGCTCTTGGCATTGAAATCCCGCATGGAGAACTACCAATGAAATACGGAGTTATTGGGTTTAATGTCACAACTACTTATGGAATCTATCAAGCAGTAAAACATAATTTACCGGTTTACGAAAGACACTTCACTGTTAATGGGGACGCTATAAAATTCCCTCAAAATATTCGGGTAAGAGTTGGAACATCAGTTAAAAAGCTAATCGAATTAAGTGATGGCTATGATGAAACTCAAAAAGAAGTTATTGTTGTAATGGGTGGACCAATGATGGGAACATCAGTAGTTAGTGATGACGTTGTTGTTTCAAAAACAACGACATCAGTCCTTATTTTTAAAAACGTTACTTATAAAGAAGAACCATGCGTAAGGTGTGGTAGCTGTGTTTATAGTTGTCCGGCTCATTTAGAACCTGTCCAAATTATGAATGCTGTAAAACGAAATGATAAAGAAGTTATGAAAGGCCTTGAAGCTTTTAAATGTATTGAATGTGGACTTTGTGCATATGTATGTACTTCTAAAATCCACGTTACTGATTACGTTCGTAAAGCTAAAAGATTAGTTGGGTGATAATATGGAAAAAACATTACCGAAAATAGTAAGGAAAACCAGTCCTTACTTAAGAAGACCAAAAGCAAGTGTTACGAGAATGATGCGTGATGTTACAATTGCATTATTACCAGTTACGTTCTTTGCAATTTATAAATTTGGAATGGCGGCAATAATGATTATTGTCTTAAGTATTGGGGCAATGGCCTTAACTGAATATGTCTATTACCAAATTGTTGATAAATTAGATGGTGAAAAGTTTAAATTAAAAAATAAAAGTTTTAGTTTATATAATTTTAGTGTCGTAACTAGTGGGTTAATATACGCCCTTACATTACCAGATAGTACTCCTTGGTTTGTTGTTGTTTTAGGAGCATTCTTTGGGGTTTTCTTCGGGAAATTGATCTTTGGTGGTCTTGGGCAAAACGTCTTTAATCCAGCTGCCTTAGGACGTGTTTTCATCTTTGTTAGTTTCGGAACAATGATGAGTTATAATGTTGATAGTGTTGCCGGAGCTACTGCCTTAGGAATGTTAAATAATAATCATTTTGATATTTCTGTTTTAAATAATTTTACTCTAATTAACCTTTTCACCGGAATTGGTATTCCGGGAAGTATTGGAGAAATGAGTGCTGTCTTAATTATCCTTGGAGGAGTTTATTTAGCACTTCGGACAAGCTTTGAAGTAAGAATTCCGTTAACTTATATTGGAACAGTTATTTTACTTGCTAGTGCAGTTGCAATTTATAAAGGACTGGGGATTTGGTACCCAGTATTCCACGTGTTAAGTGGAGGATTACTCTTTGGAGCAGTTTACATGGCAACTGATCCAATTACTTCACCAATTACCAAAGGGGGAAGAATCTATTTCGGGTTTGCTCTTGGAGTATTAACTTTCTTTATTCGTATTTTTGGGGCTTATCCAGAAGGAGTAATGTTTAGTATTCTAATTATGAATATGTTCGTTACTTCATTCGATTATTATAAATGGACAAATCAACAAATCACTAAAAAACAAAAAATCATTTTTGGAATTGTTGTTTTAGTAACAGTAGTGATTACGATTGTAGGTGTTAGTTATGTTGGATAAATTGAAAATAGCTTTAGTTTTAGTAGTTGTCGGGGCTTTAAGTGGAATTATCATTTATAGTGTTAATGAATTAACTGCAGACACTATCGCTCAAAATAAAATTGATAAAGAAGTAAGTTATTATAAAGATTTATTTAATCTTTCAGCAGATACAAATATTACTTATGATGCCATTGAAATTGATGGGTATTTAGATCAAGAAGTTACTATTTATGATAATAGTGGCGATGTCCTTGGTTATATTTATAAAGCAACAGATAAAAATAACTATGGAGAAGTAACTGTTTTAGTAGGAATTGCAGTTGATGGAACAATCTCAAATGCCGTAATCTCATCAACTACTAATACCCCAACTTTCGTTCAGACAATTAAAGATAAATACATTGATAATTTTAGTAATCAAGCAGTAGATAGTTTTACTATCGATAGTAAGACAGGTGCGACTTATACTTATACATCAGTCGTTACAATTATTGAAGCTGCGAGTGACTACTATTTAGAAAATAGGGGTGAATAAAGATGACTAAAAAAGATAATTTCTTAAAAGGATTCTTTAAAGAAAATCCAATATTTGTTTTCTTACTTGGAATGTGTCCAGCTTTAGCTGTAACGACAACCTTTGAAACTAGTTTAGGAATGGGGTTACTTGTTGTTTTCGTACTAACAAGTAGTAACATTGTTGTAAGCTTAGTAAAAAAATGGATTCCTCATGATGTTAGAACACCGGCTTATATTGTTATTATCGCAACATTTGTAACCGTTGTTAAAATGTTAACTGAAGCATATGCTATTGAATTATATGATGCTCTTGGTGTTTTCTTGCCATTAATCGTTGTTAACTGTTTAATTTTAGGTAGAGCTGAAGCATTTGCTTCTAAAAATAACGTTGTAGATAGTGCAATTGATGGTCTTGGAATGGGACTTGGCTTTACTTTAGGACTTATTACAATCGGGATATTAAGAGAGTTTTTAGCAACTGGCGGAATTATGTTTGGGGTGTATTTACCAATTGGTGATCATCCAATCACATTAGTTAGTTTAGATATGATTATTAATTTATTTAATGCGAATTTCCATATTACTGATTATGGAATAAAAGTTTTTTCTCTTCCTCCAGGAGCATTTATTGCTTTAGGAATGATCTTAGCTGTTTTCCAATTTAAAAAAGCAAGAAAAGATCGTAAAATCGCCATTGCAAAAATGGAAATGATTGCTGAGAAAAAACGGCTTGCTGCAGAAAAGAAAAAAGCCGCAGCTATTAAAGCTGCTCAAGAAAAACAAGCTGCTCCAAAATTAGCAAAGGCAGGTGAGTAATCATGAGTTTTACATTATTTGCAACAGCAATTATATCAGCGATGCTGATTAATAATGTTATCTTAATGCAATTCCTAGGAATATGTCCATTCCTTGGAGTAAGTAAGAAAAGTAGTGCTGCGATTGGCATGAGTGCTGCGGTATTATTCGTGATGGTGATATCATCTGCGATTACCTACTCTTTATATGATTTAGTCTTATATAAATATGGGATTCCTTATATTTCAACAATTGCATTTATTTTAGTAATTGCATCTTTAGTTCAATTCGTTGAAATGTTTATTAAAAAAACAAGTAAATCATTATATAAAAGTTTAGGGATTTATTTACCATTAATTACTACAAACTGTGCAATTCTAGGAATTAGTGAAGGAAACATCACTAATATTTGGACAGAAACAATGCCTTACTGGCAAGGATTATTTATTGCTGTTTCGACAGCGCTTGGAACAGGTCTTGGCTTTGGATTAATTATTTTTGCTTTTTCATCAATTAGAGAAAAATTGGAAGCAAGTAATGTCCCTGATGCATGGAAAGGTGTTCCTATTAGCTTAGTAGTTGCGGGAATTATGTCTTTAGCCTTTTTAGGACTTGCGGGGATCATCTAATGTTAGTGCCAATTTTATTAATCGCTTCCTTAGTTTCGATTTACATTGGAAGTTATATGTTAAATAAAAAAATTCCAGTACCTAATGAGTTTAAAGATATAACAACATCAGAATCATGCAAAACATGTCACAATTTTTCTTGTGCATACAAGAAGTAAGGAGAATAATATGACAGCGTTAATTACCTTATCAATTATGGGATTATTACTAGGTTTAGGTTTGGCTTATGCCGCAGAATTCTTTAAAGTCGAAATTGATGAAAGAATTGAAAAAGTTACATCTTTTCTCCCGGGAATCAACTGTGGAGCATGTGGTTACCCTGGATGTGCCGGATTTGCTGAGGGAATCGTCGATGGTGAAGTTAGTAAACTATCTGCTTGTAAACCAGGTAAAGATATCAACTACGATCCCATTTTAGAATATTTAAAAGATCATCCTAATCCAGATGGAACTTTAGTGAAAATTACAAAATAGACAAGTCGTTTGACTTGTCTTTTTTTGGGGAAATAAACATCAAAAAGCGATAATGTAAACGCTTTTTATAAAAATATTTAAGGTTGTATTAGTTGAAAAGGTAAAGTATAAGTGATATAATTATCACGGACTTTTTAGAAAAAATATATATATAGAAAGGTGAAAACTCTATGAAAAGAATTTATATGTTTGGTGAGGGTACTAAAGAACAAAAAGATTTACTTGGTGGTAAAGGTGCTAACTTATCAGAAATGAAAAGAATGGGTGTTCCTGTACCTTCAGGGTTCACTATTACAACAGAAATGTGTAATGAATATTACAAAAACGGAGGAAAAAACTCAAAAGAATTACTAGATGACATGAGAGTATATATTACTAAACTTGAAGAGGAAACTGGTAAAAAATTTGGTAGCAACGCTGATCCATTACTACTTTCTGTAAGAAGTGGGGCAAGAGTATCAATGCCTGGAATGATGGATACAATTCTTAACTTAGGTCTTAATGAAGACGCAGTTAACGGAATGATTGAAAAAACACAAAATCCAAAATTCGTTTATGACATCTATAGAAGATTTATTCAAATGTTTGCTGAAGTTGTTCAAGGACTAGAATACAGTTTATTCGGTAGTGTTATTGATGCTAAGAAAGCAGAAAAAGGTTATGAAAGTGATCTTGAAATGACTGCAGAAGATTGGAAAGTTGTATCTGATGAATTTTTAAAAATCGTTGAAAGAGAAACAGGAGCTCCATTCCCAACTGATCCATTTGTACAATTAGAAATGGCAGTAAATGCAGTATTTGAATCTTGGGATACTCCACGTGCAAGAATTTACCGTGATCATAACAAAATTGATCATTCATGGGGAACTGCAGTTAGCGTTCAACAAATGGTATTTGGTAACACTGGTGATAACTCAGGAACTGGGGTATTATTCACAAGAAACCCTAAAACTGGAGTTAAAGAAATCTTCGGAGAATTCTTATTTAACGCACAAGGTGAAGACATTGTTGCGGGAATTAGAACACCATTAAAATTAAGCGAATTTGCTGAAAAATCGCCAGAAATTTATAAAGAATTAACTACTATTTTAGATAATCTTGAAGCACATTATAGAGATATGCAAGATGTTGAGTTTACTATTGAAGACGGAAAACTTTTCTTACTTCAAACAAGAAACGGTAAAAGAACTGGTGCTGCTGGAATCCGTATTGCTGTAGATATGGCAAATGAAGGATTATTAACTAAAGAAGAAGCTGTAGCTTCTATCGATGTTAATGCAGTTGATCAATTACTTCACCCTGTCTTTAATGAACAAGCCTTAAAAGATGCTGAATTCATTACTACAGGACTTGCTGCAAGCCCTGGTGCTGCATCAGGTAAAATCGTCTTTAGTTCTGAAAGAGCTTCAGAATTAAAAGAAGAAAGTAATGAAAAATTATTGTTATTTAGAAAAGAAACTTCACCAGAAGATATTGAAGGAATGATCCTTTGTGAAGGTTTCGTTACAATGCTTGGTGGAATGACAAGTCATGCTGCAGTAGTTGCCCGCGGAATGGGTAAATGCTGTGTATCAGGTTGTGGTGAATTAGAAATTAATGAAGAAGAAGGATACATGGTAGTTAACGGTGTTAAATATCCTGAACTTTCTGCTTTCAGTATTGATGGTACAACTGGTAATGTATATGCTGGGACTGTTGAAACAAAAGCTCCAGAATTTAGTGAAGATTTCCAAACTATCTTAAACTGGTCAAAAGAAATTAAGAGTTTAGGAGTTAAAGCTAACGCTGATAATGAAAGAGATAGTATTCAAGCTTTAAAATTTGGGGCTGAAGGAATCGGTCTTTGTAGAACTGAACATATGTTCTTTGATGATGTAAGAATTACTGACGTTCGTCGGATGATTATTGCTGAAACTTTAGAAGAAAGAGAAGCAGCATTAGATAAATTATTACCTCACCAATTAAAAGATTTCACTGAAATCTTTAATGTAATGGAAGGTAAAACAGTTTGTATTCGTTTATTAGATCCACCTCTTCATGAATTCTTGCCACAAGAAGATGAAGTTGATGAAGTTGCTGAAAAATTAGAAATTACTCCTGATAGATTACACCGTGCTTTAGAAACACTTCATGAATTCAACCCAATGTTAGGTCACCGTGGTTGTCGTCTTGGAGTATCTTACCCAGAAATTAGTGTAATGCAAACAAAAGCAATCATTATGGCTGCGATTGAAGTTGCTAAAACTGGTAAAGTTGTTAAACCGGAAATTATGGTACCACTCGTATCAACAATTAAAGAGTTATCATATTTAAAAGAATACATCGTTAAAACAGCTGATGAGTTAATTAAAGAAGCTGGTGTTACTTTAGAATATAAAGTAGGAACAATGGTAGAAACACCACGTGCTGCTTTAATTAGTGATGAAATTGGTGAAATCGCAGATTTCATTAGCTTCGGAACAAACGATTTAACACAAATGACATTCGGATTTAGCCGCGATGACGCTGGTAAATTCTTAAAAGATTATAAAGCTAAAAACATTTTAGATTCTGATCCATTTGCAGCAGTAGACCAAAAAGGTGTTGGGAAACTAGTGCAAATGTCAACGAAAGCTGCTAAAGAAGTTAACAAAGACATCGTTGTTGGTGTATGTGGAGAACATGGTGGAGAACCAACTAGTATTGAATTCTTCCATAATAGTGGACTTAACTATGTATCTTGTTCACCATTTAGAATTCCAGTAGCAATTATTTCTGCTGCTCAAGCACAATTAAAAAACAAAAGATAAATAATTATTAAAAGCACTGAAAATTCAGTGCTTTTTTTGTTATACTATACTTGGTGATTAAAATGGTAAATAATGATTGGCAAGAATTTTTAGATAACGAATTTAAAAAACCTTATTTTATAAAATTAAAAGCGTTTATTGATCAAGAATATCAAATGAAAACAATTTTCCCGATTAAAGAAGAAATCTTTAATGCTTTTGAGTTGTGTCCGTTTAACAAAACGAAAGTAATTATTTTAGGACAAGACCCTTATCATAATTTTAATCAAGCTCATGGACTTGCTTTTAGTGTTTTAAAAGGTAATAAGATTCCACCATCACTCAGAAATATTTATAAAGAACTCCAAAATGATTTAAAAATCATTACCCCTAACCATGGCGATTTAACTACCTGGGCAGAAGAGGGTGTTTTATTGTTAAATGCAATCTTAACCGTTGAACTTCATCAACCTCTTAGTCATAAAGGAAAAGGGTGGGAAACTTTCACAGATAACATTATTAAAATTTTAAATGAAGATAAGCGTCCAAAGGTTTTTGTCTTTTGGGGAAATAATGCTATTGCGAAAAAAACATTGATTACTAATCCTCACCATTTAGTGCTTACTTCGAGTCATCCATCGCCATTGTCAGCTAGACATTCGTTTTTTGGAAGCCGTGTTTTTTCTAAAATTAATGCCTTTTTAAAGCAAACAAAGCAAGCAGAAATTAATTTTAAGATAAAATAATCTTTTAGGTTGAATTAAAGGCAATAAAGAGTTAAAATATATATAATCAGAGTAACTATTTTGCGTTAAGTGTTATACCATGGGAAGTTGGGTATAAA
>CAYZEW010000049.1:0-8881 GCA_964477825.1 uncultured Candidatus Izemoplasmatales bacterium | reverse complement strand
TTTTTTCTTCTTTATAAAATTAAAACACCTTCTCAAATTAGCGAAAAGGTGTTTTAATTTTACTGATATTCATTTAATTGTGTTTGATTAGTAAGTAATTGATACATATTAAAAGCTAATGCTTCAAGTTCGTCTTCACCTGGATAAACAACAATTTCTCCTAGGTGGTCTAAATAGGCAAGTAACGGTTGTAAGACTGCTTGATTATAAGCCAGTCCCCCAGTAATAATGATTGCATCTAAATTTCCCCGTGTAACTCCATATAGTGCTCCAATTTCTTTAGCGATTTGATAAACCATTGCTTTCATAACTCTTTTAGCAAAAACATCGCCATCACTAATCATCGTTGCTACTTCTTCAGCGTCACTAGTATTTAAATAAGAAACAAGTCCTCCAAAGCCATGATTTAGTTTGCGAATTTGTTCTAAAGTATATTGGCCGCTCATTGCCAGTTCATAAACTGAGGCAACCGGTAATCCCCCTGTTCTTTCAGGACTAAATGGTCCATCACCATCAAGGGCATTATTCACATCAGTTACCCTTCCTAATTTATGAAGACCCACACTTATTCCCCCACCTAAGTGGGCTACTATTAGATTCATATCTTCATAATTAAAGCCTACTTTTTCAGCATATCTTTTCGCAACTGCTTTTTGATTTAAGGCATGCCACAAAGGTCTTCTTGAAATTCCGTTAAGTCCAGATATCTTAGCAACTGAGCTCATTTCATCAACAACTACAGGGTCAGCAATATAAGCTTTCTTATTAACACTTTTAGCTAAATTCGCAACAATTAACCCCCCTAAGTTAGATGCGTGAATTCCGTATTTACAAGATTTTAAATCTTCAAACATCGCCGGATTCACTTCATAAATTCCGCTTTTTAGTGGTTTCATTAAACCACCTCTACCTATAAAACCAGAAATTTCTTTAGGGTCTATTTTGTTTTCTTTTAAAAAGTCATCAACCACTTTTGTTCGCATATCTAATTGATCGATTAATTCTTCATATCTTTTTAATGTTTTCGCTGAATGTCTAATTGTCTTTTCAATAACTAGTTTTAAATCTTCAAACAAACCTACTTTTGTTGATGTAGACCCTGGATTAACTACTAATATTTTCATAAAAACTCCTATCATAATAGTTTTTCTATTGGTTTATTTTTATTTGTTTATTTAAAGCCTTTAAACATCGCTTTAAGATTTTTTTATAATACTGCTTGTTTTCCAGCTTCTAACGCTTCTTTATTAATTTCAATTAAAGCTGCTTTAGAACCTGTGAATTTCTTTTTTAGGATTTCTAAAACTTTTTCAGGATCGAAAAGTTTTGTAACTTCTAAATAAGCCCCTAACATTACCATATTAGCTACTTTTAAATTACCTAATTTTATCGCAATATCATTAGCTGCGACTGGATAAACATTTACATCATCTCTTAATTCTACATCAGTTACTAAACTAGAGTTTAAAAAGAGATTCCCAGCTTTTTTTAACTTCTTTTGGAATTTATCTAAAGATGGTTTATTCATAATAATAATTGAATCAGGAGTAGAAATTACTGGACTATTAACATTTCCTTCACTAATAGTAACGCTACAGTTCGCAGTTCCTCCTCTAGTTTCAGGACCATATGATGGGAACCATAAAGTATTTAGTTCTGTGGCTGTTGCAGTATAACTTAATAATTGTCCCATTAACATTACTCCTTGACCACCAAAACCAGCAATAATAACTTTTTCACTTACCATTATTTTTCACCTTCTGTCGTATCTTTATATACTCCTAGTGGATAATAAGGAATCATATTATCAACTGCCCAATCAACTGCATCTTTTGGAGTCATTCCCCAGTTAACTGGACAAGTAGAAATAAATTCAATTAAAGTAAAACCTTTATTTTCTTTTTGAATTGTAAAAGCCTTCATTAATGCTTTTTTTGCTTTTCTAACATGCGCTGGATTATGAACACTTACACGCTCTACATATGTAGCTCCTGGAATTGTCGCCATCATTTCAGCGATTTTAAGGGGTAATCCTTGGGTTTTAGGATCTCTACCGTTTGGTGAGGTAGTTGTTTTTTGACCTACTAAAGTAGTTGGTGCCATTTGGCCACCAGTCATTCCATAAATCGCGTTATTAACAAACACGATTGTAATATTTTCACCCCGGTGAGCAGCATGAATTGCTTCTGCAATTCCAATTGATGCTAAGTCTCCGTCACCTTGATATGTAAAGACAATACTGTTTGGTTTAACTCTTTTAATTCCTGTTGCAACAGCAGGAGCTCTACCATGAGCCGCTTGTTGCATATCACAGTTAAAGAAATCATAATTTAAAACACTACATCCTACACTTGAAACTCCAACTGTATGATCTAATAAATCAAGTTCTACTAATGTTTCCGCTACTAGTTTATGAATAATCCCATGAGTACATCCTGGACAATAAGTTAAATGTTTATCAGTTAATCCTTTACTTTTTTCATATACAATTTTTACATTATTCATGTTTTTCACCGCCTATAATTTCTAAGACTTTTTCAACAATTTCTGAAGCCTCAGGAATGATTCCACCAACCCGACCAAAGAAGTCAATTGGCAAGCGACACTCATTTGCTATTTTTACGTCTTCTAACATTTGACCAGTACTCATTTCTACTACTAATAAATTTTTAACAGATGCTGGAATTTCTCTAAAAGCGTTGATTGGATATGGGAATAAAGTAATTGGTCTTACAATCCCACATTTAATGCCTTTTTCAGCTAAAATCTCAATTGCACTTCTTGCAATCCTTGAAACACTACCATAAGCAACAATTGCAATTTCCGCATTTTCCATATTAACTAGTTCATAACGTTGATGGTTTTTCCGCATTTCATCGTATTTCGCTTTTAAGTGAAAATTATGTTTTTCTAAATCAGCAGGATCCAAATATAAACTATTAATAATATTTCTTTCGCGGTTTTCACGATTTCCATCAGCTGCCCATATTTTAGGTTTTAAATCCCAAGCTGGAATTTTATTATCTAAATCAACAGGTTCCATCATTTGGCCAATAAGACCGTCTACTGCGATCATTACTGGATTTCTGAAATAATCAGCAATATCAAATGCTTCTTTTATTAAATCTACTGCTTCTTGCAATGTTTCTGGTGCTAGAGCGTATAGGTAATAGTCCCCATTTCCGCCACCTCGAGTAATTTGTTTATAATCAGATTGACTTGGTTGAATTCCTCCAAGCCCAGGTCCACCACGCATTACATTAATTATAACTGCCGGAAGTTCACTTCCTGCCATATAGCTAATCCCTTCTTGCTTTAAAGCAATCCCAGGACTTGATGAAGATGTTAATACTCGTGCACCAGCCCCGGCTGCTCCGTAAACCATATTAATTGCGGCAACTTCACTTTCTGCTTGAACAAAAACTCTTCCATTTAAAGCCATATGTTTTGATAGATATTCAGGAAGCTCATTTTGGGGGGTAATTGGGTAACCATAAAAAGCTTCACATCCAGCTTTAATCGCTGCTAATGCCATTGCTTCATTACCCTTCATTAAGACTTTACTCATTTTTTTGCCTCCTTAATAAATTTTTCTACAACAATAACTGAATCAGGACACATAATCGCGCAAAAACTACAAGCAATACACTTATCTGCATCAGTCATAATTAATGGTGTATATCCTTTTGAGTTAGTTTTAGTTTCATCCAGCGCGATAATATTAACTGGACAATAAGAAATACATAATGAACATCCTTTGCATCTTTCACTATCAATAATTATTCGACCTTTAGCCATTTTTTTCCTCCTATAACCATCTCTTAGCAATATGTCTTGTTAAAACAAGCCGTTCGCCAAGGAATTTGTGTTTGTAATTTTGATTATTTGTTTCTTCAACAACCGTAAATAAAATTGGAATATTCAGTTTTTCACTTACTTCTTTTAAAATTCTTTCGCCTTCAATAAGGCCTTCTTCGGTTGTTTCATTAATTAGGTTTGTATTGTTAATTAAGCCAGTTACCTTTAACTGGGTGACTGCTTCATACATCGTAATTGTTTGTAAAATCTTTTTAGCATCACTAGTTTCTGGTCTAAAGATATTAACAACACATAAAAAATCAATTTCATTAAGATCTTTAACTTTATCTAAAAACTGAATTAAAACCCGTACTCCGTTTTCGGTTCCTCCTAAATCATAAATCGCTGTAATATCATTTTTAATAAACGGAATTACTCCCTCACCTGATACGTAAGGTAAATCACTTCCAAGCATTCCTTTTACTGTTGATTCTACTAAATGAATATTATTTTCTTCCAGCAGGAGATTTAAACTACGAGATCTAAAGTAAGGATTAATAATATCTAAATCAATTAAATAATCAATTTTCTTTTGAATCGCTAAATTTACACTAACCTCACTTTTTCCACTTCCATAATGCCCAGAGATAATTGTAATTCTTTTCATAAGTTAATTAGGAAATTACACAAAAGCTGGAATTTCCTGCCCCCTTAATTATCATAATTAGCGCCGCTATAATGAAAGCGCTTTTACATAAATATTATATCATTACAAATCAAAATTTTCAAGATTTTAAGAAAAGAAAACTATAAAAAAGATAGTAATGTTATTACTACGCGTTTTTCTTGTTAATGACTTAATAAGGCGATATATTCTCTTTTGAGATTTTTGCGTTTTACTCTTTTGAAACCATTTTCACAACAAAAATACTCAAGCTTATAAAATATATTCCTAATCCTAAAATAACTAAAGTTACTCCCCCAATTCCGACTGTACTAACTTGGAAAAAAGGATATAAATAATCATTTGTAATCACGCCAAACAACATTACAAAAAGTAAATAACTAATTGGATATATTGCCCAAAGTCTTAAATGTTCCATTCTAAAAATATAATAGTCTTTTTGATTAAAGAAATACCATATTACAAGTGATGGTGTTATGTAGTGAGCGAAAATACTCCCGATTGCTCTAAAGCCTGTTGGATGATAAATCGGTTGTAAAAAGATGATAAAAACACTCATTGTTATAAAGATATAAATTAATACTCCCCCAAACATTGCGTGAAACTTATTATGATCTTCCTTTTTATCAAATAACAAAATTAGAAAGTAGATAAAAACGATCACATTTGTTTGGACTGTAAAATAGCATAGTAGTTTAAAAGCATTAAAAAAACTGCTTGCCGTAAAAAACGGTAAAACTAAATCGAAAAGCACACTAAAAAATGAAGCAACTAAAGTTAATGAGATTAATTTTGTTTTCATAAGTGATCTCCTTTAAAAAGATATTTGTTTTTACTCTTAAGAAAAAAGGTCAGAAATAATGTTAAGAACAATCAAGGTAACTGCTAATAAATTTGTTAATACAAAAATAATTTTTAGTTTAGTTGGTTTAACTTTTTGAGCTAATAATCCCCCAATAATTCCCCCAGCTAAAGCTACACTTAAGAAATAACCAATATATTCAGGATTAAAATCACCTGACATAAAGTGTCCTAAAAAGCCCATTGATGCAGTTGTTGAAACAATGACAAATGATGTCCCGACAGCGATAATCATTGGTGTCCCACAAAGGGTTACCATTAAGGGAATCAGAAACGATCCTCCAGAAATGCCAACTGCCCCTGAAAAGAAACCAACAGCACTAACAATCGGAATTACTACCCATAAATTAATTGTATAATTGTTATTTTTAAAAGTTCTATTTAAAACCCCGAACTTTACTCTTTTTTTCACTTTACTTATTTTCATAGGAACTAACATTAATATTGAAACAATTCCCAATAAACCTGCAAAAATAGCTCTTAATAAAATATCAGCTATCCCGCTGGCGAAATAGCCCCCTAAAAAGGCTGTAACTGTCATTGGAATTCCAATGATAAAAGCTAATTTCCAATCAACCTTCTTTTTTTTGCTAAAAATAACTAAAGCTGCTAAAGAGGTAACCGTCATTAATAATTGAGATGTTGCCGCAGCTTGGGTTATTGCTACTCCTGCTAAAATAAGAGTAACTACGTAAAAATTCCCGCCACCCTTTCCAACAATCGACATAGTAACTGCGATAAAAAAGATAACACCAAGTACTAAAAATAAATGTTCCATCATCATGCTCCTTTTATAATTATGATACGTTTATTATAACACGAAAAAAAAAACAATAATACGGATATTTTTTTATTATTTAAGTTAAAAATAAAACACTTCAAATGAAGTGTTTTATAATACAATATTTACTAATTTATTTGGAACTACAATTATTTTTCTTACTTCCTTGCCTTGAATTAATTCTTTAATTCTTGGTGTTCCTAATGCAAGGCCGATAACTTCATCCTTAGGTGTATCTAAAGCCAAATTAATCTTATCTCTTACCTTGCCATTAATACTGACCACCATGACAATTGTTGATTCAACCATCTTCGATTCATCATACTTAGGCCATGATGCATTAACCATATCATCTTTATGACCAAGTCTTCCCCATAGTTCTTCACATAAATGTGGAGCAAATGGGTTAACAAGTTTTATCACCACTTCGTAATCTACTTTATTTATCTGTTTTTCTTTTGTTAATTCGTTTACTAAAGTCATTAATTTTGCGATTGCAGTATTGAATTTTACATTTTCAATATCATCCCCAACAGCCTTAATTGTTTTGTGTAAAATTGTTTGGTAATTGTCATTTTTCACTTCACTTACTTTATCTTCTAAACGGGCTAGTTTATCTAAAAATCTTCTAGCTCCTTTAACCCCATTTTCGTTCCATGGAGTAGCTTGTTCATAGTCCCCAATAAACAGGATATAAACTCTTAATGTATCTGCTCCATATTGTTCGATAATATCATAAGGATTAACAATATTCCCTTTTGATTTACTCATCTTGTCACCGTCAGGTCCTAAGATTAACCCTTGAGCTGTTCTTCGTTTATAAGGTTCTTCTGTTGGAACTGCTTTAATATCGTAAAGGAATTGATGCCAAAATCTTGAATAAATTACATGTCTAGTAACGTGTTCCATTCCCCCGTTATACCAGTCAACTTGAAGCCAATATTTTAATTTATCAAAATCAGCTAAAACTTCTTTATTTCTTGGATCAATATATCTAAGGAAATACCAACTAGAACCAGCCCATTGCGGCATTGTATCGGTTTCTCTTTTAGCAGCTCCTCCACATACAGGACATGTTGTATTAATAAATTCAGCAATTGTTGATAATGGGCTTTCCCCTTCATCACTTGGGGCAAATTTTTCAACAACAGGTAATACGACTGGTAAATCTTTTTCTGGAACGTGAACCATTCCACATTTTGGACAATGAATAATTGGGATTGGTTCTCCCCAGTATCTTTGGCGGTTAAATGCCCAATCTTTCATTTTATAATTGATTGCTTCTTTCCCGATTTTTCTTTCTTCTAAAAATTGAATTATTTTCTTTTTTGCTTCAGGAACTTTTAAACCGTTTAAAATCCCACTATTTACTAAAATACCATCTGATGAATCGGTGTAAGCTTCTTTAGTAATGTCTCCACCTGCAATCACTTCAATAATCTCTAAATGGTATTTAGTTGCGAATTCATAATCTCTTGTATCATGTGCAGGAACAGCCATAATAGCGCCAGTTCCATAACCAATCATAACGTAATCAGCAACAAAGACCGGAATTTCTTGATTATTGACAGGATTAATTGCGACTAAGCCATCAATTTTAACACCTGTTTTATCTTTGGCGAGTTCAACTCGCTCAAATTCTGTTTTTAGTTTTGCTTGTTCTTTATATTGATAAATATCTTCTAAATTATTAATTTTTGCTTTTTGACGCTCAATGATTTCATGTTCTGGAGCAATGACCATAAACGTTGCGCCAAATAAAGTATCAGGTCTTGTCGTAAAGACCGTTAATGTTTCATTAGTGTCTTTAATTTTAAAATCAACATGTGCTCCGGTAGATTTTCCAATCCAGTTTTCTTGTTCTGTTCTAATTCTTGGTAAAGTATCTAAATCTTTTAAGCCTTGAAGAAGTCGTTCTGCGTGATCAGTAATTTTTAAAAACCAAACGTCTTTTTCCTTTTGAACAACCGCTGTATCACAACGGTCACACTTTCCTCCTTGACTTTCTTCATTTGAAAGGACAACTTTACAACTAGGACAAAAGTTAATATAGGTTTTATCACGATAAGCTAAACCTTTTTTAAACAGTTGGACAAAAATCCATTGGGTCCACTTATAATATTCCTCACTAGTTGTATCAACAACTCGATCAAAATCAAAACTAAACCCTGCACTTTTTAGTTGGTCAGTAAAAACAGCGATATTAGTATCAGTTACTTTCCGAGGATGAATTCCGGTTTTAATAGCGTAGTTTTCAGTAGGAAGCCCAAAAGCATCAAAGCCGATAGGGAATAAAACATTATACCCTTCCATTCTTCTTTTTCTTGCGACAATTTCCAAGCTAGAATAAGCTCTAATATGACCGACATGCATTCCTTGCCCTGAAGGATAAGGAAATTCTACTAGCGCGTAATACTTAGGTTTATCACTAAAATCAACAGCTTCAAACCGTTTATTATTATACCAATGATCTTGCCATTTTTTCTCAATCTCTTTATGATTATAATTCATCATGCACTCTCCTTTTTAAAATAAAAAAATCGTCCTTAAAAATAAGGACGAATAGTCTTCCGCGGTACCACCTTAGTTCTAGAAATATCTAGCACTTTATGCCTTTAACGCAGGATTTACGACTTAAGCTCACGGGTTGCACCTAAGTAACTCCCTAGACTAATTCATAATTATTTTATTCCTAATTTCCAGCCCCATTAGGTCTCTATAAATAAGCTAATTATTACTCTTTCTAGTTCTTCGTT
>CAYZEW010000048.1:0-8991 GCA_964477825.1 uncultured Candidatus Izemoplasmatales bacterium | reverse complement strand
CCTAAACTCAAATTGACTTGTTCTATTCAGTTTTCAAAGACCTAATTGGTCGCACAATATAATCTAGCGTGCGTTTAATATTCTACTATAATTAGTATCCTATGTCAACACATTTGATTAATTTTTGTGACTTTTTTAATATCTTTTTTTGCAATCCAATTTTAATTGATAATTCGCACTGCAATAAAAAGTATATTATTATCATGGCACAATGTCAACACTTTTACAAAAGTTTTTATAACGTTATAAATAACCGTAAAATTATAAACAAGGGTGCATAATTAAACGGTGCATAAAACCATGTGAGGCTCTATTTCACCGCAATTAAAAGTATATAAAATTATCAAGCTTTTGTCAATAACTTTTTAACTTTTTTTTATTATAAGTTTAATCCCTTTATTGATTAATCATTTCCAAATAAAAAAGCCCGCAATTTCAAGGGCTTTTATTTCTATATTATATATAGTCTAAAATATCACTTTTGTTTATCAGGATTTTTTCAGTTTTATAACGGTTAACAAATTCAACTTTTCCATCGACCGCATCTTTTCCAACAATGATTCTCAAAGGAATTCCAATTAAATCTGCATCCTTAAATTTCACTCCTGCTCTTTCATAACGATCATCTAGTAAAACTTCAATTCCCTTTGTTTTTAGATTTTGATAAATTTCTAAAGCAATTTCTTTTTGAACTTCGTTTTTAAAATTAACTGGAACAATGTGAACTTGATAAGGAGAAATCTCTTTTGGCCAGATAATCCCGTTTTCTGTTGAATGTTGTTCTACACTAGCCATTAAAGTCCGACTTATTCCAAGGCCGTAACACCCCATAATAACTGGTTGTTGTTTTCCCTCTTTATCCACAAACTTTGCGTTCATTGCTTCGCTGTATTTAGTTCCTAGTTTAAAGATATTTCCTACTTCAATTCCTTTTGCTACCTTTAAAGGCATCCCACATAGCGGACATTCGTCGCCTTCGTTAAGGCCGCTATGTTCTTGGTTTGCTGCGTATTCACAGGATTCACAATAAGTAATATTATCTTCTCCAACTTCACTCATCACCATAAATTCATCAGCTTCGTCGCCACCAATTTGGCCAACATCACTACTAACAATTTTAATATCTAGCCCACATCTTTTAAAAATATCAATATACGCTTTCGTAAACTTTTGATACCAAATATCTAAATCCTCATTTGTTGGACTAAAGGTATACGCATCTTTCATAATAAATTCACGGCCACGCATAAGCCCAAATCTTGGACGCATTTCGTCTCTAAACTTCGTTTGGATTTGATATAAGGCAAACGGTAATTTCTTGTAAGAACTAATATATTCTCTAACTACTGATGTAATAACTTCTTCATGGGTTGGTCCTAAACAAAAATCTCGACCTTTACGGTCTTTTAACCTCATTAATTCAGGGCCATATTTGTCCCATCTGCCTGATTCAATCCATAAATCACTTGGTTGTAAGGCTGGCATTAATAACTCGCTAGCATCAATTTTTTCATGCTCTTCTCTAATAATATTTTCAATCTTTTGAATAACTTTATACCCTAGTGGTAAATAAGTATAAACCCCTGAGGCAACTTGTTTAATTAGCCCTGCTCTACTCATTAATTTATGACTTTTAACCTCGGCATCTTTTGGTGCATCTTTTAATGTTGGTACAAATAATAAACTCTGTTTCATTTGCCTCACCTCTATCTTATATTAAATAATCTTAAAATATCATTGAATGTTATATACACAAATAATCCCATTAACATAATATACATTGCGTAATGAAGTGTATTTTCGACTTTTCTATTTGGTTTTTTATTAGTTATTGCCTCATATCCTAAAAAGACGAGTCTTCCTCCATCAAGGGCAGGAATTGGTAGCAAGTTAATTACTCCTAAGTTAACACTTAACAAGGCTGTCCAAGTCAAGAACGAAACAAGCCCTGCGCTTAAGGCGCGTGATGTAATTGAATAAATTCCTACGGGACCAGCTAAATCACCAACCCCAACTTGATCGTTACTAAATAATAAATCTAATGTTGTGAAAATCATTCCTGCAGAGTTTTTAATATCCGTAAAACTTGCTGAAAAACTTTTAAAGAAGTGGAATTCATAAATTGGGGAAATCCCCACAAAACTATCTACTACTCCTAAACCTTGTGAATTTACTAGATCATGATTATATGGAGTAACGTTTAAAGTAACGGTATTACCGTTTCTTAAAACTTCAAAAACCATTGTCTCTCCATCAATATTAGCCATTAACTTATCGGCTATATCTTGCCAATCATTCATCACAGTTCCATCAATGGTCAATATTTTGTCATCTTCTAAGAACCCTGCTTTTCCAGCGTTTGTCTCTGGATTTACTTCTCCAATAATTAATTCATTAGTTACTCCTTCTTTAGTATGGAAGCCCACTGTATAAAAGAAAATAACTGGGGTAACATAGTAAGTTTTTTCTTGGCCATCTCTTAAAACAACAAATTCAATAGAACGATCAGTTGCATTATCATCTAAAACTTGTGAAATGTCGCTCCATGAATAAACATTAACTTGGTTTATTTTAATGATCTTATCGCCTTCTACTAAGGATACCGCTGCCGGATAATCTTCTTGAAGGGTTCCGATAACGGTGTTATCTGTATTCGGAAAACCAACGATTAAATTTACTAGAATGAAAATAAAGAAAGCTAAAACAAAATTCATAAATGGTCCAGCAAAGATTGCTAAAAATCTTTCTTTTAAAGTTTTTGAATTAAAACTTCTTTCAACTGGAGCAATTTGTAATTTGTTTTTCTTGAAAATATAAAAAGCATCCCTTTTAACAGTATACCCATTAAGATGTAAAGGATTATTATTTTCTCCTCTTAAATCAACACTTTTAACTGTTACTTTTTCATATTGTTCATATTTCTCATTTTCATGGTCAACAATAATTTTTTCGATATTGTTAAAATCATCAAAGACTAACCTTACTTCGTCGCCTTCTTTAACAATTTCATCATCTACTTCTTCACCAGCCATCATAACATATCCACCAATTGGGATAGCACGAATACAATAAAGTGTTTCATTAACCCTTTTACTCCATAGTAAGGGTCCCATTCCAAAACTAAATTCATGGCAAAGAATGTTTGCTCTTTTAGCCATTACGAAATGTCCGAATTCATGAATTAAGATTACTAATCCTAATACTAATATAAATACTATAATATTAATAATTACCATTTTTCTACACGTCCTCTAACTATATTTACGATAGATATAGTTCTTTACTTTTTTGTCTCTATCAATTATTTTTTCTAGCGTAATTTCTAGATCATTTTTAAACTTATTTAAACACTCAACAATAATCTCTTCAATTTGTAAGAAGGTAATCTTCCCATTTAAAAAGAGGTTTACTGCTGCTTCATTTGCTGCATTTAAAGTTGTTGGGTTTAACCCTTTACTTTTTCCAGCATCAATCGCGATTTTTAATAACGGGAATTGTTCATTTGATAACGGCTCAAAATGAAGGGCTCCAAGTTTCACTAAATCTAAACTTTTGCCGTTATATGCTGTTCTTTCTGGATAACTCAATGCATAGTTAATTGGTACTCGCATATCAGGGTTACCCAAATGAGCAATTACGGAGGTATCTTTAAATTCAACTAAGGAATGAACAATACTTTCTTTATGAAGGACTGTTTCAATTTGATCATATTCAACATCAAATAAATAATGAGCTTCTATAACTTCTAATCCTTTATTCATCATTGTTGCTGAATCAATAGTGATTTTTGCGCCCATTGTCCAGTTAGGATGCAGCAAAGCATCTTTGACTGTAACAGTTTTTAATTCTTCTTTGGTTTTATCTCTAAAACTACCCCCTGAGGCAGTAATTATGAGTTTTTTAATTGCTGTTTTATCTTCATTTTTTAAACATTGCATAATAGCAGAATGTTCACTATCTACTGGAATAATTTTAACATCCTGTTTTAAAAGGAGTTCTTTAATTATTTCTCCCCCAATTACTAATGTTTCTTTATTCGCAAGAGCAATATTTCTCCCTTTTTTAATAGCAGCAATTGTTGGCGATAATCCGGCACTACCAACAATGGCGTTAACCACTAAATCATTTCCTTTTTTACCATATGTTGCTGCTTTTTTTAATCCTTCTTCTCCATAGCCGATTTCAAGAGATGGATAAAGTTTTTTTAAGGTTACAGCATCACACTCTCTACCAATACTAACGTATGCTGGATGAAATTCATCAATAATTTCTTGTAACTTTTTAAGATTAAAATTACCGGTCACCGTAACAACTTCATATTTATCCTTATTTTGTCTAACAATATCTAGGGTTTGGATTCCAATATTACCGGTTGCTCCTAAAAGAAATAATTTCATAATAGACCAACTACTTCACTAATTAAAATTAAAACAATTGAAGCTAAAATTGCACTATCAAAACGGTCCAGTACTCCCCCGTGACCTGGAAATAAATTACTAAAATCTTTTATGCCATAACCTCTTTTAAGTTTAGAGGCTACTAAATCACCAGTTTGACCAAAAATCGAAATAGTAATAATTAAAATAGTACTAACTAAGATGTTTAAATTAATATTTCCAATTACAGTTAAATCTACTAAATATAAGTAACCAAGCGTTAAGATAACCGCAAAGAAAATTCCCCCGATTGCTCCTTCAATTGACTTCTTAGGACTAATTTTAACAGCTAAACGATGTTTCCCAAAGTTAATGCCAATGTAATAAGCAAACATATCAGTCATGGAAGTAATCACAAACAAGAAACCAACTACTTCAAGTGACAAAAACCTTAAAGCATTTAAAGCACTAAAGCCAATTACTGGATACAAAATACTAATTAAATATCTCCCAAAATCATCTGCTTCAAAAGTATCTTCTAAAACTAAGAAGAGTGCTCCAACAATAACCATCCCGATTATACTATAAAAAATCCATTCTAAATCTAATAACCCTTTATAGTAAAAACTAATTAGGAAAAACAAACTCGCACTAAAGAGAAGTTCAACCCCTAATACAACAAAAGAAGCTTTTGATTTAGTTTTAAACATATGATATAACTCATAAGTTGCGATTAACCCTAAAAGCATTAAAACAACATCTAAAATCATCCCCCCAAAATAAAAGACAGGAACAAAAAACAACACTAAAATTATTGCAGTTTTCACTCGTGGTTTCATGCTTTTTCCTCCTTAATTTTTCCAAAGCGACGCTTTCTTTTTTGGAAATTATCAAGGGCCTTAAATAACTCTTTACGGTTAAATTCAGGCCAAAGTTTTTTAGTAAAATATAATTCACTATAAGCCAATTGCCAAAGTAAGAAATTACTTATTCGTAATTCTCCTGATGTTCTAATTAACAAGTCTAGTTGTGGTAAATCTTTTGTATATAAATAATTTTCCATTAAAGCTGTATCGATATCAGTTAATTTAATTTCATTAGCCTTATACGCCTTACTAATTTTTTTTACCGCTTCAAGAATTTCTGTATGACTTCCATAGTCAAAACAAACATTTAGGATTAATCCTTTACGGTCTTTTGTTTTTCCTTCAATTCTATTGATTAAGGCGATATTTTCTTTGCTAAAGCGGTCTCTTCTACCTGAAAAAATTATTTTAATATCATGCTTTTTAAATTCACCTTTATATGCTTCTTCAAATTCACTTGGTAATTTCATTAAATAATCTACTTCATCAGCTGGACGATTCCAGTTTTCAGTACTAAAAGCATAAACGCTTAATGCTTTTATCCCGATTTCACTACAAATAATCGCCATTTTTTTAAGATTTTTTGCGCCTATTTTATGGCCAATTGTTCTCATGTATTTATTTTTTTGAGCCCATCTTCCGTTTCCATCTAAGATAATAGCAATATGGGAAGGAATATGTTTATTAAGGACTCTTTTTTCTAATCTCATAATAGCACCTCATTTACAATATTTCATTATACTATAAAACAATTCTTTTTTCTATAAAAAGAGACTACAAATGTAGTCTCTATATACTCATAATGTCTTTGTCTTTTGCTTTTATAAGTTCATCAATCAATTTAATATGTTTATCTGTAAGTTCTTGAATATCTTCTAAATATCCTTTTGAATCATCTTCAGAAATTTCACTTTTCTTTTCAAGCTTTTTAATTGCTTCATTTCCATCTCTTCTAATGCTTCTAATACTGATTTTTGCCTCTTCGCCCATCTTTTTAACATATTTAGTTAATTCAACTCTTCTTTCTTTTGTTAGAACTGGTAACATAATCCGGAGTTGGGTTCCTTCATTACTTGGATTAACTCCTAAGTTTGCGGCTAAAATTGCTTTTTCAATATCACCAAGAATATTGCGATCATATGGTTTAATAATTAATTGTGTTGGTTCTGGGACACTAATATTTCCAACTTGGTTTAAAGGAGTTAAAGCACCATAATAGTTAACTTTAACATCATCAAACATTTTTGGATTAGCACGACCAGTACGCACTTTTGAAAAATCATGTTCCAATGTTTTAATTCTATTATCCATTGCTTCTTCTGTTTCTAGTAAAACCATTTCAGGCATAATTAATTCCTCCTTTAATAAATTAATGTTCCGATATTTTCACCGCTAGCAGCTTTTTTAATATTTCCTTTTTCATTCATATCAAATACCATGATACTAATGCCATTATCCATACATAATGCTGCAGCTGTTGAATCCATTACTTCTAGTTTCTTTTCTAAAACATCTTGATGTTTTATCGTTGTAAATTTTACTGCGTCTTTGTTAGTTCTTGGGTCTTTATCATAAACTCCGTCAGTCCCATTTTTAGCCATCAAGATTAGATCAGCACCGATTTCTGCGGCACGCAAAGCACTTGTTGTATCAGTTGAGAAATAAGGGTTTCCTGTTCCTCCGCCAAAAATAACAATACGTCCTTTTGCTAAATTACTTAAAGCTTTTCTTCTTATATATGGTTCGGCAACTTGGGGAATATTTAAACTAGTCATTGTTCTTGTTTCTATTCCTAGTTCTTCTAGAGCGTTTTGTAATGCTAAAGCGTTCATGATTGTTGCAATCATCCCCATATAGTCAGCACTACTTCTTTCAAAGCCCATTTCTTGAGCCATCTTACCACGCCAAATATTTCCTCCACCAATAATTATTCCTATTTCTAGGTTTCCTAAATCATAAGCATTTTTAATTTCATTAGCGATTTCTCTTACACGAAGCGGATCAATAACTTTTTCATTATCATCACCAATTAACGCTTCACCGCTTAATTTAATAATAATTCGCTTCTTAGGTTTCATTATTTTGCCTCCCAATTATTGTCTAATTTATAAGTTTTTATCCTTGTTATTTACTAACTTGGCTCATTACTTCTGCAGCAAAATCATCATTTCTTTTTTCAATTCCTTCGCCAACTTCAAGACGGACAAATGAAACAATACTACCACCATTTGCTTTTACATGTTTTTCAACTGTTACATCTGGATTTTTAACGAATGGTTGGTTTACTAAACATACATCTTTTAAATATTTATTTAATCTACCAATAACCATTTTTTCAACGATATTAGCAGGTTTTCCTTCATTTAATGCTTCTTTTGTCAACATTTCTTTTTCGTGAGTAAGTTCTTGTTCACTAATTTCAGATTTATCGATAAATTTAGGATTAATAGCAGCTACATGCATTGCTATATCTTTTGAAACTTCTTCTGATGCACCTTTTAAAACAACTAAAGTAACAATTCTTCCACCCATATGTTTATAAGCTCCAAAGTTATCTTCATCTGTTTTTACAACTCTAGATACTCTTCTTAAAGATAATTTTTCTCCAATTTTGGAAGTAGCATCAATAATTATTCTTTCAATATCTTTATCACCATTTGAAACTTTTAGTGCTTCTTCTGCGTTTGTAGCATCACTATTAACAATTAAGGTTCCTAATTGATTAAGTAGTTCTAAAAATTCTTTATTTTTAGCCACAAAATCTGTTTCACTGTTAAGTTCAAAAATAACAGCTTCGTTCCCTTTAACAACAACATTACATAATCCTTCAGCAGCAATTCTACCAGCTTTTTTAGCTGCTTTGGCGATTCCTTTTTCTCTTAAGTAATCCATTGCTAAATCCATATCTCCAGCAGTTTCTGATAACGCTTTTTTGCAATCCATCATTCCTGCACCAGTTTTATTTCTTAATTCTTTTACCATACTTGCAGTAATTGTCATAACTATTTCCTCCTAAGTTCTTTTTCAAAATTATAATATCATAAAATACCCTTTTATTCAATTATTTGTTGCCTTTATACCTTCTAAAAAAAGAGCTCGAAAGCTCTTTTAATATTATTTTAAAGCTTCAATTAGTTCTGCTTTTTTTAGTTTTGAATATCCATGTAATCCTTTTTCTTTAGCGAGTGCTTTTAATTCAGCAACTTTCATAGTTGATAAATTAACACTAGCTTTTGCCGTAACTTTTACTTCTTCTACTACTTTAGTTTCTACAACCTTAGGTTCTACTACTTTGGGTTCTATAACTTTTTTAACTACAGGTTTAACAGTTGCTTTAACTTCTGTTTTAACAGTTGGTTTAACTTCTGCCTTAACTGTTGGTTTAACTGTTGGTTTAACAGTTGCTTTAACTTCTGTTTTAGCAATTGGTGATGTAACTTTTGCTCCAGCGTTAGCTGTACGATTTTGATTAAATGGTTTTTTTGTTGATTCAGTTGGTTTATTATTTGGGTTATATGGTTTTTTTACATATGGTTTTCTATTTGGATCATATGGTTTTTTTACATATGGTTTTCTATTCGGATCATATGGTCTTCTATTTTTATCATATGGTTTTTTATAATCTGTTCTTGGAGCAGGTCTCTCAACTACTGTTTCGATAATTTCTCCTCCAGTTGCTTCAATAAACGCATTTGCTAATTTACCAACA
Source organism: uncultured Candidatus Izemoplasmatales bacterium (assembly GCA_964477825.1). Classification (GTDB taxonomy): domain Bacteria; phylum Bacillota_I; class Bacilli_A; order Izemoplasmatales; family Izemoplasmataceae; genus JAFGXW01. Next base: position 40 of record CAYZEW010000048.1, on the reverse strand, counting down.
ATTAATCTTACTGATCTAATTGCGTCATCATTAGCTGGAA
>CAYZEW010000047.1:0-9162 GCA_964477825.1 uncultured Candidatus Izemoplasmatales bacterium | reverse complement strand
CAGACATCATTAAAATCGCCATGATTAATATTTTTAATGAAATGAAAAAAAGAAGATCAAAATCAAAACTACTATTACAAATTCATGATGAATTAGTTTTTGATGTTAATAAAAACGAACTTGAAATTATGAAACAGCTAGTCAAAGAAGTAATGGAAAATTGTATTGACTTGTTAGTTCCTTTAAAAGTTGATATGGCTCTTGGCAAAAACTTATACGAAACTAAATAAGGATTGATAACAATGAATTTACAAGGAATTATGAAACGAAGTTTTGTCGTAAATATCTTTTTAGTAATTTTAAAAATAGTTAGTGGAATAGTATTTAATAGTTACGCTTTAATTGCTGATGGGATTCATAGTACAAGTGATTTAATGAGTGATATTTTTGTTATTTTAGGAATAAAACACTCTTTAAAACCAGCTGATGATGAACATCCTTTTGGGCATGGGAAATTTGAATACGTTTTAAGTTTTATTTTAGGATTATCGATTATTTTAATTGCTTACAACTTAGCAAAAGGAGTGATCACCGACTTTAATAAAACAACAGAAATTCCCAGTTTAATCAGTTTAGGAATCGTTATTTTAGTAGTAGTTATCAAACTTTTCTTAGCTACTTATTTAATCAAAAAAGGAAAAGCAACTGATTCCCAAATTATTAGTGCATCAGGGAAAGAAAGCTTAACCGATGTTTTCAGTAGTATCATGGTATTTTTAGGAATTCTAAGTGTTATTATTGGTCAAAAGACGCATATTGATCTTTTACTTAAAGGTGATAAAATTGCTTCAATATTAATTGCTGCCTTCATTGTAAGAATCGGCTTTATAATCATTTATGATGCGGTTAAATCAATGCAAGGAAAATCAGTAAGTAAAGAAATTTGTGATTTATATAAGCAAGAAATTAAAACAGTTAAAGGGGTAATTGATGTTGATCATATTGATATGATTGCTTATGGACCATATTACCAAGCTTTAATTGACATTCGAGTTGATGGTAAAAAAACAGTGACAGAAGGACACGATATTGCTGAAGAAGTAACTAAGAAACTATATGAAAGTGAAAAAATATGCCATGTTGTTGTCCATGTTAATCCTGAAGAATAAATAGTAAAACAATAGGAAAACTAAAAAGATAACTTTGAAAAGATGCTAAGTTCACTACGAACTTAATATAACAAACTGGAGGAATAACTATGCCTGAATTACCAGAAGTAGAAACGGTAAGGAAAACATTAAAACACTTAATTTTAAATTTTAAGATAGAAAGTATTGATGTTTATTATACGAAGATAATTCAAGATATAAAAGTAACAGAATTTATTAATAAACTTGTTGGGAAAACAATTTTAGATATTAAAAGACGTGGAAAATATTTGCTTTTTATTTTAGATGATGTTGTATTAATATCACATTTAAGAATGGAAGGAAAATATTTTATAAAAGATAAAACTGCTCAAATTGAGAAACACGAACACATTGTTTTTAATTTTACAAATGGTTTATCATTAAGATATCATGATTTTAGAAAATTTGGGACAATGGATCTTCGTACGCTTGACGAACTATATACGACAAATCCGCTTAAAAAACTAGGGTATGAACCGTTTGATAAAGAGATGACAGTAGAATATTTAAAAGGAAAACTGCATAAAAAAGAAGTAGCTATAAAAACATGTTTATTAAATCAACATATTTTTTTAGGGCTTGGCAATATTTATGTTGATGAAGTGCTCTTTTTATGTAAATTAAATCCAATGTTAAAAGCTTCAAGATTAAAAGACCAAGATTATGTAAATATTATTAATAATGCTAAAGCGATTTTTATAAAAGCAATTGAACTCGGGGGAACAACAATTATTAGTTATACCTCAAGTTTAGGAGTAACCGGAAGATTTCAAAATGAACTAAATGTTCATACGAGAAAAGGCGAAGAATGTCCTGTATGTAAAACGATTATTGTTAAAACAAGAGTTAACGGAAGAGGAACATACTATTGTCCGCATTGTCAAAAATAATTTCATTAAACAAAAGAAACTCTTCTTTTTACTTAGTTAAAGATATGGTATAATTTTTTATAAGCCATTAATAGATATTAAACGTTATCTAGGAGGAAATGTTATGACATTAATAGTAGGGTTAACAGGGGGAATAGCAACAGGTAAATCAACAGTTACAAAAATGTTTTTAGGAATTGATATACCCGTTATTGAAACTGATGAAATAGCTCGTGATTTATTAAAAAAAGGAACTGAATGTTATCAAGAAGTTGTTAATGCTTTCTCTAAAAGTATTCTTTTAACCAATGGAGAAATCAACCGTAAAAAACTAGCTTTAATTGTTTTTGCTAACCCTCAAAGACGAGAAAAACTAAATAGTATAATTCATCCTAGAGTAAAGGCAATTGTTAAAAACGAAATTGAAAAACATAAAGAACTTGGTACAAAAATGATTGTTTTAGATATCCCGTTATTATTTGAAACTAACTTTATCGATTTAGTTGATAAAACAATTGTTGTTTATACAACATTTCCTAAACAAGTAGAACGTTTAATGGAAAGAGAAAGAATTGATAAAGAATATGCGATGTTAAAAATCAGCGCCCAAATGCCTCTAGATGAAAAGGTTGCATTAGCTGATTATATCATTGACAATTCTGCTTCAATATTATCTACAAAAAAAGCTTTTAATCAAATAATGAAAGAATTAGAGGTGTTATAATGAGCTTTTTAAAATTTATTTCAAACTTCGCGGAAACTAGGGAAACTCATTCTAATAATATCTTGAAAACAAGATATTATCGTACAAGATATAGTGTTATTAAAGATGTAGTTATCCGCTACGCTAAAGAAAACGATTATATTGTTAATAGTATTGATGATAAGCACGGTGAAATCTTTGTCCAAACAACGAAGTTTCATTTAATTATCTCGATTATCCAACTGACAGTAATTGAAACAGCAGTAGATGTTAAGGTTCAAACCTATAAAATATTTGGTCTTAATAAACCAATAATGATTATTGAAGATCTGTTTAACTTTTTAGATAAAAATCTAGAATTTAAAGGAACAGGCCTTCATCCTTAATAAAATAAAGGAGGAAAAGCTAAGTGAAAGTTGATAAACTAGACAAATTTAAGTTAATAACTTATCAAAATATCGATATTGACGAGCGTAACGTTGTTACGTTACTTTATCAACCACTTATTGGTTCTGAAGCCTTTAGTTTATATTTAACATTTTGGGCATTAATTGATCGTTCTAGATTAAAAACCCCTAAATATCATCATGCAAAATTATTTGATTTAATCAAAACGTCCCCAACAAAATTCGTTACTAATCGGAAAAAACTAGAAGCTATCGGGCTTTTAGTAGTTTATCAAAATAAAGATTTATTATTATACGAATTAAAAGCCCCACTAACAGCTGAAGAATTTATTAAAGATGGTAGTTTAGGAGCCTATTTGTTTTCTGAAATTGGTAAAGCTAATTTTGATGAAATTGTTAATTTATTTAAAATTAGTAGTGTTGAAAAAAGTGGGTTTAAAAATATAACAACAACTTTTGATGAAGTTTTTGAATCGATTCCCCAGCCGCTTCAAACAAAAGACTCATATCTTAATCGTTCAAAATCAAAAATTTTAATAAATCATCATTTTGATTTTGATATCTTTTTTGAAGGACTTTCTAAAAACTTTGTTGATCATCGAAAAATAACATCACGCGTAAAAGAAAAAATCGCGAGATTATCATATGTTTATAATCTAGATGAGTTTACAATGCAAAAAGTTTTTATGGATGCAGTTAAAAAAGATAAGACTGTTGATTTAGATTTATTAACTAAACGTGCAGGGTATTGGTTTAATTTTGAAAAACGGACAACTAAAATAAAATTACAAGAAAAAGGAAAAGCAAAAAAAGAAGTAGAAAGCGAAGAACTTTCAAGTGAAGAAATTATTGAATTATGTAAAACCGCAAATCCTTTAGACATTTTAACAGAATTGTTTGGTGGTAAACCAGCTGCTGTAGAACTTAGAACAATTGAAAGACTATTAGAAAATTTTGAATTTTCTTCGGAATTATTAAATTTTTTAATTGCTTATGTTGTAGGGGTAACGGATAGTTTTCCATCATACAATTATTTTGAAAAAATTGCTGCTGATTGGCAAAGAAGAAGTTTTAAGACAATTGAAGAAACTCTGAAATATCTTAAATCTAAAAACAAACGTCAAAGCAATAAAAATGTTAAGCAAAAGAATTTACTGCCAAAGGATATTGAATCTGATTGGTTAGATGAATATATTAAGAACTTTTAGGTGATAATATGGAAAAATTAAATTATGGAGCAGCAAAAATTAATAAAGAAGAATTAATTGAAGGACTTTTCCAAGACCCTTCTTTAAGTAAGTTTTTTATTGAAAACGATCTTAATAGTATTGTTATTGAGGAATACTTATCAGATTTATTATCCTATAAAAGAGAAAAAGATCGTTGTTTAAACTGTCAAGGATTAAACGAATGTAAACAAGATACTGAAGGAATTGAACCAATTTTAAAATTTGAGAATAATAAAATCAAAACATCATTTAAAGAGTGTAAGTTTTTACAACATAAAAACCTTTTAGCAAAAAAAGATGAATTAATTACTGCGATGTATATGCCAAAAATGATTTATGATGCAACACTAGAAGATTACTATACTAACACAACTTCAAGAATGGGAATTTATAAATATATGATGAACTTTTTAAGATTATTTCCTTTAGGTGAAAAAGTTAAAGGGTTGTATCTTTGGGGAGAATACCAAAAGGGGAAAACCTATACTTTAGCTTCTTTAGCCAATGAATTAATTAAAAAAGGGTACACGGTAGTTATCGCGTATTATCCAGATCTTGTTCGTGAATTTAAATCATCAATTGGGGATGGAAACTTAGAAAAATTAATCGCAAAATTAAAACAAGCTGATATCGTTATGCTTGATGATATAGGTGGTGAAGGAAAAAGTCCTTGGATAAGAGATGAAGTTTTAGGACCAATCTTACAATACCGTTTACTTGATGAAAAACCGACTTTCTTTTCATCAAATGTTTCTTTAAAAGAACTTGGAGCATATATGGTAGACAACAATCAAAAAGCAGAACAAATGAAAGCTTATAGAATTATTACAAGAATTAGATCACTCACAGAAGAAATCAAAATGTGATTTAATTTGACAATAACAATGATTCTCTTTATAATAATATTGAAATACAGTGATGAGGATATGATTAATAATTAACAATTAAAAGCGAAGTAGGATGGTGAAAGCTACTAAAACAATTATTGATTACTCCCTTTAAGTAGGACTCGAAAGATGCTCCCGTTAACTAACGTTACAGTTTTAAGTGCTAGATATTTCTAGAACAAAGGTGGTACCACGGATGATAATTCGCCCTTATTTAGGGCGAATTTTTTATTTTTATTATAAATTAGAAAAGAAAAGAGGAATAATAATGATTAAAATTACCTTTCCTGATGGATCAGTAAAAGACTATGAAAAAGGAATTACAATTGAACAAATTGCCGGAAGTATTTCTTCAGGGTTAAAAAAACAAAGTGTTGCTGGATATGTCAATGGTGAACTATACGACCTTAATCGTCCAATTTTAGAAGATGCTTCAATAAATATTATTACTAAAAAGGATAAAGTAGCCTTTGATGTCTTAAACCATAGTGCTGCTCATTTACTTGCTCAAGCAGTAAAAAGATTATACCCTAATGCTAAATTTGGGGTTGGGCCTAATATTCGTGAAGGGTTTTATTATGACATTGATGCTGGTGAACAAATAAAAGAAGAAGACTTAGTAAAAATTGAGAAAATGATGAGACGAATTTCACAGGAACAAACACCAATTACAAGAAGTGAACTTCCTAAAGAAGAAGCTTTGGAGTTTTTTAAAGATGATAAATATAAAGTGGAATTAATTAGTGATTTACCAGAGGGAGAAGTTATTAGTTTATATAACCAAGGTGAATTCACTGATTTATGTCGTGGAGGACATATCGGGAGTACTAAAAACATTCGTTTCTTTAAACTGTTGTCTTTAGCTGGAGCATATTGGCGAGGAGATAGTAAAAGAGACCAATTACAAAGAATTTATGGGACAGCTTGGTTTACAGAAGAAGATCTTAAAAAGCACCTTGCTGTTTTAGCTGAAAGAAAAGAAAGAGATCACCGTAAACTCGGAAAAGAACTAAAAATCTTTGAACTAAATAACGATGCTGGTCAAGGGCTTGCAATTTGGCTTCCAAATGGATATACAACAAGAAAAGTTTTAGAAGATTATGTTTACAAACTTGAGAAAAAAGCAGGATACCAACATGTTTCTACACCGGTTTTAGGGACAAAAAAATTATATGAAATTAGCGGGCATTGGTCGCATTATCGTGAAAACATGTTCCCGTTAATGGAAAGAGATGGAGAAACATGGGTTCTTCGTCCAATGAGTTGTCCTCATCATATGTTAGTTTATAAATCTGCTTTAAGAAGTTATCGTGATTTACCAATTAGATATGCGGAAATCGTAACTCAACATCGCTACGAGGCAAGCGGGGCATTAAGTGGACTTGAACGAGTTCGCGCAATGACCTTAACTGATGCGCATTTATTTGTTAGACAAGATCAAATTAAAGAAGAAGTATTGGCAGCATATAATTTAATCTTACAAGCAATTGATGATTTAAATTTAGAAATTGAATATGTAGAACTTGCTTTAAGAGATAAAGATAAAGATAAATTCCATGAAAATGATGAACTATGGGATTTAGCAGAGGCTATTTTAAAAGAATTACTTGAAGAAAACAATATTGAACATACAGTAATGGTTGGAGAAGCTGCTTTTTACGGACCAAAAATTGATGTTCAAGTTCGAACTGCGATGGGACATGTTATTACCATGTCAACAGTTCAACTAGATTTCTTATTACCTGATCGTTTTGAATTAAATTATATTGGAAGTGATGGAGAAAAACATCGTCCAGTAGTAATTCATCGTGGTCTTATTTCAACTTGGGAAAGATTAATGAGTATCTTGCTAGAACAATATAAAGGAGCATTTCCAACATGGCTTGCTCCAGTACAAATAAAATTGATCCCAGTTTCTTTAGATGTTCATAAAGGATATGCTAAAAAATTAAATGATTTATTCATTGATCATGACTTAAGAAGTGAACTAGATTTACGTGAAGAAAAACTTGGTTACAAAATCAGAGATGCCCAAAAACTTAAAATTCCATATCAATTAGTAGTTGGGGATAATGAAATTAATAGTGAACAAGTAACATATCGAAAATTTGGTTCAAAAGAACAAACTACAGTTTCAGTAGAGGACTTTATTGTAATGGTTAAAAAAGAAATCTTTAATAAAGGAAAATAATAAAAATAAGAACTATGGAATGCTCATAGTTCTTTTATTTTTTTCTTAAATTAATAACAAAATCTTCGTCGGGGTCAATATAGATAGTTTTATTATTTTTATAGGTAACAAAACTATTTATTTTACCTGGAACTTTTTTTAAATATCTGACTTCAACATAGTCAACAGGAACAGTGCTTGATTTTTTCATTTTAGAAAAATAAGCAGCTAGTTGTGATGCGGTTCTAATTGTTGTTTCAGATAAAGGGAAAGTCTTTCTAACAATAACGTGACTTCCTGGAGCGTTTTTTGTATGGAACCAAATCTCGTTGTGTTTTGCAAGTTTATGAGTAATATATTGATTTTGAAGATTATTCTTCCCGACAAGGATTTCTACGCCTTCATTATCAAAATAAGTATCGTAATTCGGTTTCTTTTTCTTCTTTTTTAAAACTATTTTCTTCTTAATATAACGTTTTTCTATCAGTTCTTCTTTAATCTCTTCGATGTCTTTTAAAGAGGCATTTTCGACTTGATGAAGAAGTTGTTCAAAATACTTTATCTCGATTAATGCCTCATTAATCTGAATCTTGATATGAGGAATACTTGCTTTTAACTTTTTATATTTTTTAAAGTATTTTGCACTATTTTTAATTGGTGAAAGTTTTTCATCCAAGCTGATTTCTACTTCTTCATTTGTATAGTAGTCAATACATTTTAATCGGCTATCTCCCTTTATAATTTTATGAAGATTTGCTTGAATTAGTTCACCTTTAACTCTTAAAGTGTCCCGGGTATTAGTTTTGATTAAACCCTTGTTTAATTTCTCAATTTTATGATTTGCTTTAATAATGTTATTTTTAATTAGCTTTACTAAATCTTTCGATTTTTGTTTGACGATATCTAAGCTATCTTTTTCGAAATAGAAACGATCAATCATTTTATTCACTGTTTCAAAAACTTTTCTTTCCCCTTCTAGATAATTTATATTAGTATAATAAAAATACTCTTTTTTATTAGTAATGATTTGAGGGTTGAATTCATTTAAAAGATCAGCAAATATTTCAGTTATTAAGCGGTTAGAATGTTCGAAACGCCAAATTATTTCTTTTACAATTAAGGGTGAAAAACCAATAAAATTATTCAAAATTGCCTTTTCATTAATGTTTTCAAAATCATTTAAAAATTTTTCGCGAAGAGGAACATCATAGGGATCAATTTTATGTGACAAAGGTTCTTGATAAATTGCTCCTGGAAAAACTGTTCTTTCTTTATTATCAAAAGGCATTATATGTTTAATTGCTTCTAAGATTTTATTGTTTTCGTCTGTAATAATAATATTAGAATGTCTTCCCATTACTTCTATAATAAATTTCTTAGTCATTAAGTCGCCAAGTTCATTTCTTGATTGAATTACAAAAACAATCACTCGATCATTAGTGATTTGGTAGATTTCTTTAATAATTCCACTTAATAAATGTTTTCTTAAAAACATACAAAACATTGGTGGTGTATCTGGTTTTTCATAAACCATTTCAGTAAGATGAATTCTTGCATAAGTAGGAGAATTACTAATTAATAATTGTCTTTTACCTGCTTTACTATCTATAACAAATAATAAGTCATATTTAGATAACTGATAGATTTTATTAATTCTTCCATTTACAAGGGATTCAGCTAACTCTTTTGTTATTCTTCTAACAATATTTCCGTCAAAACTCATAGTTATCACCAAAAATATTATAACACAGTAAAAAAAATAAAAAA
>CAYZEW010000046.1:0-9656 GCA_964477825.1 uncultured Candidatus Izemoplasmatales bacterium | reverse complement strand
TTTATTACTAAATAGCAAATATATTATATATCACATATGCAGGCGTGTCAATAATAATATTATATTATTTTTAATTCTTTTTTTAGCCTTAAAAAAGCCTACCAAACTTGTGGTAGGCTTTCTTTATCTAAAAGTCTAAATCATCAATAATAAACGGATTAATATCCTCATCAAGTTCTACTTCTTCACTAGGTTTTTCATAATCAAAGAAAGTATCCTTTAAGATTCCTGTACCAGCAGGAATTAACCCACCAATAATAACATTTTCTTTTAAGCCTACTAAATCATCAACTTTACCGCGAATCGCTGCATCAGTTAAGACTCTTGTAGTTTCTTGGAAAGAAGCTGCACTTAAGAATGAATCACTTCTTAAACTTGATCTTGTAATACCAAGTAATACTGGACGACCAATTGCTGGTCTTTTACCATTTCTTAGCGCTTCTTCATTTGCTTTTTTAAACTCTTTAATTGAAACTTGAGCACCAGGTAATAACGCTGTTTCTCCTTCTAAGATAACATTAAGTTTACGCATCATTTGATGGATAATAACTTCGATATGTTTATCTGAAATTTCAATTCCTTGAGCACGATATACTTTTTGAACTTCTTTTAAGATATATTGATGAACAGTTTCAGCGTCAGTTGCTTGCAGTAATTGTTTAGGGTCAATTGATCCATCAGTAATTTTTTGTCCAGCAACAACACTATCTCCTTCTTCAACTAATAATTGAACTCCACTATTAGTTTCGTAAGTAATTGCTTCTTGAGCATTTTCAACAGTGACTTTAAAGCGTTCTTCAACAGTTTCAATTTCAGAAATTTCACCGTAAATATCACTAATAATTGCTTTTCCTTTTGGTGTACGAGCTTCAAATAATTCTTGGATACGTGGTAACCCTTGAGTAATATCTGATCCGGCTACCCCACCAGTATGGAAAGTACGCATTGTAAGTTGAGTACCAGGTTCACCAATTGATTGAGCGGCAATAATCCCAATACTTTCTCCTACTTCTACTTTATCGCCAGTTGATAAGTTTTGACCATAACATTTTTTACAGATTCCAAGTTTAGAATCACATGTTAAGACTGATCTAATTTTAATTTCTTTAATGCCAGAATCAACGATTTTCTTAGCGATTTCATCAGTAATGTACCCATTGTTTTCTAAGATAATTTCACCAGTTTCTGGATGAACACAAGTTTCTGTGATATAACGTCCAATTAAGCGATCGATAAATGGGACAATTTCTTTTCCATCACCCTCATGAACAATTGCTTTAACAGTTGTTCCTTTGTTTGTATGGCAATCTTCTTCAGTAATAACTAAGTCTTGTGAAACATCAACTAAACGACGTGTTAGATAACCTGAATCGGCAGTTTTTAAAGCGGTATCGGTAGAACCTTTACGAGCCCCATGAGTAGAGATAAAGAACTCACTCATTGTTAATCCTTCAATAAAGGAAGATTTAACTGGTAATTCGATTGTTGATTTAATTCCCGCTTTAATGTTATAAGCAGTATTTAATCCTTCACGTTTAGTATTGGCCATTGAACCACGGATACCAGCTAACTGTGTAAAGTTAGATGCATTCCCTCTGGCTCCAGAATCACTCATCATAAAGATGTGATTTTCTTTTGTAAGTTCTGCCATTAACCCTTTTTGAATTCTATCTTTTACAGCAGCCCACTCTTTTACAACTAATTTATAACGTTCATAATCAGTTAATAATCCCATTTCATATTGGGTATAAAGCGCATTAACTAATTTTTCAGTATTAGCTACTTCTTCTTTTTTACCTGAATAAACTGTAACATCTGATGCTGAAACAGTAATTCCGGCTTGCGTAGAATATTTAAATCCTAAGTTTTTAAGTTTATCTAACATTTTTGAAGTTTCATTAATTTTAAATTGAATAAAAACTTCACTAATAATTTGTGATAAGAACCCTTTTTTAAATGGTGAAACTAATGCCTGTTTTTTAATGTGTTCTTTAATATTTGTTCCCATTGGAACAAAATAATTACTCGGAGTAATATATCTTTCTTCACCGGTTACTGGGTCTTTTTGTTTTTGTAAGTTGGTTAAGGTTGGTTCATTTAAATAAGCAAAACTTCTTGGTAAGATTTGGTTAAAAGTTAATTTACCATAAGTAGTAATTAAATAACCATTTTTTTGTTCTTCAGTGATTGGCGCATTCCCTAGTGAACTACCACGGATTGCGATTCTTGAATGAAGATTAATTAGTTTATTTTCATAAGCGAGCGTTACTTCATCATAATCAAAGAAAACTTTACCTTCTCCAATTCCTCCTTCTTCTTCAAGAGTTAAGTAATAATTACCTAACACCATATCTTGAGAAGGAGTAACGATTGGTTTACCGTCTTTTGGATTTAAGATGTTGTTAGATGCTAACATTAAAACCCGTGCTTCAGCTTGTGCTTCTTCACTTAGCGGTACATGGACAGCCATTTGGTCTCCATCAAAGTCAGCGTTAAACGCTGTAGTAACAAGTGGATGAAGTCTAATTGCTTTCCCTTCTACTAAGATTGGTTCAAAAGCTTGAATTCCTAATCTATGTAAGGTTGGGGCACGGTTAAGTAAAACTGGATGTTCGCGAATAACATCTTCTACTACATCCCAAATTCTTTCGTCTTTTAAAGCTTCAATCATGCGTTTAGCACTTCTAATGTTTGAAGCTATTTCACGTTCAATTAACTCTTTAATAACAAATGGTTTAAAGAGTGTTACTGCCATTTCTTTTGGTAATCCACATTGGTACATTTCAAGTGATGGTCCAACAACGATTACTGAACGACCTGAATAGTCAACCCGTTTACCAAGAAGATTTTGTCTGAATCTACCTTGTTTCCCACGGAGTAAATCACTAAGTGATTTTAGTGGTCGGTTCTTCTCAACAACAACTTTTCTACCACGTTTAGAGTTATCAATTAAAGCATCCACAGCTTCTTGAAGCATTCTTTTTTCATTTTTTGTAATTAAGTGTGGCGCGTTTTGTTCAAATTGTCTTTTAAGACGGTTATTTCTATTTAAAATTCGACGATATAAATCATTTAAGTCAGTTGTTGCGAAACGTCCACCGTCAAGTTGTACCATTGGACGAAGTTCTGGAGGAATTACTGGTAATACATCTAAAACCATCCATTCTGGATTATTATCTGAATTAACAAACGCTTCAACAATTTCTAATCTTTTAATAATTTTTTCACGTTTTTGTTTTGAAGCTGTTGGTAAATCTCTTCTTAATTGAAGAGATGTTTCTTTTAAGTCTAACTTACGAAGTAAGACTTTAACAGCCTCGGCTCCTGTTAGAGCCTTGAAGCGGTTACCATATTCCATATATCTTTTAGAATATTCAGCTTCACTTAAAATTTGTTTAAAGGTTAAATCAGTATCACCTGGATCAATAACGATATATGATGCAAGGTATACTACTTCTTCTAAATCTTTTGCTTTTACTGCTAGTAATGTTGCTAAACGAGAAGGTGAATTTCTTAAATACCAAGTATGAACAACTGGTGCAGCTAGTTCAATATGGCCCATTCTTTCTCTTCTAACTTTGCTTTCAGTAATTTCAACCCCACACACACTACATTTTTTTCCAGTATGTGAGCTTCTTTTTGATTTATTACTACAAGCACATTGATAATCTTTAGTAGGTCCAAAGATTACTTCACAAAACAATCCGTCCTTCTCAGGTTTTAAAGTACGGTAATTTATTGTTTCATGTTTTTTTACTTCACCAAATGACCATCCTCTTATTTCTTCTGGAGAGGCTAATCTAATTTTATAATGGGAAAATATTTGACTCATAAAATCACCCTACTTTCTAAGATTGGAAACCATATTTTGTAATATAGTTCTCTGAATCTTCATCTACTAAACTCTTATTTGCTTCATTAACTCCGGTTTTTTTGTTGATTAATTCAACATAAATACCTAAAGATTGTAATTCTCTTGTTAATACTCTAAATGATTCTGGTAGACTTGGTTCTGGAATACTTTTTCCATCAACAATTGCTCTAAAGACTTTATTTCTACCAATAATATCATCTGATTTAACTGTTAACATTTCTTGTAATGCGTATGCTGCTCCATAAGCTTCTAAAGCCCATACTTCCATTTCTCCGAAACGTTGTCCACCATTTTGGGCTTTACCACCCATTGGTTGTTGAGTAACTAAAGTATATGGTCCAACACTACGAGCATGTAATTTATCATCAACCATATGGTCTAGTTTAATCATATACATAACCCCAACACTAATCCGGTTATCATATGGTTCACCAGTTAACCCTGAATATAAAACTTCTTTCCCATCAGCTGGCATCTTTGCTTCTTTCATAATTGCAGCTAAATCATCACTTGTTACCCCATCAAATACTGGAGTAGCAACATGTACACCAAGACGTTTTGCGGCAATCCCTAGATGTAATTCTAGAACTTGTCCAATATTCATTCTTGAAGGCACCCCTAGTGGGTTAAGCATAATATCGATTGGTGTTCCATCAGCCATATATGGCATATCTTCAATTGGTAATATTTTTGAGATAACCCCTTTATTACCATGACGTCCTGCCATTTTGTCACCCTCGTTAATTTTTCTTTTTTGCACGATATAAATTCTAACAACTTCGTTTACTCCTGGTGAAAGTTCATCTTTGTTAGCACGTTTAAAGTGTTTAACACTATGAACAATTCCCCCACCACCATGTGGTACACGTAAACTTGTATCTCTAACTTCACGTGATTTTTCACCAAAAATTGCGAGTAATAATTTATCTTCTGGTGTTGGATCTGTTTGCCCTTTAGGCGTTACTTTACCAACTAAAATGTCCCCCTCAAATACTTCTGCACCAGGAATAATAATTCCTAAGTCATCTAAGTATTTACGGCCTTCATCCCCAACATTTGGAATTTCTCTAGTGATTTCTTCTTTTCCAAGTTTTGTATCTCTTGCTTCAATTTCATATTTTTCAATATGAATTGAAGTATAAACGTCTTCTTTAACTAAACGTTCAGACATAATAATAGCATCCTCATAGTTATATCCGTTCCATGTCATGAAACCAACAACTACATTTCTACCAAGTGATAATTCCCCTTTGTCCATTGCTGGACCATCGGTAATGATACTACCTTCACTAACCATTTCACCAATTTCAACAATTGGAACTTGGTTAATACAAGTACCTTGATTAGAACGTTTGAATTTTTCTAAGATATATTCATCTAGTGATCCATCTTCTAATCTAATTTTAATAACTTTTCCATCCACATATTCAACTTTTCCTGAGTTTTTAGCTACTAAACAAGAACCTGAATCATGGGCTGCTTTATATTCAATTCCTGTTGCAACGTAAGCTGCCTCAGGAATTAATAACGGAATTGCTTGACGTTGCATGTTAGCACCCATTAAGGCACGGTTCGCATCATCGTGTTCTAAGAAAGGAATACATGACGTTGAAATTGAAACGATTTGTTTTGGTGATACATCCATTAATTCAATAGCTGTTCTTTTAAACATTTTTGTTTCCCCTTGGAAACGAGCAACTACAGAGTCATGAATAATATGTCTTTCGTCATTAACCACAATATTTCCTTGTCCAATAACGTATTTTTCTTCTTCATCAGCTGATAAGTAAACTACTTCACTTGTAACTTGCGTAATTCCTTCTTCAGTTTGCGTAATTTTTAAATATGGTGTTTCCATAAACCCATATTTGTTTACTCTTACATATGAAGCTAAACTGTTAATTAATCCAATGTTTTGACCTTCTGGTGTTTCAATTGGACAAATTCTACCATAATGAGAGTGGTGAACATCCCGCACTTCAAATCCAGCACGGTCTCTAGTTAATCCCCCAGGCCCAAGTGCTGAAATACGACGTTTATGCGTTAACTCATCAAGGGGGTTAGTTTGTGCCATAAATTGTGATAACTGACTGCTTCCGAAAAATTCTTTTAAGGAAGAAGTTAGTGGTCTAATATTAATTAAATTTTGTGGAGTAATCTCTTCTGGATCTTTTGTCGACATACGGTCTTTAACATTTTTCTCCATTTTTGTAAGCCCAATTCTAAATTGGTTTTTAAGTAATTCTCCAATTAATCTTAATCTTCTGTTTCCTAAATGATCGATATCATCTAATTTTCCAATTCCGTTAAATAAATTTAAGTAATAAGAAATTGATGAAATAATATCTGAAGGAACAATATGAACACGATCTTCATATGAATTATTTCCGATTAATTTAACTTTAATAACTTCGTCTTCTTTAGTTTTTGTATAAACTTCTAAGACTTCAATTTCTGCTAAATCAAATAAGATGTTTTCATTATTTAAAACAGCTTCATAACCTTCTTTTAACTCTTTAACATATGGTTTACCTAATTCTTCAGTTAACATTTTTTCTGTTTTACTAATTGATTTTAAGTAACCTTTGTAATAAGCTTTCGCTGTCTTGTATTCTTGACTTTTAATATCTTCTAATAATTCTTCATCTGTTAAATAATCAAATAATTTAACATCATTAACTTCTGCGCTTCTAAAGACACTTAGTTGATCTAAATAAGCGTATTCTAATTCATAAGCTCCTACTCCAGGAACTTTATATGTGAATAAATGACGATATTCTTTTAAGATTTCAATTGTGTTTTTATCAACTAGTGTATTTTTCTCAACAATTACTTCTCCTGTTTCAGGATCTACTAGATCATAAACGAGTTCTTTTCCAAATACACGATTTAAAACATCAAGTTTTTTATTTATTTTATAACGTCCAACTTCAGCTAAATCATATCTTCTAGCATCAAATAAACGACTTACTAAGAAAGCTTTCGCTCCTTCTTCTGTCGCCGTTTCTCCTTGACGTAATTTTGAATAAACTTCTTTAATTGCTTCTACAGAGTTTGTTGTTGTGTCTTTACTAAGCGTTAAACTTAAGCTGTTTGATTCTCCATATGTTTCAACAATTTGTTGTTCACTAGAAAAACCTAACGCTCTCAATAGAGTTGTCAGGGCAATTTTTTTACTACGATCCAATTTTACGAATAAAATATCTTTTGAACCGATTTCGTATTCTAACCAAGCTCCTCTAGTTGGGATAACTTGTCCTAAAAATTTACTTTTTAAGGTTTTCTTATCAATATTTTCACTAAAGAATACTCCAGAACTTCTAACGATTTGCGAAACAATTACTCTTTCACTTCCGTTAATAATGAAAGATCCAGTATCCGACATAATCGGAAAATCTCCCATAAAAATCTTTTGTTGTTTAATTTCACCTGTATCTTTATTCACAAGTTTAACATTAACACGCAAAGGTTTAGAGTATGTCATATCTTTATCTTTAGCTTGGATAACATTGTATTTCGGTGTATCAAAGACATAATCTTCGAAATATAATTCAATGTTTTCCGTAAAGTTTTGGATTGGGGAAATATCTCTAAATAGTTCTGCTAACCCTTTTTTGATAAACCAATCAAACGATTCTGTTTGAACTTTAATTAAGTTTGGTAACTCGATATTGGACTTAACTTTTGAATAACTTCGTCTCTCTCTTTTAGTACCATATTTTACTAAATTGTAACTCACAAACTTCACCCCATTTAATTTGATAAAAACATGCTAATAACGCAAAAAATCGCGTTATTTGGCAATTTAATATAATATCACAAATCTGTCAAATAGTCAATCACATTTTACACTCAATTACATTAAAACCTTTTTCCTTTTTAACAATTATTACATTATCAAAAACTGTTTCAAGCTTTAATAGCGCGGATTTCGCCCCATGTTTCTTATTAATCACTGTATAAAATACACCATTTTGATTTAAATATTTTTTTGCATCTTCAAAAAATTGGTAAATCACTTTTTTACCAGCTCTTATTGGTGGATTTGTAATTATAAGATCAAATTTACTTTTTACATTTTCAAATCCATCACTTAAATATGCAGTTGCTTTTACTTTGTTTAATTCAATATTTTCAGTAGTTAAATTGATTGCTCTTTTGTTAATATCAACCATTTCAACCGACATCTTAAATGCTTTACTTAAATATATTCCAATAACACCATAGCCACATCCTAAATCTAATGCAGTTTTATATGACTCTTCTATTTTTAAATATTTTAATAATATCGCTGTTCCTCGATCAAGATTGTTTTTTGAAAAAACACCGTTATCTGTCTTAAATTTTAATTCGACATTATTAACACTAAAAGCAATCAATTGCTGATTGCTTTTTAGGTTATCGTTATTTTCAGAAAAATAGTGAACCATAATATCATCTCCATTTTCCTCTAGTGTATGAAAAGTCAAAAACCTGAGTTTTCACTCAGGTTGTGTTTAACTTGGTAATTATTTAATAGTTACTACTGCGCCAGCTTCTTCTAATTTTTCTTTAATTTCTTGAGCTTCTTCAGCTTTAATGTTTTCTTTAACAGCTGTTGGTGCAGCGTCAACTACAGCTTTAGCTTCTTTTAATCCAAGACCAGTTAATTCTCTAACAGCTTTGATAACTGCGATTTTCTTTTGTCCTGCTGCTTCTAAGATAACTGAAACTTCAGTTGGTTCTGTAGATTCTGCTGCTGGAGCTGCTACTGCAACTGCGCTAGGATCTACTCCAAATTCTTCTTTCATCATATCAACTAATTCTTTTAATTCTAATAATGTTTTTTCTTTTAATGCTTCAATAATTTCACTATTTTTTAATACTGCCATGATTATATCCTCCTATTATTCTTCTGAACTTTCTTCTAAATTTTCGACGTGCATATGAATTGCTGTTGCAACTTCTTTAATTGGTTGCATAATACCTGCAGCAAACATAGTAAGTAGTACTTCTCTTGTAGGGATTGTTGCGATTTGCATGATTTTACTGTTATCCATGTATTCTCCATCAACAACACCAACTTTTAATTCTAAAGCTTTGTTTTCTTTAGCAAATTCGTAAACAGTTTTTGCTGCTGATACACTATCTTCATAACTAAACGCTACTGCGTTTGGTCCAGATAAGTTTTCAGCAAGTTCTGTATATCCAGCTGCAGCTGTAGCTCTTTTTGTAATATTATTCTTGATTACTTTCATTTCACAACCGTTGGCAGTTAATTCTCTTCTTAACTTACTAACTTGTTCAACTGTTAATCCACTGTAATCTAGAATTACAAAACTGTGAACACTTTGGATTTTTTCCAACAATACTTTAACTTCTTCGCTTTTCTTAGCGATTGCTTGTTTTGACACTCTTCCACCTCCAAGCATATTTTTCAAATAAATAAAAACCTCTTATGTCTTGGACAAAAGAGGATAATTTATTAGTTATAATCTTTTATCTCGTTAGGGTATTAAGCATGTTAGCACCTAAGTCTATGACATCAGTTTTATTTAATTGTATTTTTATCTTAGTCTAAAATTGTATTTATGTCAACTTTAATTCCAGGCCCCATTGTTGAAGCAATTGTTAAATTTTCAACATATATACCTTTAACAGTTGACGGTCTTAATCTGTTGATTACTTCGTAAATAGTTTTTAAGTTTTCAAAAATTTTCTGTGAATCAAATGATACTTTTCCGATTGCAACATGAATATTTCCGATTTTATCAACTCTGTATTCAACTTTTCCGGCTTTGAT
>CAYZEW010000045.1:0-9684 GCA_964477825.1 uncultured Candidatus Izemoplasmatales bacterium | reverse complement strand
TTAGGATTTGTAGTTATTGGAAATGATCATTTAGGTCATGGGAAAAATAATTTAGAAAATGATTCAATTTATTTTGCGGATAGTATTGGCTTTCATAAAGTTTATGAAGGTGTAAAAATAGTTAGAGATTACATTGAAGAACATTATCCCCATTTACCAGTAATTATGTTTGCTCATTCAATGGGTTCTTTTATTGGAAGATATGCTGTTTTATATGATTATAAACGCTATGATGAAGCGATTTTTTCTGGAACTGGATGGTTTAACCCTCTTGAAATATATGCTTCTATTTTAATCGCTAAAACAATTATCCGTTTTAAAGGAAAACGGTATGTTAGTAAATTTTATAATAGCTACGTTGCTAGTGGTGCTGTTCGTTCAATGAAAAGAAACGGAATTATTAATGAACGAGTTGAGTGGTTATCATCAGTTAAAGCTGTTCAAAAAGCGTTTAAAGAAGATCCACTTTGTGGAAAACCATTCACCATTGGGGCGCAACTAGATTTACTTAATTTTATTTTAGAAGTTCAAGATAAACGAAAAATAAAAGATATTGCCTCAAGTACTGCGATTTATTTTATTAGCGGTGATTTAGATGCTTTAGGTAATTATGGTGGAGTAGCTAAAAAGTTATATAAATATTATAAAGAATGTGGGTATTCAAGAGTTAAGTTTACTGTTTTAAAAGATTGTCGTCATGAAATAATTAATGAATATGAAAAAGAAAGCATTTATAAACGACTAGGTGACTGGATTAATAGTAATCTTTAATTATCATTAAAAACCCCTAAATACATATCCTGTATTTAGGGGTTTTCTTTAGTTATTATTTTTAGGTAAAACGGTAATACTACTATAGGAAGCAAAATTACTAAAATACTTTTTGGCATCCTTAATATCATCAATCGTAATTTCTTTCGCAATCGCTAAAACGTTAAACAAAGAAACATTAAGATAATGATATTTTGTAAATTGATTAGCGATATATTCTAAACTATTAAGAGCTTGGATAAAACCACCAATAATTTGTCTTTTTGTCCGATTGAAAGCCTCGGTAGTAATTTTAAAACTATCAATATTTTGAAAAATAGCTTTTAAAGTAGTTGCTAGTTCTTCAGGCTTATACGTTTCACTTCCGATTAGATAAAAGCCATAAGTTTCTTCAAAAGTGATATCTTGACCAAAACTATCGTTAATTAGTCCGTTTTTTAATAAATGCTTATAATTAGCCGAACTTTTACCGATAACTATATCAGTTAAAATAGCCATTGTTAATTCTTTTTTTAAGATATTTTCTTCTTTAAAGTTTGTAGGTAATTGTTTAATTGCCAATAAATAATTAGGAATAGTTATTTCTAAATTAATTGTTGATTTTTCGGTTATTACGGTATTAGATTCTAAAGGTAAAACGGAAGCATCATAATAAGGATTACTAAAAATAACTTTTTCTTGGTTTTTCCTAATAAAAGCGATTAATTCTTCAGGATTAAAGTTTCCTGCAACAAATAAAATCATGTTGTGCGGATTATAAAAAGCTTGATGAGTTTTGGTTAAGATATCAACGTCAATTTGTTTAATTGTTTCTTCTGTTCCTAAAATGTCATCAGTAATCGGGTGGGATTTATACATATTTTTAAGTAAATTCATATATGCAACTGTATTAGGATCATCTTTATACATTCTAATTTCTTGAGTAATAATTCCTTTTTCTTTTTCGACTCCTTCTTTTGTAAATAAAGGGAATTGAACGAAATTTAATAATAATTCTAAGTTCTTTTCTAAATTCGCAGTACAAGAAAATAAGTAAGTAGTTCGATTGTTTTGGGTAAATGCATTTACTCTTGCTTGATTAGCTGCGAAGAGGGTTGAGACATCTGCGTTATTTTGTTCAAAAAGCTTATGCTCAAGAAAATGGGCAATCCCTTTTGGTAAAGGGTATTCATTTTGATTTTGATCCTTAATCTTAGTCGCTAGTGATCCTAAATTAGTTGAGATTGAAGCATATGATTTGTGGAACCCCTTTTTTGGTAACAAGAAAACACTAAGGCCGTTTTTAAGTTTTTCAGTATAGAGGGTTTCTTTAATTTTAGGATAGTCTTGTTTATTCATTGTTATCATCCTTTAAGAAAAAAATTGTGTCCCGTACTAGCTTTTTAGCCACTAAAGTAAGGTCATCTTTTGTTATTTTACTTATTTTTGTTATGAGAGAATCTGGATCAAAATTTTTTTTGAATAGTGAATCACGATTTATTCTCGCTGCTAAACCAGAAATTGAATCAAGACTTTCAATAAGACCATTAATTTGAAGAGTTTTACTTATTTCAAGGAGATGATCACTATATTCTTGCTTGATAATTTTTGTTGTAATATTATCAATTGTTTTTAAAACTTTTTGATAATCTTTTTTAGCTATTCCAGAAACAATAAATAAAACCCCCTTATAGGGATCATAACTACTATTAATAAAATATACTAGTCCAAGTTCATCACGGATTTCTTTAAATAATAGACTTTCGCCATTCCCACCAAAAACAGTATTAAAAAGAATCGCTTTTAAATAATCTGTGGTTTCGTAAAAAACATTTAGCCGGTAACCAATTACTAGTTTTGCTTGTTTAACATCAAGGGTTTCAATAACCTCATTAACCTCTATTGGACGTTTGTAATCATTATCAATTAAGGTTAATTTTTGTTGACGAGCTTTGAAATTAAAAGTCTTTTCAATTGCCTTTTGAACATCATCAAAAACAATATCTCCAACTACAGTAATCGTAATCATATCATTATGAAGCATTTTTTCATACTCGCTAATACATGATTCTAAAGTTAAATGTTCTAATAGTTTATTTTCACCTAAAGCACTTAAACGATAAACATCATCTTTAAACATTACATTATTAAGGCGGTTAATAGCGTATTTTAATTTATTAGCGTAAAGCCCACTAAAATATTCTTTTAAAAGCCGAAGTTCTTCGAAAAAGATTTCTTCAGTAAAAAGAGGGTTTAATAAGACTTCTTTTAAAAATAAAAGAGCATCACTAAAGAGGGTTTCATGAGCTAACGTATACTGATCATTTATAAAATTAAGATCAAAGTTAACCCCATGTGTTTTAGCAATTTTACTAACGCTAACATTAAAACTAGCAGCATACATATTTTCTAAGTAAGCACTCATTTTTTCTCTAGAATTATATTTTTTAGATACTGCCTTTAATAAATAAGGGATGATTGCTCGTTGTGCTACAGTTTCCTCAGTTAAGCTGTTTTTAAAAGAGACTTGAACCTTATTTGTTTTAAATTTTGCTGTTTTAACCATATTTAAAGTGTAGTTATTATTATAAATTGTTTTTGTTTCCATTTGTTCTCCTAAAAAAAGTGCTTTCGCACTTTTTATTAATTATTATTTTGCCGCTTCTAAGGCAATATCCATCATTTTTGTAAAAGCAAATTGACGTTCTTCTGCAGTTGTTACTTCATTTGTAATTAATGAATCACTAACAGTTAATAAGCAAGCTGCGTTTTTACCAGTTACTTTAGCATTATGGAATAATGCGAATGATTCCATTTCAACAGCTAAACAACCATGTTCGTCACGAATTTGTTTAAAAGCTTCAAAATCTTCACGATAAAAAACGTCACTTGAATGAATTGGGCATGTTGTTAAATCAATCTTTAACTTATTAGCAGCATCTTGAAGTTCTTTATTTAGTTCAGCACTTGGATATGTTGTGTCAACATCTGTTGTCCCACCTTGAACATTAGCATAACTTGATTCACTCCATGATTTTTCTACTAAAATAACATCGTAAATTTTTAGTTTTTCACTATAAGATCCGCTACTACCAATTCTAATAATGTTTTCAACATCATAAAATTTGAATAACTCGTAAGAATAAATCCCTACACTTGGCATTCCCATTCCGCTTCCCATAACACTAATTCTTTTTCCTTTGTATGTTCCTGTGTAACCAAACATATTACGAATATTATTAAATTTAACAACGTCTTCTAAATATGTTTCAGCAATGTATTTTGCGCGAAGAGGATCTCCAGGCATTAATACTGTTTTGGCGATAGCGCCTTTTTCTGCTTCAATGTGCGGTGTACTCATCTTTTTTCCTCCTAATATTCTGATTTAACTGTTTCACCTTTAATTAGTGAAATTCCGCTACTAGTACCAATTCTAGTTGCGCCAGCTTCAATCATTTTTTCTAAATCTGCTTTACTTCTTACTCCACCACTTGCTTTGACTTCTTTGTCTTTGGCAACACTCTTCATAATTTTAACATCTTCAACAGTTGCTCCACCAGTTCCAAAGCC
Source organism: uncultured Candidatus Izemoplasmatales bacterium (assembly GCA_964477825.1). Lineage (GTDB taxonomy): Bacteria > Bacillota_I > Bacilli_A > Izemoplasmatales > Izemoplasmataceae > JAFGXW01. Next base: position 5,364 of record CAYZEW010000045.1, on the reverse strand, counting down.
TGTGCTAGTTTTTACAAAATCAGCGTTCGCGTTAATTGCAGCAACACTTGCTAATCTTATTTCCTCTTTTGTTAAGTAACATGTTTCTAAAATAACTTTTAATGTTTTATTACTACATGCTTCTCTTACTGCTTTTACTTCTTGATAAATATATTCAAAATCGCCTTCTTTAACTTTTCCGATATTTAAGACCATATCAATCTCATCAGCTCCGTTATTAACAGCGTCTTTTGTTTCGAAAACTTTTGTATTAATTGTATTAGCTCCTAATGGGAAACCTATAACAGTACATACTAAGACATCAGTATCCTTTAATAAATTATAACTATGTTCAACCCAAAACGGATTAACACAAACACTTTTAAAATCGTATTCAATCGCTTCATCAATAAGTTTATCAATTTCTCTTTTTGTTCCAAATGCTTTTAAATAAGTATGATCAATCATTTTGTTCAATTTCATATAATCCAACCCTTTCAAATAGTTTTAAATAATTTTTTGTGAAGATGCCAACAGTAACAGAAAAGATTAATGTTCCAACACTAATCATTCCAAATCTTATTCCAGCAATAAAGCCAAAGATTAGAGCGACTGTTACAGCGGATATTTCCATTATAGCACGAACTATAACTAATTTGTTAGTTTTTAGCAAGCGCATGATTGCTAACATTGCTTCATCAAATACGCCAGCTGGAAATGTGGAGATAATTAATAATGACCCGCCAAACGGGAGTAAAACAAGGCCAATGAGGTAAGTTAAAATTCTCGAGGTAAGTAATAATGGTAAATAATTTTTAAAAACAATAATATCGAAGAAATCAATGATAAATCCAACAAAGACAATTGGAATAAACATAAGTAAATACTTAAAATGACGATTAGCAATTGTCACAAATATTAAAAAAATTGTTGCGACAATAATCGCTGCTGTTCCGAAAGAAACACCGATTAACGCGGTAATACTATAATGTAAAGTATCCCAAGAACTAAGCCCAACATTACTTTTTTTCATCATAATAACCGCAAAAGAGATAACGATTAACCCACTAAAATAGATTAAAAAGTTTTTAAAGTTAAAAACCATTTTACGATGTTTCATTTAAGGATCCCCCTAACATTTTAAGAAAAAATGATAAGATAGGACCTAAAACAATCGCCATTAAAACAGAACCAATTCCTACCGCTCCAAAGCCAATTCCTCCTAAAAATCCAAAAATAATTCCTAAGGTAATTCCTAAAAGTTCAATTGCGATTCTAATTGGCGCAACTTTATCAGTTTTTAAGATTGCCATAATCATAATCATTAATTCATCAAACACAAAGGCAGGATACTTAGATGAAATAATGAAGGCAAGCCCTAAAGGAATGGTTATTACTCCGATAAGATAAAAGATTATTCGTGATAATATCGTTAAAGGAAGATAATCTCTAAATACAACAATATCCCAAAAATCTAACGAAATGCCTACTAATAAAATTGGTAAAAGCATCAAGATAAGTTTCCATTTTCTCGTATAACCTAAGACAACTGCCATTAAAATTGCGGCAATCAAAACTGAAGTTGTTCCTAAGGTTAGATTTATTAATTCACTTAAATTATAAGTAACTGTATCCCAAGGTCCTGCGCCAAATGCTGATTTGATCATCGCATTAACCCCAAGTCCAAGTATAAAAAAACCAAAAAGATAATAAAAATTATTCTTTTTGTTAAAGACGATTTTTCGATTCATTTAATCACTCCTAAAATTCGATTTTCGCTTAAAGTCAATTTTAGGGGACTTGTAACTTCTAACCATATCATAGAATTCACGATATCAATATTTTACAAAAAATCTCCTAAAAAATCAACAAATTTACTTAAATCATCTAAAAACTAACAATGGTAAATTTATTAATCTTGATAAATGGTAATTATAAATGAAATGACAGGAATTTCATCATCATCTTTGATAATATTAGTTTGTTCTAAAGTAAGTAAAAACGTAAAATCATCAACCATAAAAGTAAAATTATCCCCTTGGTAACTACCGTGATAATAAGTTTCATAAAAAGTAATTATTTCTAAGATAGAATAATCATAAATAATCCCATTTAAAGTGCTGAATTCAGGATTAAAACAGTCTTCTTGATTACTAGTACTACAAACTTCTATAACTTTACTTGGAGTGTTAGAAAAGTCCTCTTCAAGTCGTAAAAAATTTCCTAAATCTTTTAAATCATTAGTTTTATCGTTAAAAGTTGATTCCACTTTTCCTACCTTTGGAGGTAAAGGGATAAGAATAGTATGATATTTAGTTAAAATAGCTTTTTTATCACTATAGTCATTACTACTTGGTAAATACTCTTTTAAAGATGCTTCATGAATTTCGTAAGTGATAAAAGATAAATAATAAGGAACAATAATTAACTGATTGTTATGATAAAACTCAGTATACGAGAAAATCATGCGCATGCCGTTTTCGAGGGTCATATACGCATCAACGTCATAAATATCACCATCACTACTAATAGTTTCTAGATTATAGTTACCATCGGTTGCCCCAAGGGATAACCGTAAACTGTCCCCATAGCTTTCATTAAAAAACTTATCGTAAATAATCATGTCATCATAGGTATCTAAAAAAGCAATAAAATCATTACTGATTTCTAAGTAATTATTAATTGAAGTAAAGCGGTAATTATGATCAATTGTCCCTTTAAAGAAATAATAATCTTGTGAAAATTGATAATGAAAAAGTTCTTTTGTTATTTTACCATTAAAATAATCAAAAGTTAAAACATCATTATATTCTATTTCCGTATCAGGTAAAGCTCTAAAAGGATTTTGAGAACAACTTGTCAGGAAGAAAATACTTGTTAGTAATACACTTAAAATAAAGACTTTTTTCATAAAACCACGCTCCATTATCTATTATAACAAAAAAGTCTGAAAAATCAGACTTTTAAGGTTATTTAATTATTTGTTCACATCTTTTACATAGTCCATCAACAGTTTTGTCAACTACTTGCCAACATCTTTCACAAGTTTCTCCAACTGCTTTTTCTACATCAATTGATAAATTATTAAATTCATATGTTCCTTTTCCTGTTTTAATTTCAAACTGAGAAACGATAAACATTTGCCCAAGATTAGCATCCATAGAAGCTAGTAATGCTTTTACTTCACCTTCTGGATAAAGCGTTAATCTAGCATTAAAACTTTTACCAATAATTTTTTCGTTTCGAGCCATTTCTAAAGCTTTTAAAACGTTATCACGAACATCCATAAATTTTTCATACTTAGTAATTAAGGCTTCGTTTCCTAATTCGCGGTATTTAGGCATGTTTTCTAAATACATTGCTTCTTCTGTTTTGCCTGGTAAATAACGGTATGCTTCATGCGTAGTATGAGGAATAAATGGGGTTAATAGTTTTAATAAAGTAAGGGTAATATCATATAATACTGTTTGAATACTACGACGGTCATGATTATCTGCTTTTTCAATGTATAAAACGTCTTTAGTAAAATCTAAGTAAAAAGCACTAAGTTCTCTTGTTACAAAATTAGTAATTTCACGATAAACTGTATCAAATTCAAAATGATCATAGTTATTAATTGTTTTCTTTATTAAGTTATTTAATTTTAAAGTAACATATTTGTCAACTTCGTTTAAATCAGCAAACTCAATGCGATCTTTTAGAGGATCAAAATCGAATAAATTACCTAACATAAAACGAATAGTATTTCTAATTTTACGGTATGATTCACTTACTTGTTTCATCATATCATTACTAATTCTAACATCACTTTGATAATCAACACTAGCTACCCATAAACGTAAGATATCAGCTCCACTTTGTTTCATAATTTTTAACGGATCAACGACATTACCAAGTGATTTAGACATTTTACGAGCATTTCCATCTAAAACAAAGCCATGAGTTAAACAAGTTTTATAAGGACTTTTACCGGTTGCGGCAACACCAGTAGATAAACTACTGTTAAACCAACCACGGTATTGATCACTTCCTTCTAAATATAAATCGCTAGGGTATGGATTACCAAAATCTTTCATCCCTCCATGATGGGATGTTCCTGAATCAAACCAAACATCTAAAATATCTGTTTCTTTTCTAAAATTATTATTTGGTGAAGCTGGATTAGTGTATCCTTTTGGCAGTAATTCTTCAGCACTCATTGTATACCAAGCATTAGATCCATGTTCTGCGAAAACGTCTGCAACATGGTTAATTACTGCTTTATCTAAAATTTCAGTACCATCTTCATTGTAGAAAACTGGAATTGGTACTCCCCATGTTCTTTGACGAGAAATACACCAAGCTTTACGGTCTTTTACCATATTTGTCATTCTTAATTCTCCCCATTTAGGGTACCAATTAACGTTTTTAATTTCTTCTAACATTTCGTCTTTTAATGATTCAATTGAAGCAAACCATTGTGCAGTAGCTCTAAAAATTACTGGTTTTTTAGTACGCCAGTCATGAGGGTAACTATGCGTAATCCACACAAGTTTTAATAAAAAGCCTTCATTATCTAAATCTTCAACAACGCTTTTATTACAATCTTCAATAAATTGACCTTCATATTTTCCAGCTTCTTTTGTCATATAACCTTTAGCATCAACTGGACATAATGTTTCAATTCCGTATTTTTGCCCAATTATAAAGTCATCTTCCCCATGTCCTGGAGCAGTGTGAACAAGCCCGGTTCCACCGTCAACGGTAACGTGGTGTCCTAAAACTAGGGGACTAACACGGTCATATAATGGATGTTTATAAGTCATTCCTTCTAATACCGCACCTTTAACTTCTTTTATGATTTCAACTTTTTCCCAGTTAAAAAGCTTAGTTAATTCATTAATTAACTCCGAAGCAACTAAATAATTAACTTCATCATTTACTTTAATGAAGGAATATAAAATTTGTTCTCCAACAGCAATCGCTAAGTTAGCAGGAATTGTCCAAGGCGTAGTTGTCCAAATTAAGAAACGGAAATCTTCTTCAAAAACATTAAGTTTTTCAACAGCATCCATTGCCACATAAATAGAAGGTGATTTTTTATCATGATATTCAATTTCTGCTTCTGCTAAAGCTGTTTCACTTGAAGGAGACCAAAAAATTGGTTTTAATCCCTTAAAGATTAACCCTTTTTCAACCATTTCAGCAAAGATTCTTAGTTGAGATGCTTCATACTTAGCATTTAATGTGATATAAGGATGATCCCATTCTCCTAAAATTCCTAAACGTTTAAATTGAGTTCGTTGTTTATCAACTTGGTCCAAAGCATAAGCTTCACACATTTTTCTAAAATCAACTTTATCAATTAAATTTCGGTTGATTTTCTTAGTTTTTACTAAAGCTGTT
>CAYZEW010000044.1:0-10078 GCA_964477825.1 uncultured Candidatus Izemoplasmatales bacterium | reverse complement strand
AAACTAGAGAACATATCTTATTATCTCGTCAAGTTGGTGTACCTAAATTAATCGTGTACATGAACAAAGTTGACATGGTTGATGATCCTGAATTACTAGAATTAGTAGATATGGAAATTCGTGAATTATTAGACGAATACGATTTCCCAGGAGATGAAATTCCAATTATTCAAGGATCTGCATTACTTGCTTTACAAGGTGATCCTAAACATGAAGAAACTGTAATTGAATTAATGGATGCTGTTGATAATTATTTTGACACACCAGAACGTGAAACTGATAAACCATTCTTAATGCCTGTCGAAGACGTATTCAGTATTACTGGACGTGGAACAGTTGCAACTGGTAGAGTTGACCGTGGTACTGTTGTTGTTGGAGATAAAGTAGAAATCATTGGTATTAAACCTACTCAAGAATGTGTAGTAACAGGAGTAGAAATGTTCCGTAAATTATTAGATCGTGCTGAAGCAGGAGATAATATTGGTGCTTTACTTCGTGGAGTAGCAAGAGACGAAATCCAACGTGGACAAGTTTTAGCTAAACCTAAGAGTGTTACACCTCATACACACTTTAAAGGACAAGTCTATGTTTTATCAAAAGAAGAAGGTGGACGTCATACTCCATTCTTCACAAACTATCGTCCTCAATTTTATTTCAGAACTACAGATGTTACAGGTGTTGTTGAATTACCTGCAGGTGTAGAAATGGTTATGCCTGGTGATGATGTGGAAATGACTGTAACTTTAATTCACCCAATCGCCCTTGAACAAGGTACTAAATTCTCTATTAGAGAAGGTGGACGTACTGTAGGTGCTGGGATTGTTGCTGAAATTATTAAATAATTTTAGTTAACTAATTTATTAAACCAATAATAAAAGAGACTTCGGTCTCTTTTTTATTTGCTTTTTTTATACGTTTTTCATACAAAAATTGTATAATATTGTTATAATGGAATAAGGTGATAATAATGTTAGTAGATACTCATGTTCATTTAAATTCCCATAAATTTGATGATAATTTAAAAGAAGTAATAAAAAGAGCTCTAGATAATGATGTAAAAACAATGATTGTTGTGGGGTTCGATAAAGAAACAAATGCTAGAGCAATTAGTCTTGCAGAAGAGTATCCTTTTATTTTTGCAACGGTTGGCTTTCATCCAACTGATGCAAAAGATATTAGGCCGAGTGATTTTGAATTACTTAAACAACAACTTAACCATAAGAAAGTAGTCGGAGTTGGGGAATGTGGGCTTGATTTTTATTGGGATAAAGAACACGTAGAAGAACAAATAGCGGTTTTTAAAAAACAAATTGAGCTATCCTTTGAATATAATAAACCACTAGTTATTCATATGCGGGACGCTAGTGAAGCTACTTACAATGTTTTAAGTGAATATCAAAACTTAAAAGGAGTAATGCACTGTTACTCAGGTAGCGCTCAAATGGCAAACCACTTTTTAGATTTAGGAATGTATATCTCTTTAGGTGGACCAGTAACTTTTAAAAACGGCCATAAACCAAAAGCAGTAGCTAAAATGGTTCCCCTTGATAAAATCTTAGTAGAAACAGATTCCCCCTACCTTTCGCCTCACCCGTTTAGAGGGAAAATAAATGAACCATTTAGAGTAAAATTAGTCGCAGAAGAAATCGCAAGAATTAAAGAATTACCATTTAAAAGCATCGCAGAACAAACAACAAAAAATGCTTACAAATTATTTAACATAAAGGAGACGATTTAAATGAAGAAAATCTTATTAGTTTTAACAATTTCTATCTCATTACTTTTAACAGGATGTATTCCTGTTGAAGATAATTATGATTATGAACCATTAACAGATGAACAATTAACTGACAAAATTGAAGCGTTACTTCCCGAAGCACAAGTTAGTACGACATATGATTTAACATCATTTCAAACAGCAGTTACAGAGATGATTGCTGTTGCTAGACATGGAGTTATTGGCATTGTTAATACTACACCTGACGGCGCAGCATCAGGTTCAGGCGTTATTTATAAACATGTTGGAGATATTTATTACGTAGTAACAAATAATCATGTTGTTGAAAACTCAACATCACTGACAATTGTTTATGAAAAGAATGGAATATTATTTGATATCGATAACGATCATATAGAAATTATAGGTCAAGATCCAACGACTGATTTAGCAGTAGTAACTTTTGAATCAACTGAAGACTTCCATGTAATTCCAATGGGAGATTCGTATGATATTGAAATGGGACAATTTGTCTTTGCGATTGGAAATCCTCTTGGTTTTGAATACTACGGAACAGTTACAATGGGAATTATTAGTGGTCTTACAAGATATGTAGTTTCAGGAACTTTTAATGCCACATTATTACAACACGATGCGGCTATTTCTCCTGGAAATAGCGGGGGAGCATTACTTAATATTAATGGAGAATTAATCGGGATTAACAATATGAAACTAATTGATGATTATGTTAGTGGAATTGGCTTTGCAATTCCTTCAAATACAGTTAAAAGAATAACTGCTGATTTAGAAGATGATGGAATTGTTACAAGACCATATTTAGGAATTACAACATACGCTCAACTTAATGTTTGTGGAACTGATTATGGAGTTTGTGTTGATGTTCAAGAAGGTGGCGCAGCTGAAGCTGCGGGACTTCAAAATGGCGATACAATTGTTGGGTATAAAACAGGGTCATATGATGAATTTATTACTATTTTAAACTTTAACGATTTAAAAGAAGCAATTCTTAATTCGCAAGTTGGAGAAGAAGTTCAACTTCAATATATTAGAGACGGTGAGTTATATACATCAGATGTAGCAACCTTAGGTATACACCCAGATGATTAAAAGAGGATTTCCTCTTTTTTTCTTGTAAAAAAGGCTAAAATAAAGTAAAATAATGAAGATTCAAAGGAGATGATTTGATGGGTTTAACAGCCGGAATAGTAGGACTACCTAATGTTGGAAAGTCAACATTATTTAACGCCATAACAAAAGCAGGGGCATTAGCTGCGAATTATCCGTTCGCAACAATTGATCCAAATGTTGGAGTAGTTGAAGTGCCTGATGAAAGATTATATAAATTAGCAGAATTAGTAAAACCTAAAAAAATTGTCCCAACGATTTTTGAGTTTACAGATATTGCGGGAATAGTAAAAGGTGCTTCCCGTGGTGAAGGTCTTGGAAATAAGTTTTTAAGTCATATTCGCGAAGTAGATGCGATTATTCAGGTTGTTCGTGCTTTTGATGATGAAAATGTTACACATGTTGATGGAACAATTGATCCAGTCAGAGATATTGAAACAATTAATTTAGAGTTAATTTTTGCTGATTTAGAAGTCGTTGAAAAACGGCTTCCAAAGATTTTAAAAAAGGCCCAATTAAAAGTTGACCAGGACGCAGTTGAGGAGTATAATATTCTTAAATTAATCCAAGATACTTTGATGGATAATAAGCCAATTAGAACAATTAAATTTAATGAAAATGAACTTGCTTTAATTAAAAATTTTAACTTTTTAACGTTGAAAACAATGTTATATGTAGCGAACATTAGTGAAGATGAAATAGCTGATTTTGATCGTAATGAATATGTTGAAAAAATTAAAGAATTTGCTGAAAAAGAAAATAGCGAAGTAGTAGTAATTAGCGCTAAAATCGAAGCTGAACTTGGTGAACTTGATGACGATGAGCGTGAAATGTTTTTAGAAGATCTCGGGATTAAGCAATCAGGGCTTGATAAACTAATTAAAAGAAGTTATCGGTTATTAGGGCTAGAAACATATTTCACAGCAGGACCACAAGAAGTAAGAGCTTGGACTTTTAAAAAAGGGATGAAAGCTCCGCAGTGTGCTGGGATTATTCATACTGATTTTGAAAGAGGATTTATTCGAGCGGAAACTATTCCTTATGAAGACTATATTAAATATGGTGGAGAACTTGGGGCTAAAGAAGCAGGAAAAGCTCGGAGTGAAGGAAAGAATTATGTTGTTCAAGATGGGGATGTTTTACTCTTTAGATTTAATGTATAAAGCTAAAAAGCATAATTGATTTTATGCTTTTTATTTTTCTTTAAACTTATTTAACTAGATATGATAAAATTATAGTTGTAAATAAGAAGGTGAAACTATGACTTATGAAATTTTTAAAATGACGGCTTTTCCAAAAGAAACTGATGGTGGAAATCCAGCAGGAGTTGTTTTAAACGCTGATAACTTAGATGAAAAAACGATGCAAAAGATTGCTAAAGAAGTCGGTTATTCAGAAACTGCTTTTGTTTTTAAAAGTCATGTTGCTGACTTTTTAGTACGGTTTTTTACCCCGCAAAACGAAGTAGATTTATGTGGACATGCGACAATTGCAACCTTTAATTTATTGCGTGATAAAGGCGTTATAAGTGAAGGAAATTATACTCAAGAGACAAAAGTAGGGATCTTAAAACTAATTGTTGATAAACAATTTGTTTATATGGAACAAGTTCCTCCAGTATTTGGAAGAAAGATAGATTCTGTTGAGATTGAAGAATGTTTTAACGAAGATGATATTGTAAAAGAAAAGTATCCAATCATGATTTTATCTACAGGAATGAAAGAGATTTTTGTACCAATTAAGAGTGTTGATAAACTCAATAAGTTAACACCTAATATTACGAAAATAAAAGAATTATCACTTAAGTATGATGTAATTGGAATCCATTGTTTTGCTCTTGTTGATGATGAAAATGTTGATGCTTACGGAAGAAACTTTGCTCCAATTGTTGGAATTAACGAAGAAAGTGCAACAGGAACATCGAACGGCGCACTGGGATGTTATTTACATAAATATTGTTCTTTTAAAAAAACAATATTTACTTTAAGACAAGGGTATTCAATGAACAAACCTTCAGAAATTATTACAAAATTAACAATTAAAAATAATGAAATAGCTACTGTTTTTGTCGGCGGAACTGCGACAAAAATAATTGACTAATAAAGACAATTTATAAGGTTAGGTGAGAATAATGAAAACAGCAATAATCACAGTTGGAAAAGAAGTTTTAACTGGTAAAACTGTAAACACAAATTTAACAAGCATCGCAAGAAGATTAAACGAAATCGGAATTGATGTTAATCGTTCCTTTGTAATTGATGATAAAGCGGAAGAATACTATCAAATTTTAGATTTTATCGATGAGGATTTAATTATTTTTACTGGTGGACTTGGGCCTACCATCGATGACATCACAAGAGAAACAGTAATTGCTTATTTTAAAGTAGAAACATACATAGACGAAACAATCTTAAAAAAGATGAAAACATCCTTTGACCACATTGGAATTGAAATGCAAGATACGAATGACAAACAAGCGTTATTTCCAAAAAATAGCATCATTTTAGATAATGAACTTGGGACGGCTCCTGGCGTTATTTTTAAAGGAGATAATAAAACAATTGTTCTATTTCCAGGGCCTCCTCATGAAATGTTGCCAATGTTAGATCAGTTAATTATATATTTACAAAAAGAACTACAGATAAAATTATTTTCTAAAGGGTATAAATTAGTAGGAATTGGTGAATCGACAATGGAAAAAGCGTTGACAGGTTTTTATGAAAAACATCCTTTAGTAAATGTAGCACCATATGCAGTGATTGGTGAAATTAAATATGTATTTACCTCAAGTGATGAAACAGCCTTAAATAAATGTATGCAGGAATTTTATCAAAAATTTCAACAATTTATTTATGGTGATTTAGCTGATACGTTAGAAGGAGTTATTGTTAAAGCTCTAACAGAAAAAAACTTAGTTATTGCTACTGCGGAAAGTTGTACTGGAGGGATGATGGCAAGTTCAATTACTAGTGTAAGTGGATCATCTAAAGTTTTTAATGAAGGGCTTGTTACTTATAGTAATGCTGCTAAAATAAAGTATTTAGGAGTATCATTAGATACTTTAGAAAAAGCTGGAGAATTTAGCGACAGCTGTGCTTTTGAAATGGCGAAAGGTTTAGCTGAAAAAACGAAAGCTGATCTTACAGTTTCAATTACCGGGATTGCTGGACCAACTGGCGGGACAAAAGAAAAGCCAGTTGGCTTAGTATATTTTGGCGTTAATTATCAAGGAGAAACAAAAACTTATAAAAGAGTTTTTAATGGAAACCGGCAAATGATTCAAAAAAGAGCGACAATTTACGCCCTTAACTTAGTTAGAAAACAATTAATAGCTTAAATAATGTAGGAGGCAACTATGAAAAAAAGCCTAAAGTATTTATTACTATTATTATTAAGTCTTACAAGTGTCTTTTTTGCTGAAGTAATCGCAGGTAGTTATAAGTACCCACTATATGAAATATGGGGAATCTTTGTTGTTATTCCTTTATATGGGTTACATACCATTGTGCTTTTATATGTAATCAAAAAAACGCTTGGGAATCGAAAAGTAATGTTTGCTTCTTTATATTTTGCAGGAACGATTTTTGGTCTTTATGAAGCATATTTAACTAAAGTTTTATGGGTTGGACTTAGTCCTGATTCATTAATTGTTTTTCATATTGCGATTATTGATTTTTTAGTATTAGTCTTTTTTTGGCATCCGTTAATGTCTTTTATTATCCCTTCGTTAGTCTTTGAAGGTTTTATGACAAAAGATAATTATTTATATGAAGGATTACCAGAAATAGTTAAAAAAGGGCTAAAAAACAAAAAAATACGAATTCCTTTTTTACTGCTTATTGGCCTAGCTTTTTCTTTAAATGGGATAAGTCCAATAAATGTTTTAAAATCAGGGTTCGCAAACGCAATACCAATTTTATTGTTCTATTATTTTCTCCGTAAAAAAGATGTCCATCTTAAATACTCACTAAAAGAAATTTTACCTAACAAAAATGAGTTTATTATTTTTAATATACTCCTGTTTTTAATGTATATTATTATGGGGAACATGATTCAAAGAGATGTCTTAACATTAATAAACCAAATAATTATTTGGGTAATATATCTTTTATTGGCGATGCTTTTCTATCAAAAACTTAAAAATAATAAACTAGCTGAAGAATATCTTGTTGGTGAGGCAGTGTTAAACTTTAATGAGATGATAATAGCTACTATCTTAATAATTATTAGTGGAGCAATCTTTAGTTTAGATTGGATCTTTGGCTTTAGAGATGTTGTAATGATTGTTGTGTATCTAGCTTGGGCAGTTTCAGGGAGTGCAATCTTTTGGTATACAGTAATTAAAAAACCAATTAAAAGAAAAACGGGATAAATATTGGATTAGGATAAATATCATATTGATTATTTTCCTAAGCAGTATTATTATAGAGGTAAGGAAAAAAATCTATGACAATATAAGGAGACAAAAATGGCAGAAAATATTTTAAATAAATTAAAAAAAGTGTTTAAGGAAAAAGAAGTTGAAAAAGAAGATTTCAAAGATAAACCAATTAAATACAATGTAAAAACTATGGAAAAATATTATGCAGCAGATGAACTTGTTCAAGCTGCAAAAATCCTTAAAAAAATCTTAGAGATATATGGGGTTCAAAAAAAGGAAAACCACCGTTTAAAAGGAAGAGAGTTTGTTCACTTTATTTTAAGTAGCAAACATAAAGATCTTAAAAACTTAGGATATAAACACTGGCAAAACATTAATAAAATTATTTATTTAAACCAAAGTACAGTTTATCCGTATCATAAAAAGAATTTAAGAAAAGCAATGGATTTTTATGAAAAGGAATTAAAAAGTATTCATTTGATTGATAAATAAAAATTAAACCACCTTTAACTTAGAAAGTTGAAGGTGGTCTTTTTTTATTGAAGAGAGGGTTAGTATTTAGAAATATTTCTCAATAAAAGATAGTAGTTATTTCTTTTATTTAGTGCTAGAATTAGATTATGAACGTTTTAAAAAGAGATAATAATATTCCTTTTTGAATGATAGATAGCGGGTTTCTAGTAGTTTATATATATTATATATAATAGTTTACATTAAAAAGCAACTATGCTATAATAGTTCAGCTGAGTGAAAACTCATCCTTGCTGCATGGGCAGCCAATAGACCAAGAGGAGGTAAAAAAATGAGAAAATATGAAATTATGTACATCATTCGCCCTACTGTGCTTGAAGATGAAAGAAAAGCTTTAATTGAAGAATTAAACACAATCTTTACATCTCGTGGTTCAGAAGTAACTAACGTTAACGAATGGGGAATGAGAGACCTAGCTTATGAAATTGAAAAACATAAAAAAGGTTACTATGTTGTATTAGATGTTGTAGCTAATGATGAAGCTAGAAATGAATTTGATCGTATTGTTAGAATTAAAGAAACAATAATTCGTTATTTAATCTTAAAAGATGAAAGATAAGGAGTGATTTTATGATTAACCGTACTGTTTTAGTTGGAAGGCTAACTAGAGATCCTGAACTTAGATATACATCAAGTAATATTGCAGTGGTAAAATTCACCCTCGCAGTTAACCGTACTTTCGCCGGTCCAAGTGGAGAAAGAGAAGCTGACTTTATTCAATGTGTTGTTTGGAGAAAACAAGCAGAAAATTTAGCGCGCTTTGTTAAAAAAGGAAGTTTACTTGGAATTGAAGGAAGAATTCAAACAGGATCATATGATGACAAAGATGGAATCAGAAAATACACTACTGAAGTTGTTTGCGATAGCGTCCAATTTTTAGAACCAAAAAATCAAGGAAATGAATATAGCCGTGATTATGGAACTCAAGATTATTCGAAAAGCTATCAAAAAAACGATTATCAAAAACCGAAAAGACAAGAATCTACTCCTACAATTGATGTAGCTGAGGACGATTTACCATTTTAAAAGGAGGAAACTTAAATGGCTAGAACTGGAAATTTCCGTAAAAGACGTAAAAAAAGATGTTATTTCACAGATAACAAAGTTACTTATATAGATTATAAAAACGTAGAATTACTAAAAAGATTTATTAGTGATCGCGGTAAAATCTTACCTAAACGTGTTACAGGAACTAAAGCTAGATACCAAGCAGAATTAAGTGTTGCGATTAAACGTGCACGTCATATGGCTTTATTACCATTCATTAAAGAATAAGACTCAATTTTGAGTCTTTTTTTTCTAGATGTTTAGTTTTGAAATAAAGGGTAATTATGTTATAATATTATAGACAAAATGAGGTGATTTTATGAAAGCACTATTCAAAGTTTTAGTTCCAATTTCAATAACATTATTATTTTTGATTTTTAATATTTATCAAGATAATGCTGTTTTTATCATAGTAGCTTCATCAATTATTGTCATTGTTATGGCTAACCTTTATTTTCAAGTTTATTTTTATCGTCGTAAAGATCATAAAATTGCTTGGCTAAGAAGAAAATTAAAAGAAACACAAGATATCGTTGATCGTAAAGATATCGCTGAAAAGAAAGTTATTGCTGAAATGCCTTTAGGGATTATCATTTATGACGAATCGTTAGTCATTAAATGGGCTAATAACTGTGCTAAAGATATTTTTGAAAATGTTTTAATAAAAAGAAATATTGAGACATTATCGTCAGAAATCTTTAATAATGTAATTGATAAAAAACCCAAAAAAGTTTTAGTGATGAAGATTTATACTAATGAATATGAAGTTGAATTTGATTTTGAAAACATGATTCTTTATTTAACACAAGTTTCTGAAAGAGAAGAAATTAAACGTAAATATGATGACGCAACTGATGTTATTGCGTTCTTAAATCTAGATAATTTAGATGACGCAATCAGTGTTTTAGATGTTTCTGAAAGAAGTTATATTCAAGGAAAATATTTACAAGTTTTAGAAAACTGGGCCGAAGAATTTAGTTTTTATATTGTCCCAATTACAAATTCTAAATTAATGGCTGTGATGCATAAAACTAATCTTGTTGATTTAATTGAAAACGAGTTTCAAATTTTAAATGAGATTTCTAAAATTTCTAAGGAAAATGATTTATTAGTTACTTTAAGTAGTGGGATAGCCTGTGCTAATATTAAATTTAATAAATTAGGAAGTATCGCAGAAGACGCTCTTGATTTAGCGTTATCTCGCGGGGGAGATCAAATTGTTGTAAATATTGAAGGGAATGATTTACGTTACTTCG
>CAYZEW010000043.1:0-10153 GCA_964477825.1 uncultured Candidatus Izemoplasmatales bacterium | reverse complement strand
TATTATATTTTTATCCTGTTTTCATTATAACAAACTTTTTAGCAAAATAAAATAGCGACTACTAGCCGCTATTTTATTTGGTTCTATAACTGTTGAAGAAAATCTAAATTTTTAATTTCACTTGCCGCATCTTTATCAATAATCAATGTTAAATCAGGATGAAGTTGCAAGATTGAAGCAGGAACAGCGGTAGTGATTGGTCCATTAACTGCTTCATTAATTACTTTTGCTTTTCTTTTACCTGAGGCAATCATAATAATCTTTTTGGCATACATTATATTTTTAATCCCCATTGTAATCGCGTATTTTGGTACTTCTTCTAAACTCCCAAAGAATCTTGAATTATCAATTCTTGTTTGCTCATTTAATTTTGTAATGAATGTCTCATTACTGAGCGAAGCACCTGGCTCATTAAAGCCGATGTGACCATTTTTCCCGATTCCTAAAATTTGAATATCACGTTGGTTCCCTAGTAGCTTTTTATCGTATTCAGCAGGTAATTCATTTAATCTTGAAATATCATTATTAGGAATATGTATATTTTCTTCTTTAATATCTACATATTTAAAAAGATTTTCATACATAAAAGAATAATAACTTTGCGGGTGTGTCCTATCAATTCCAACGTATTCGTCTAAATTGAAGGTAGACACTTCTTTAAAGGATATCAATTCTTTTTCATAAGCATCGATGAGGTTTTTATATAACCCTAACGGTGTTGAACCTGTTGCTAACCCTAAATTCATTTTCGGGTTTACAATCATTTCCTTAATAACGATAGCGGCAGCTTTTTGGGATAATTCATCATAATCTTTACAAACAATTATTTTCATCTTTTTTCACTCCAAATTATTACTCTTATAAATTTTTAAGAGCTTCTCTTATATTTCCATTACTTTCATCAAGTAATACTTTAATTTTTTCAACATCATCCACTTCAGAGATAATACTGAAAATAGCTAATTTTACTGATTTATATTTTTCTAAATATTTTATTGCAATTTCTTCATTTACTCCTGTAATGTCAATAACAATTTGTTGAGCTCTTGAAACAAGTTTATTATTGTTAAGTTGAAGATCAATCATTAAATTTTCATACACTTTTCCAATTTTAACCATTGAAGCAGTTGTAATCATATTTAAAATTAATTTTTGAGCTGTCCCACTTTTCATTCTTGTTGAACCAGTTAGGGGTTCAGATCCAGTGATTGCTTCAATTGGATATTTCGCAACTTTGGCAATTTCTGAGTCAAAACTTGTTGTAATACATCCAGTATTACACCCTAGTGAATTAGCATACTCAATTGCTCCAATTGGGTATGGTGTTCTTCCACTTGCGGCAATTCCAATAACAAAGTCTTTTGCTGTTAAGTTATAAGCTTTTAAATCTTTTACTGCTTCTTCTTTAGAGTCTTCAGCACCTTCAATGGCAGTTCTAAGTGCTTCATCTCCCCCAGCAATAATCCCGATAACTAAATCGTTGCTCACTCCAAAAGTAGGGGGAATTTCACTAGCATCTAAAACTCCTAGACGTCCTGAAGTTCCTGCTCCTAAGTAAAACAAACGACCTTTATTTGCGAAGGTTTCTGTTACTTCATCAACAACTAAAGCAATTTGATCAATCGCCTTTTCAACTGCTAGTGGTACAGTTTTATCTTCTTTATTGATAAGTTTTAAAATCTCACATGTCGATGCAATATCAATATTTTTGGTATTATCATTTCTCTTCTCTGTTGTGATTTTACTTATATCAACCATATCTTCACTCCTTAGAAATTTTCTTAAGACCTAAGTAGTATGCCCCAACTACAGGTTCTACTTGTTCTTTTAAAATTTCGTAATTTATCTTTAACTTGTTAAGCTCGTTTATAAATGTTTCTTTAACGTACGGAGCATTTAACAAAAAGCCTCCTTTAATGCCAATAATAACTTTTTCATCTGTTCCTAATTTTTGATAAGCAGAATATGTTTGTTTTGTTAAATTTTCTCCCTCATCAACAAATAATTTAATCGCATCTTGGTTACCGTTTAGTGCTAATTTTGAAATAAAGATCGATAATTTTGCAATTTCACTCTTAGTACTATTGTAGACAAATTTACTGATTTCGTAGTGGTCCTTTGCCCCAATCTCTTCAAGTAATTCTCGTGATAATTCTGAAAATTCTTGATTTGCTTCATACTCACTAATTATCCTTTTAAGCGCGGTTATTGCTAAATGATAACTTGAGCCAGCATCTCCTAAAAGGTGCCCAAAACCACCAATTGTTGTATACCCTTCTCCGTTACTCGACATAATCACACTACCCGTTCCACCAAGGACCATAATAACATTCATATTTGACCCTTTTTTCACAGAATATAAAGCAATCATCGCGTCATTGGTCATATCAACACTAGTATTATATTTATAACGTAAATGTTTCATATATTCTGCCTTGTTTGTCAGTTTAGAATGACCAGCAATCCCTAGTTGAATATGAACTAGCTCATCATCTTCTTCTAACCATCCAACTAAATAATCTAAGGTTTTTTCAATATTAATTTTGGAGATAGTTTCATCAGCACTAAAATTAGCAAAGTTAGTTTCATACCGTTTAACAATCTCTCCATTCATTTTAAAGATTGCTCCAAGGGTTTTAGTTCCCCCTCCATCAACTCCAATAAGATATTTACTCATCGTTATTCCCGCTTTTTAAGAACTAGTTCCCCTTTTAAGTATTCTACTAAAGCTTTCACAGAATTAGGAGTATACTCATAAAAACAAACATAATTCTTAATTGTTTCATCATCAATAAAGTCATATGGATTACGCATTGCCATAACGTACAATTCAATATCTAGATTTTTAAGTTCTTTAACTAACTCAAGTTGTTGATGATAAATATTCGCGTTATATGTACAAACAATTACTTGTTCATAATCCTTTGCCTTTAAAAGGGCTGCTTTAATCTTCTTAGGAGTTGGTTTTACATGAAGATCTAAAGTATCAAACGCTTTTAAAGCTTTTTTTGCTTCGGTAACAATATCAAACGAACCAGCTTCTTCATCAGCGATAGTAGTTACTGAAGGTCTTACTGCCATAATTAGAGCTTTACCTTTTTTTACAAAAGTTTCTCCTCTAATTAAGGTAACTGCTTCTTTAACTACTTGATATGAAAAGGCCTTAGTTTCGCTATTTTCTACGATTTGATCAATTTCTTGATATTCTTTATCTAAAATTGATAAATCTAAATCCTCTTTATATTTAAGAACTCTATTTACTCTTTCATCAAGTGTATCCATTGCTAATTCACCAGTTAAAACGGCCTCTTTAATTTTTTTGAAAGCCTCAATTTGGTAATACTTTGTATGGGATAAACAAACTAAATTTGCTCCTGCTTGGACTGACATCAATGATCCACGCTCAGTTGTATAATTATTTTGAATTGCTTTCATTTCCATACAGTCAGTCATAATTAATCCTTCAAAATGAAGTTGCTCTCTTAAAAGTCCAGTTAAACATTTTTTTGAAAGGGTTGTTGGTAAATTATCTTCTGTATAAGCCGGAAAATTAATGTGAGCTGACATAATCGCTTTAACCCCGTTATCAATTGCTTTTTTAAAAGGGTAAAGTTCAATTTTATCTAGTCTTTCTTTACCGTGTTCAATGGTCGGTAATTGTAAATGAGAATCTGCATTAGTATCACCATGTCCTGGAAAATGTTTCGCTGTTGCGATGACATTTTCTTGAAGTCCTTCAATAAATTCAAGTCCGAATTTACTTACTATTTCTGGGTTATCAGAAAAACTTCTTACCCCAATTACTGGGTTATCGGGATTATTATTAACATCTAAAACTGGCGCTAAATCCATATTAAACCCTAGTGATATTAATTCCTTTCCCATGTATTTTCCTGATAAATAGGCATTTTCACTATTATTTGATTTTGCAAGCGTCATTGCTCCGGGAAAATATGTTCCCCCGTTTTTAAGTCTAGTCACCATTCCCCCTTCTTGATCAATACTAATTAATAAGGGAATACCAATAGTTTCTAACGCTAATTTCTGAAGATTTTTATTTAAATTAAATAACTGTTCCATTGATTTACAATTTCTTGTAAATAGGATAATATTTCCAAAACTATAATTCTTAATTAAATCAATGGCGTGATCATTCAATTCTAATGCATCAAAGCCAAACATTAGTAATTGGCCAATTTTTTGGTCTAATGTCAAATTTTTTATATTGTATTTAGCCATACAGGTGATACCTCTCTTTCAATTCTTCAAAAATTTTAGAATCTAATCTAATTTGTTTAATAATCTCTGATAAAGATTTCGTTTTTTCACGAAGAAAACTTCCTCCTGTTAATAAATCAATCATTGGATGTTTTCCAGCGTGATATGGTGGTAGAAACTTGAACTCTTTATTTTTTTCTCTAATGATATCAAGTAATGTATATCCAGTAATAACTGGTTCAAAAGTTTCTTTATTAGTAATATATAATTCTAACCCTTTACAAAGCGTTCCTTGGTGTTTAGAAAAAGTCGGCGTGAAAACTAACTCTCTAAATAACACCCCTTTTAAAGCCACTTTTTCAAGTTCCTCTAATACGCTTTTTGTGTCTAACCAAGGAGCTCCAATAACTTTAAAAGGTAATGTTGTCCCTCTTCCTTCTGACACATTTGTTCCCTCAAACAAACAAGTTGCTAAATAGGCGTAAGCGGTAATTGGCGTAGGGATATTCGGTGAGGGCGCAACAAACAATCTTTTTGTTGCTTCAAAATCCATTGTTCTTTGATAGTTTTCCATTTCAATTACAACTAAATCACAATTGATTTTATATTCTTCATTATATAATTTTGCTAGTTCACCTACTGTTAACCCATAGCGCTGCGGCAAGGGATAATATCCCACAAAAGACCGATAGCTAAGATCTAACATATTTCCTTCAACCTTGTTAGCTCCAACTAAGTTAGGGCGATCAAAGACAACAAACGTTTTCCCATTTTCTTTAGCGCTCATCATCGCATAAGCTAATGTGTAAATGAAAGTATAGTACCGTGCTCCAACATCTTGAATATCAAAACATAATAAATCAATCTGTTCTAACATTTCAGCAGTTGGCTTTCTTGTTTTACCATATAAAGAATAAACTTGACAACCAGTTTCTAAATCAACATAATCATCTAACTTAACGCCAGCTTGAATATCACCTCTAACCCCATGTTCAGGGGCATATAAAGTAATTAAATTAGTTTTTTCATTTAAAATATTAATTGTTGATTTAAAGTTATTATCAACGCCAGTTGGATTAGTAATTAATCCAACTCTTTTATTTTTAAATAGTTCTTTAAATTGATCTATTCTCTCGATTCCAACCTTAAGCATTATCTTCACCTAAATTCACTAAATAATGAATAACATCAGTAGTAATTAACACATCTAAAACAAGGACAATTGATACCCCCGCAAAGATAAAAATCATTGCTGTTGGCGGATAAATCAATAAGAAAATAACACTTGTATTAACAATTACTAACAGTAAAGTTCTAAAATAGAATTTTCCTGCTAGAACAAAAGAAACTTTAATTATTGTCTTTATTTTAAGATTTGGACTTACTCTAAAAACAACAATTGAATAAAAGCTTCCAGCGTATAACGCCGCAAGTAATGCTAGCGTAACGTAGTAACCAATTAAATAAAAGGCTGATGATGTTGTTTCTAAAACTGTCGAATAATAACGGACATTAAGGAAACCAATTAAAATACTAATTCCAATAATAATCCCAATAATAATTTTTTGTTTAAACCCTTCTTTAAAATATTTAAAGTAGCCTTTAAACAGTTTTGGGTTTTTCCCATTCACATAATCGTGAAAGAGATTATACCCAGCACTTAAGGCTGGGTAAATAGTAATGATTAACAAAGAAGAGACAATAACCATTAAGTTAATCATTACTAATCTAATCACCCAATCTGCAAAAACATTTATTTTTGAATTAACTAATTTCTCAAAATCCATTGTAATTCCTCCAGTTATCCAACAATTCCTGTTCTTTCAATAGATTCAACAAATTGTTTTTGAACAAACATATACATAATTAATAGTGGCAACATCATTAAGAGTGCTGCAACATTTGAAATAAGCGATAAGAATAAGGGGTTCTCCCAAACATCTTGACCAATTAAATCTAACCCACCAGTATAAAACAAGGCGGCATACATTCCTTCAGCTGCGTTAATAAGGCGCATTGTAAGTAATGGAAAATCAGCAGTACTAACTTCAAAGATTTTAACATAATACGCGTCATTCCAAGCCCATACAAACGCAAATAAACCGACAGTAATTAATGCTCCACGAGCATTTGGTAACATGACATTCCAAAATGTTCTAAACACTCCAGCTCCATCAATTTGAGCTGACTCTTCAAGTTCTTTTGGTAACCCTCTAAAGAACTGTCTAAAAATATAAATAAAGATCCCACTTCTTATTCCCATTCCAAGGCCACTCATTAAATAAATTGATAATTCATTCCCAATTAATCCTAAATCTTTAAAATAAAGGTATTGTTGAAGAGATAAAGCTTGTGGGGGAATAATAATTGTTAAAACAACAAAGATGAATAAAATATTACTTCCTCTAAACTTCAACCGTGCAAAAGCATATCCGGCAAGTGATGTTGAAACAATTTGTAAAAACATAGAGATTAAACTTAATTTTAAAGTATTAAGTAATGCACTTTTATAATCTAAAACAACTGCTGCGATTTTTAAATTCATTAAAGACCAATGAAGCGGAATCCACACAACAGCTGGATTATTAACATCTTCTGGCGCTCTTAAAGCCATCGATATTTGTTGAATTGTTGGAAACAGAATAACAAAACAAAGGCCAAATAACAATACTCCTCTTAAAACAACCATTGTAATTTCTTTGGTTTTTTTACTACGCACCATTATGTTTCTAGGATTAGTTAAGTTTTCATGAATGTCCCCATACATTTTATCTAATTTCATAAATAAACTATTCTTCATAATGAGAACCTCCAATCTTCAAGCCTTTAGCTAAAATTCCTAGTGATACCAACATCACGATGATTGTACCCACATAAACCCACGCCATTGCTGAACTTAATCCCCAATTTTGGTGGTTTAATTCGTTACTAATAATGTCACTTACTGATGATGTTAAGAAAGTATCTACTAACGCATAAACAGTAACTGTAATTAAATGTGGAGTAACATTTGGTAATGTGATTAACCAAAATGTTTCATAAGATGTTGCTCCTTCAATTTTCGCAGCTTCATATAAATGCTTAGGAACTGATTGAATACTAGCTAAGAATAATAAAATCGGTACTCCTGCTAACGATAAGATTGCATAAATACGATCAATTAAGCCAACGATAAACCCAATTAACCATTCAGACATTCCGGTTTGTAATAAATAAAATTCTAAATCAAAAATCTTATCTATTCCTTGCGCTTCAAGTAAAGAAGCAATTGCGTCTCCACCACCAAGGGCAGTGGCTACTGCTGCAGAATTTAAAATAACTGGAATAAAGAAAACCGCACGAACTACTGCTCTTCCTTTAAAGTCCATATTCAACATAACAGCAATAAATAAACTAAAAATTAATAATACTGGTAAATTAACCAAGGCATCTAAAGTGGTATTAATAAGTTCTACCTTGAAACTAGTATTTCTAGTAACATGTTCATTAAATGCATAAATATAATTATCAAACCCAATAAATTCTTTAATAATCTCTCCAGATTTTGGAGTTAACTCATAAAAACTGTATCTAAATGATTCAAAGAACGGCACAGCAAATAAGAAGACAAATCCAATAATCCACGGTAATAAGAAGACGATTCCCATTACCACTTTTTGGTTTTTATGTGATAATTGATACTTTTTCTTTTTTGGCATTGAAGCTGTAATTGATGAGTCTACATTAATAGTCTTTTTACTCATCTTAACCCACCTCCAATACAACATAATCCATTGCGCCTACATCCGTAGTCCCAATTGTTACATCACTTAAATTATAGTTAATAATGATTTTCAATCCTGTTGAATATGTTACTTGATAAACATTATTATCAAGTCTAACATGATTAACTAAATACCCTTCATGAAGTCCTAAATCATCTAGTTCTTTAACAGTTATTTCAATTGAAGCTAACCAATTATTATAACTAGTTGATAAATAATAATTAAATGGGGTATTTCTTAATTCTTTAGAATCATCGTATGAAAGGGTATATTTAATATTTGATCCCGTTTCAATTACTTTTAAGAAGTTGTATTGAACACTTCTTTCATTTGCCATATTTAAACTTTCAGTGGAATAATCAACTTTTCCTGATAACACTAGTTGCAATAATGGAATTTGATAATCCAAAATTGCATAAAGAGTAGTTTCAATTGGTAAATCAGTAATATATGATGCATAAGGAATTGCATACCCTAGCGGATCAGAAAGCATTAATGTTTTAGACGATGACGAAAGAATATTTTTTTGAAGTAATAAGGCATCTTGTTTATAAATAACATTTCCCCGTTCATAATTACCACCGATAATTGAACCTAACATGTCAAATGCTAAATAATCTTCATCATAATCTTTATATAAGCGTTCCATAATTGGATTTAAATATAACGGATTAACAACGTAATCATCCTTAAGATTCGAAAATGACACTTCACTTGCTGGAAGTTTAGATGGTAAATGATAATTAAAGAAATATGATTGTGCCCCGTTAATTCTACTTGAGTTATAACGGAAACTATCGAATACTTTATCGTAATCAGACGTTACCATTAAATTTACATTCGGATATAAGTTAATCTCTTTATCTTCTAAATAAGCTAAGAAGTTTTGATAATCTCTTTTTCCACCAAGTTTTTTCTCAATTTTAAATTTATCACTTAAAGTATTGCTTAACCCGCCATTAATCATTCCCGTATATAAAACATTAATGTTAGTTACTCCGTGTTTTTCTAGTTCATCAATAATAAACATTGATTGATCAAAAGTAGTTAAAGAGTTATCCGAGTAATAAGGTATTCCTAAGAAGAAACCTTTTTGTTGATAAGCTCCTAAAAACTCAGTTGTTAACATTGTTTCTTTAGTTGTATCAACACTGTCAAAGCCTTCATTATCAATTAAATAATTTTGATAAGTTTTTGCGATACCTACATAATCGTTATGATCATCATCTAAAAAGATATACTCAATAGTGAAATCTGTTTTAACTATGTCAGTTGTATATAAATCTAACCCATATTGGTTATAGCCACTTCCTAAAGTAACTGATTCATTTTCACGTAATTTAAATGATGTATATACGCGGTTATAAGAATCAATTCTTCCTGAAACGTCAGCCTTTATTGTAGCCATTGTGTCTCCGGCAGTAATAATTGCTGCAAAAGCAGATGTTTCTTTTACCATTCCAAAAAGCGGAATACTAATTTTTTGTTGTTGCTCAGCCATTTTATAAGACATTAAAGCAATATCTTCCCCATAAACTCTTTTTGAATACGGTTCTTGATAATACTTTCCATTATTAAATTCGATTACTGCTCCACTACCATCAGGCAAAACAATATACCCATCTGTTTCTACTCCGTTAATCTCTGAAACTGCTGTCCCAAACATTGGTAAAAAAGCAATACTTGCGATTTTTACATTTCCTGGTTCAACGATTGATTGATTAATAATTGAGGCTGTAATTCCATCTAAATTTAAAGTAATATCAAACCCTACTTCAAAATAGACTTTTTCATATTGTTTTGTGTAACCATAGCTAGCATTTTCTTTAATTGAACGTTCTCTTGTGTAGTCCATATCTTCATAAAAGACTCTAAATAATCTTTTTTTAACAAGCCGAGACATATCTTCATATTGGGTTATTTCGTAAGCTTGAAATTCTTCATTAAACCCTGTATAAGCAATTGCTTCTAAAACATCACGGTCATCCATTGCTTCTAATACGTCTTTTGGTAAGTATTTTGGAAAATATAAATAATCAATTTCTAAATCTTCAATTAAATATAAAACTTGGAATCCAGTAGGAGTATACTTAATTTCAAAAGTTCTTTTCCCAGCTGGATCAGTAATATTTTGAGGATGGTAAATACTATACTTATAATTGTTAATTGTT
>CAYZEW010000042.1:0-10273 GCA_964477825.1 uncultured Candidatus Izemoplasmatales bacterium | reverse complement strand
AATATTTAGCAAAGTCAGCATATCTTCCTATATGTTCACTAGCACCATGAATAATTTGAACAACACCTTTAGTATTTTGGATTTGTGATTCCCATAATCGCACGTTTAATTCATTTTCAAACGGATCAATTAGTTTAAATTCTTTTTCCATCTAATCACCTTCTATCAACAATTATATCATATTTTTTTGAATTACTTTTCAAATTATCAATTATTTTGATAAAATAGATATTAAGAGGTGATTGCGGTGAAAAAATATTTAATTGCGATTGATCAAGGAACAACATCTTCAAGAGCAATCCTTTTTAATAAAAAAGGGGAAATTATTAGTTCTAGTCAAAAAGAACTAACAATGATTTATCAAAAAGCAGGCTATGTAGAACAAGACGCAATGGACATTTGGGCTTCAGTTTTAAGTACTTTAGCTGAATGTATTATTCAAGCTAATATTTTACCTGAAGAGATTAATAGTATTGGGATTACCAATCAACGTGAAACGACTGTTTTATGGGATAGAAGAACTGGTAAACCGATTTATAAGGCAATCGTTTGGCAGTCTAAACAAAGCAATGAGATTTGTGATCAATTAAAAGCAAATAATTATGAACAACTATTTCAAGAAAAAACCGGCTTATTATTAGACCCTTATTTTTCAGGTACAAAAATAAAATGGGCTTTAGAAAACGTTCCTAATGCTAAACAACTGATGAACGATGGAAATTTAATGTTTGGGACAATTGATAGTTGGCTCTTATACAAATTAACTGGTGATATTGTTCATAAAACAGATCATACTAATGCCTCAAGAACTTTACTGTATAATATCTTTGAAAAAAAATGGGATGATGAACTTTTAGATATCTTAGAAATAAATAAAAATATTTTACCAGAAGTATGTGATTCTTCAAGTGTGTTTGGAATGACATCAAGAAAAGTCTTTTTAGGTGTGGAGATTCCAATTGCGGGAATCTTAG
This sequence comes from uncultured Candidatus Izemoplasmatales bacterium, assembly GCA_964477825.1. Taxonomy (GTDB): domain Bacteria; phylum Bacillota_I; class Bacilli_A; order Izemoplasmatales; family Izemoplasmataceae; genus JAFGXW01. The sequence goes on along the minus strand of CAYZEW010000042.1, from coordinate 9,299 downwards.
GTGATCAACAAGCTGCGTTATTTGGCCAACTATGCACAGAAAAGGGAAGTATTAAAAATACTTATGGAACAGGCTGTTTCATGTTGATGAACACCGGAGAAATGCCAACTTTATCCAAAAAAGGCTTACTTACTACCATTGCTTATTCAATAGATGGAAAAATAACATATGCGCTTGAAGGGAGTGTTTTTGTTGCCGGAAGTGCAATTCAATGGTTAAGAGATTCTCTTAAGTTTTTTAAAGAAGCAAAGGAATCTGAAAACCTAGCATTAAGTGTTGATAGTAATTATGGAGTATACGTTGTTCCTGCCTTTGTCGGACTCGGAACACCTTACTGGGATACTGATGCCAAAGGCGCTATTTTTGGATTAACTAGGGGAACAACTCAAGCCCACATTACCAGAGCAACCTTAGAATCACTAGCTTATCAAACAAAAGATGTCATTGATATCATGGCTAGTGAAGCTAACCTTATTCCAAAGATTTTAAAGGTTGATGGGGGAGCATCAATGAATAACTTTTTAATGCAATTTCAAAGTGATCTTTTAAATATTGAAATTAGACGTCCTAAAATTAATGAATCTACTGCCTTAGGAGCTGCCTTTATGAGCGGAATAGCTACTAAATTTTATAAAAATATTGAAGAATTAGAGAAGACAATTATTTTAGATAAGGTCTTTATTCCAAAAATGGTAGATTCTAAAAGAAAGAAATTATATAAGGATTGGAAAATTGCAGTGAGCGCAACAAGAACCTTTAAATAATTGTTTATTTTTACTACGCTTTGATGTAAAATAACTACAGGAGGTTTTTATGGAAGAAAAATTACAAAAATTTCAAGCATTAAAGAAAAAAGCAGAACAAAAAGTAATCATTGGAGGGGTAGTTGTAGTCTTAGGATTAATCGCTTATGTAGGATTAATTGATTATGGTCCCTTCGGTCTTTTATTAATAATCCCGGGAATAATTTATGCAATTATCGGTTTTGCACAATTTAAAACTATTAGAAAGGACTTCAAAACAGAAGTATTACGTGAAGTAGTTGAATCTTTTGTTGATGATGGTATTTTTGATCCATCACGTGGATTATCTCAAGGAATTGTATATAGTACTGAATTTTTAAAACGTGCTGATGTGTTTGAATCAGAAGATTTCCTCTCAGGAAAAATGGACGGTGTTTCGTTTATATCGAGTGACGTTAAACTACAAGAAAGACATGTCGAACACACCCAAAATGGAACAAGAACCACTTATGTTACTTATTTCCTAGGAAGAGTATTCCGCTTTGAGTTTAATAAGAATTTTGAAGGTTACTTACAAGTTTTGGAAAAAGGAAGACCGGTAAAAAATAGAGGGTATAAGAAAATCAAGTTAGAAAGTGTTGACTTTAATAAAAAGTTTAAAACATATTGTACTAGCGAACATACCGCTTTTTATGTTTTAACCCCTCACTTTATGGAAGCATTAAGAGAATTCGAAAAAAACAATAAAGGTAAAATCAGTTTTTCATTTATTGATAATTATCTTTATATCGGTATTAATAATTTTAGAGATACCTTCGAATTAAAAATGTTTCAAGTTCTAAATGATGAAACATTTAATGAGTTTAAACAAGAATTATACGTAATTCAAGAAGTAGTAAAAGAATTAAGATTAAATAACAATATTTTTAAGAAGGAGTGAATTAAATGAATACAGGTGTAATAATATTAATCGCAATAGTAATATTAGTTATCATTCCAGTAATTTGGTTTATTGGAACAATGAACAGTTTAAGAAGATTAGAAGTTAAGGTAAATGAAGCTGAAAGTGGAATTGATGTTGCTTTAACAAAACGTTTTGATGTTTTAACTAAATTAGTAGCTTCAGTAAAAGGTTATGCAAAACATGAAGCTGAAACTTTTGAAAATGTTACTAAATGGCGTCAAGGATTACCCAAAAAATTATCATTACAAGAAAAACAAGAATTTATGGGGAAAATGGATTTAGTTCAATCAGGAATAAATGTTGCTGTTGAAGCTTATCCAGAATTAAAAGCAGAAAAATTATTTTCTAATTTACAAAAATCAATTGCTGATGTTGAAGAACATCTTCAAGCAGCTAGAAGAGTGTATAATTCTAACGTTTCGAGAATTAATTCAATGATCGTTACCTTCCCAACAAGCGTTGTTGCTGGAATGGTTCATATTGATAAAAAAGAATTCTTTGAAGCTGAAATTGCTAAACGTGAAGACGTTGAAATAAGTTTCTAAAAAGAACTGAAAAGTTCTTTTTTTTTGCTATTTTACTATTTTTTTCGTAAAAACCCAAAAAGATGATTAGTTAAATCTCCATAAAGCCATCATACCCCTTAATTTTTATATAATTTCAACGGTTAACAACTATTTTCTTCCTTTTCGCAAATATGAATAACCTAATAGTTCTTATATAATAATGAAAAAGGAGGTTGTATGTTAAATCAAGTTATCTTAGTTGGTCGTCTAGTTTATGATCCAGAACTTAAAACTCTTGATGATGGTAGGGTTGTTACAACAATTACATTAGCTATTCAACGAGGGTTTAAAAATTCTGAAAGTGGTGAATATGATACTGATTTTCTTAAATGCACTTTATGGAGTGGAATTGCAGAAAATACTGTAGAATATTGTAAAAAAGGTTCAACAATCGGCGTTAAAGCAAGATTATCTCAAAAATATTACGAATATGAAGAAGGTAAATCATTCTCATATCCAGAAATTATTGCTGAAAAAATCACTTTTATCAATACTAAAAACGACAAATAATATTATCCCCAAATATAATATTATGGAAAAAAGTGCAAAATGCACTTTTTTCTTTTTTTATTTTATTTGTCGCTTTTAATATAGCCAATATTTTGGTATAATATTATAGTCATTATTTTCAAAATAACCTTTAAAAACGAAAATCTGAAAGGAGAAAGCAAAATGAAACAATATCTTGAGTTATTGCAACATATTTTAGACAATGGTTCTCCTAAGGGTGATCGAACAGGAACAGGAACAATAAGTACTTTTGGTTATCAAATGCGTTTTGATTTAGCAAAAGGTTTTCCTTTGCTAACTACTAAGAAAGTTCACTTAAAATCAATTATTTACGAACTTCTTTGGTTTATTAAAGGTGATACTAATATTAAATATTTAGTTGATAATAACGTGCGAATTTGGAATGAATGGCCTTATCGCAATTTTCAAAATTCATTAGATTATCATCACGAATCGTTAGCTGAATTTGTAGAGAAAATTAAAAACGATCCGCTTTTTGCTAAAAAACATGGAAATCTTGGTCCAGTATACGGTCGACAATGGCGCCATTTTGAGGGGCCTGATGGAAAATATGTTGATCAGTTGGCCCAAGTAATTGAAGATATAAAAAAGAACCCCCATTCAAGACGTTTAATCATTAATGCATGGAACCCACCATTAATTCCCGAGATGGCTTTACCACCTTGTCATATGATGTTTCATTTTTATGTTAATAATAATAAACTTAGTTGTTTACTTTATCAACGAAGTGCTGATAGCTTTTTAGGTATTCCTTTTAATATTGCTAGTTATGCCCTATTAACAATGATGATTGCCCAAGTAACTAATTTAGAAGTTGGGGAATTTATTCACACTTTAGGAGATGCTCATATTTATAATGATCATCTAACCCAAGTAAAATTACAACTTAGTAGAACTCCAAGAGCCTTACCTAAAATGACAATTAATCCCGAAATTAAAAAAATTGAAGATTTTAAATTTGAAGATTTTAAATTAACGGGATATAATCCTTATCCTCCAATTAAAGGAAAGGTGAGTGTCTAATGGTTAATTTAATTGTGGCAATTGCTAATAATAATGTTATAGGTAAAGGAAATAAACTTCCTTGGCATTATAAAGAAGATATGCAATACTTTAAAGAAAAAACAATTAACAATACTGTAATTATGGGAGAAATGACTTTTAAATCGATTATTTCATATTTAAATAAACCTTTACCTAATCGGAAAAATGTGATTGCAACATTAACTGATTATCAATACGAAGGGGTTGAAACAACTAACGATATTATTACTTATTTAAAGAACTTCCCAAAAGATAAAGAAATTTTCATTATTGGCGGAAAAATAATATACGATTTAACCTTAGATATCGCCGATAGGCTATATATTACTCACATTAATAAAGATTATGATGGTGATGTCTTTTTTAAAGAAATTAATTACCATTTATATCATAAAATAAATGAAAAAATAAGTGGTGAATTAACTTTTGCTGTTTATGAAAGGATTCGATAATATGTATATCTTTAGTTTTTATTTAATATGGATAATAATTTCTTACTTATTATTTAACCTTTTCGGTCTTGACTTTTATAGTTTTAACGAAGTAAGGTTTTATTTATTAAGCCTTGTTAGTTTAATAAGTGGCGCTGTTTTATCATTTATATTACAATTAACTATTTTAAGTTTAGTAGGAAGTATTCGTAAAGGCACAAGTTTCGAAAGTGCTTTTAATCACAATTTTGCTAATTCATGGTTAAATTTCATAATTCACCTTTTACGAGTTAAAGTAATTATCAGTGGAAAAGAAAATATTCCAAATCATAAATTTGTTCTAATTGGAAATCATCAAGAAAATTATGATATTATTATTTTAAAACCGATTTTTAAGAAAAATAAAATTAATTTTATCGCAAAAGAATCATTGATGACTGTTCCAATTATCGGAAAATGGATTATCTTGCTTGGTAATATTCCAATTTCTAGATATGCTGATCGTAGTGCTGCTGAATCAATAGTAAAAGGAATTAAACAAGTAAAAGCAGGAATGACAATGGGGATATTTCCAGAAGGAAGAAGATCATTTGGAAATAAATTAATCGATTTTAAACCTGGTGCTTTTAAACTAGCAATGAAACCTAAAGCAGATATATTAATTGTCACTATTTTTAATTTTAGCAATGTGTTAAAAGGCTATCCTTTTAAGAAACAAAAAGTCTATGTTCATATTCATGAACTTTTAAAATATGAAGATTATAAAGCTTTAAGTAGTATTGAACTAGCCCAAAAAGTTAAAAGGGAAATTCAAGCACAATTAGATAAATTTGAAAAACAATATAACAATAAATAAAAAAGACATTCTAAAATATACTAAGGAGATGAAAGAAAATGAGAATGGTTGATCTAATAGAAAAGAAAAGAGATGGTTTTCCTCTTTCAACAGAAGAAATTGAATTTATTATTAAAAACTATGTAAATAAAAAGATTCCTGATTATCAAATGAGTAGTTTATTAATGGCTATTTACTTTGTTGGAATGACAAATGAAGAAAGCAGTGCTCTAACAAAAGCAATTTTGAATAGTGGGGAAACTATTGATTTAAGTAGTGTTGAAGGCATTAAGGTTGATAAGCATTCTACTGGTGGTGTTGGTGATAAAACAACTTTAGTTTTAGGACCACTTGTAGCTAGTTGTGGTGCAAAAGTTGCTAAACTTAGTGGCCGTGGTCTAGGGCATACTGGGGGAACATTAGACAAACTTGAAAGTATTGAAGGCTTATCAATTAATATTGCGATTGATGATTTTATTAAGCAAGTAAACAAAATTGGAATAGCTGTAGCTGGCCAAACTGCAAAAATAACACCAGCCGACAAAATGTTATATGCCTTACGTGATGTAACTGCGACAGTTCCTAGCATTCCTTTAATTGCTTCAAGTATTATGAGTAAAAAATTAGCTAGTGGTAGCGACGTTATTGTTTTAGATGTTAAAATAGGTGAAGGAGCATTCATGAAAACAATTGAAGATGCTCGTGAATTATCAAAAATTATGGTGAACATCGGAACATCATTTGGGAAAAAGGTTGTTGCCTTTATAACAGATATGTCTCAACCTCTTGGCTACGCAGTAGGTAACCGTTTAGAAGTTAAGGAAGCGATCGAAACTTTAAAAGGACACGGTCCTGCGGATTTAACAGAGTTATGTGTTGAAATCGGTAGTTACATGGTATATAGTGGTGGAATTACTGAAACTTTAGAAGCTGCGAAAGTTTTAATTCAAGAAAAACTAAATAATCATGATGCTTATAAAAAACAAATGGAATTAATTAATTATCAAGGTGGCGTAATTGAAGATTTAGAAACTTTTATTAATGTTAAAGAAATCATTGAAATTAAAGCTAAAAAAGCTGGATATATTAAAGAAATTGATGCTTTAGCAATTGGACTTGGAGCAATGAAACTTGGGGCTGGTCGTGAAACTAAAGATGATCCAATTGATCCAGATGTAGGAATCCTCTTAAAGAAAAAAGTTGGCGATCAAGTTGCTGTTGGCGAAACTTTAGCATTGTTATACAACAATAAAGATAATATCGAAAATGTTAAAGAAGAAGTATTTAACGCTTTTGTAATTACCGAAGAAAAAGTGGTAAAACAATCGATTATCTTTGAAATAATTACTGAATAAATTCAAAAAAACTGATAAATTTAAAGTGAACCCCGTTTAGTGGACACTTAATAAAAACACACTTCTATACTATAATAAGTATGGAGGTGTTTTTTATTACTTATATTGCTTTCTAGTTGTCTAGTAATTTAGAAATGAGGAAAATAATGGAAAATTTTGAAAATGGTTATCAAAAAACTAAAAAGTGGTTATTTAAGCTTTTAATTGGAACATTATTATTTAATATTGTTTTATTATGCTTAGTAATTTTACTTGATGGAAAAATCTGGTTTGGGGTTTTTTATGCCGTTTTTGCAGCTGGACTTTACTGTTTATTTGGGCTAATCACATACCTTGTTTTATTAATCAAAGAACCAAAAAATAATCAAAATCAGAAAAATAATCAAACGCAACTCTTTGGGACATTAATTCTATTTTTAAGAGGAATTGCCTTTTCATTTTTTAATTTAATTGTCATTATTTTAACAAATCTTTAGCTTTTGTTGGCTTATCTTAAAATAATGAGTTATAATATAATTGTCTTAAAGTCAGGGAGCTTAGAGAACTAGGCTGAGAGTATTCTTGAAACTAGAATAGACCGTACCTGATCTGGATAATGCCAGCGTAGGATAAGATTTAAAGTAACTTTACTTTAAATATCGTTTTGTCCTGTGATTTAAGGACAAAACTTTTTATTTGAGGAGGAAAAAACAAATGAAAGAAACAAAACGAATTACTGAAATTGCTGTTTTAATTAGTATTGCAACTGTCTTAGAGGCTATTTCAACTTTTATTCCTTTTTTGCATATGCCCCAAGGGGGAAGTGCAAGTTTAGGAATGTTACCAATTTTTATTATTGCTTATAAATACGGAATTAAAGATGGGATGATTGCTGGCTTTATTTTTGGAATTATTAATTTCGCAATGGGGGGCTTTTTAATTCATTGGGGAGCAATCTTCTTTGATTATATCTTTGCTTTTACGGTCTTAGGATTAGCTGGATTTTACAAAGATGACGCGTTCACAAACAATAAGAGTTTTATTAAAGGGATTTTAGTTGGGGGCTTTCTACGATACTTAATGCACAGTTTAAGTGGGGTTTTATTTTTCTCACAATATGCTGGAACTGAAGGAGCCTTTATTTATTCTTTTATCTTTTATAATTTACCGTATATGAGTATTTCTATTTTGTTATGTGTAGTTGTTGGCTTAGCGCTTAAAAAACGAATTATTACTTACTTATAAAAAGGCATCTCGCTATGCCTTTTTTTTATTTTTAATAAATATTTAATAAAACCAGATTTCTTTGATATAATAAAACTGATAATAAAAGGAGGAATAAGATGAAAATATTGTTTGTAGGTAGTGAGGCTACTCCCTTCTCGAAAACTGGAGGATTAGCTGACGTTCTAGGAGCTTTACCAAAAGAATTAGCTAATCTTGGGAATGATGTGCGAGTTGTTTTACCAAAACATAAGGTTACTAAAGAAAAGTTTAATGATCAACTTTATCCTTTATGTAAATACTATGTTACTGTTGGTCCAAAAGATGAATATTGTGGCATTGAATCCCTAGAAAAAGCTGGCGTTCTTTATTACTTTATTGATAATGAGTACTATTTTGGATACCGTGATACTTTATATGGTCACTATGACGATGGTGAAAGATACGGATTTTTCAATAATGCTGTAATGCAAATGTTTGAACCACTTAATTATTATCCAGATATTATTCATGTAAATGATTGGACTGCTGGTCTAATTCCTTATATTTTTAACAAAAAATATAAACATTTAGAAAAATATAAACACATGAAAACAATTTTTACAATTCATAATATTGCTTATCAGGGAGTTTTTTCAAAACACCTATTAAAATACTTAGATGTTGATTATGGAAATGAACTCGAATTTAATGATCATATTAACTTTTTAAAAGCCGGGATTGCTTCAGCTGATTTTATTACAACTGTTTCAGATACTTATTCAAAAGAGATTTTATATGATTACTATGGCTTTGGAATGAGTGAAATCTTAAAATCAAGAGAATCAACATTGTTCGGAATTATTAATGGTGTAGACTACGATAATTTCAATCCAAAAACTGATCCAAACCTTGTTTACAACTATAGCCCTTATAACTATTTAAAAGGGAAAAAAGAAAATAAAAAAGCTTTACGAGAACATTTTAATTTAAGCGAAAATAATTTACCAATCATTAGTATGGTCTCAAGACTTACTGAAGCAAAAGGCTTCGAATTAATTAAAGCGATTATTGAAGCTGATTTAGAAAATAACCGTTACCAATTTGTTTTACTAGGAAGTGGCGATTCCCATCTCGAAGACTTCTTTAACTATTTAAGTGAACGCTACGCGAAAAATGTTGGAGTCTATATTGGCTATAATGAAGGCCTAGCTAGAAAAATTTATGCTGGAACAGATTTATTTTTAATGCCTTCTCGTTTTGAACCATGCGGATTAGCACAATTAATTAGTTTAAAATATGGAACTCTCCCCATTGTTAGAAAAACTGGTGGATTAAAAGATAGTATTGATCCTTTTAACAAATACACAAAAGAAGGAACAGGCTTTAGTTTTGAAAACTATGATGCTCAAGATTTAAGTCATGCGATTAATGAGGCCCTTACCGCGTATAAAGATAAAAAAACTTGGAAATCATTAATTAAACGAGCAATGAATAAAGATTTTAGTTGGACACAATCAGCTAAAAAGTATCTTGAATTATACGAAAAATTAAAGGAGGAATAACATGGAAACATTAGCCTTAATATTAGCTGGAGGAAGAGGAAGTAGATTAGATATCTTATCTGAAAAAAGAGTAAAACCTGCCG
>CAYZEW010000041.1:0-10871 GCA_964477825.1 uncultured Candidatus Izemoplasmatales bacterium | reverse complement strand
TTGAATATTTAGCTTTAGAAAACGGCAACACTTTAAGAGTTCCCCCAAATGTGTGGTTTATTGGAACGGCTAATCGGGATGAATCAACTTTCGTTATTTCTGACAAAGTATATGATAGAGCTCATACGATGAACTTCACAAAGCGGGCTCCAAAAGTAAGAGATTTTAAAGATCCAATTGCTAAACAGTATTATGATTACAAAACAATTAATGACCTTTTTGTTTCTACAAAACAAAAAGGTGACTTTGATGCGGAAAACAGTGAGTTAATTAAAAGGGTTGAAAAACTCCTTGCTCCTTATAATATTTCCTTTGGGAACCGGATTTTAAAACAAATTGAAGACTTTGTTAATATTTATAAAGAATGCTTCTTAAATGAAGATGTTGAAAGTGAAGCAGTTGAAAAGATTTTATTAAGTAAAGTAGTTTTTAAACTGGAATTAAAAACAATTGATGATAAAGAAACTCTTGAAACAGAATTTAGAAAATTAAATTTGGATCAATGTGCTGACTTTATTAAGCATCTTGATGATGAGTAGAATGGGAAAAAGGCAAGAAAAAGATAAGTTTGAAGAATATAAACGTTTTTCTTCACTACTTAAAAACATCCAAAAGTTTACTAAGAAGCATGAACTAGTTTCCTATATTGAGTTTGACTATTATGTTGTTCATGATATGATTCTCTTTTCAATTGAACCAGATTTTGATTTTAATAACTTAGAAAAGATGATTTATCATCTTAAAAAGTCCCTCCCAGCTGTTAAAAGAATCTTCAAGAAACCAATTATCTTTTTAAAAGATACTGAAGATGTTTTGCCAGTTGAAAATACGCGGATTATTAATCAAAACACTTTTCTTCATTTAGCTAGTCATAGTCATTATGTTGCAAACATTACAAAAAAAGGGGTTAAACCAAGAAAGTTATTAACCCGTATTTATGAAGATGAATACGGAATTTATGAAAATCTGATTTTTTGTAATTTTATTGATGAAACGCTCCTTTTAATTAAAAAGAACCGGAGAACCTTAAATAGTATCTTTTATGCTAGTCGGGTAATGGAGTTTAATTTATTAGAAAAAGGGAACCACGTAAACTATTATTTAGCTTTAGGAAAACTCCATACTAGTTATATTAGAGACTTTAAGCAATACTTTAACGTTTCTAAAGAAATGTTAAAGGAATTAGCAGTAGTTAATAAAGTAATCAAATCAAGACTATATAAACCAGTCTATTATAAAAATAAAAACAGAAATAGAAATTTGGTTTTGAAAAAAACCAATATCTTTATGATGCAAAAGGATTATCGAAATGTTTATAGAACATATAAGGTTTTACAAGGTAATCGAAAGAAAACTGCCGATCTTGAACAACCTCTTGATTTTGATTTAATGAAAAAAGAATATTTAACTTACGTTAATCTCCTCACTATTTTTTCAGTTGGCCATTTTAATTTCGAAATCGATCCGCAAATAAAAATGAATTTAAACTTTCTTGATGTGACTTTTAATTTTAAAGATTGGGAGTTAAAGATCTTTAACAATGATAAAAAAGAACTAATCCTTCGTTTTACAAAAGATCAAAATTACACAATCATGTTAACTAATAATCTTTATGAAGGGGAAGTTTTAGATGATCATAAAACAAAACATCAATTAGATGAAATTGTTTTTGTGAACCAATTTGATGAAAGTTATCTTAAAAGAAATGATGTTTATATTGGAGTTCAAGATATTGATTCTTTTAGAAGAATTCAACAAATTATTTTAAGAGGAATGATTTATGCCGATACTTCAAGACTTGTTTGTCCATTTTGTGGAGGGGAGCTCCACAAAGATAACTATCAAGGCTTTTATCAGTGTAATGACTGTATGATTCAAATTAAAACAGGGAAATGCGAAGAAACTCAAAAATCCTTCTTTTATACCGATAATGCTTTTCAAAAGAAACAATCGATAGTTAAGGCTGATTTTTTAGAAGATGATTATTGGAATTATGAAAGACAAGTAGAAGCTTTAATGCGTTTTAGAAATATTACGAAAATTAATAATAACGGAGAAATCGTTTGTCCACATTGTAATAAAATATATGAATGATAATTTTACACCTACATTTGATAATAAAATAAACTATGATATAATTTTTAGTAGACAAACAGGTAAAGTATTTATAAAATATGCTGACAACAAGTAATTAGACAAGAAATTTGGCAACAGTAAGGAAGTGGATATATGGAAAAACTTATTATTGAACCATATAGGAATAATACAGGGTATGTTGTAAAATTTGTATCATTGAAAAATAGATTAATTTTAAGTAAAGTAATTAAAATTTTTAGTAGATTGATTAGAGAAGAAAAAAAATATATGACGCTTGATTTTAGAAATTGTAAACCTCCTAGTTTTCCAAATATTATTTGCTCTATATCAGGTCTTGTAGATATGTACAGACATGAATATAATTTAAAAGTTAAAATGTTAATTACCGATAATAGCTATCTTGATAATACTAGATTACAAAGTCCATATAGTTTCGTAAAAGACGAAGGGCTATTAAAAGACGATATTTTTGATAAAGTAATTAAATTTAGCGATGATAAAGATGTAAGTAATATTTCTGAAAACATTTTACATCAACTACAAACTCATGTAGTTTGTGAAGATGGAATATTAGTAGCCAGTAGTTGGTGTTTAAATGAAATAATGGATAACGTATTAAATCATTCTGAATCTCTTAGTGGATATATTATGGTACAAATTCACAAAAAAAATAAACATTTAGTTTTTTCAATATTTGATAATGGGAAAGGATTATATAATTCATTGAAATATACTAAATACAGACCGAAAACTACAATAGATGCGATAAAACTCGCTGTTAAAGAGGGAGTTACTAGAGATAAAGAACTCGGACAAGGAAATGGAATGTGGGGATTACACAATATTATTGAAGAAAATGGTGGAATTTTAACAATTGCAAGTGGATCAGCAGCAATGATATTTGATTATAATTCACAAGATACTAAGGTTTTTAGAAATTTACCTTATGCATCAAAAATATATAATACTACCTTAGTTGATTTCATGGTAGATTTCTCGAAGATGCTAAATGTAAAAAAGGCTTTAAAAAATTATGAACCATTTGAATATATAAGTAGAGAATTAGAGAAAATGGAAACAGATTATGGTAAAATTGTATTTTTGGTAAAAGAACATACGATTGGAACAGGGACTAGATCAGCAGGGAGGAAAGTTAGGAATGCTTTAATAAATATACAAAAAATGGATAATAAATTAATTTTAATTGATTTTAATGGCATAAGTTTGGGAACATCATCTTATGCAGATGAATTTATAGGGAAGTTATCAGTTATTTATGGATTAGATAAATTTTTAATGAACTTCAAAATTATTAACTGTACTCAATTGATGCTTGATTTGATTAATAAAGCGATTGAACAAAGACAAAAAGAACATATTGTGGATAATAAAACTGTAATAAATTAAGATGTATTTATTGACAACAATGTATTACTTATGATAAACTTAATTATCTTACTTTCATTGTGTATTCTCTTTTTGTATGAATATCGTGGGAGAAGATGTTTTTTTAAAAAAAGAAAAGCATTTTGCTTAGACTGTTAACTGTAATGTTAACAGTCTTTTCTTTATCTATTTATTAACACAAAAGCCCCCTGTAATAACTTGATATTAAGAAAAACTGTGATATAATTTTTAATAGATAGCGTTTACAAAAAAGACTTTTAGTTATAACGTCTTAGGAGGACAAAAATGGATAATAAATTTTTAGTATTTCAAAGTGATTTCGGGAGTAAAGGAGCAAGTGTTTCTCAAATGTATGGTATCTCTTTTCAAGTAGACCCTTCATTAAGAATCTATGAGATAACTCATGATATTCCTCAGTTTGATACATGGAAAGGATCATACTCTTTATATCAATCTTGCTATGCATGGCCTAAAGGAACAGTTTTTGTTAGTATTATTGATCCTGGCTTTGGGAAAAATAGGAGAAGAGTTGTTGCGAAAACGAAAAAAGGTCATTATATCGTTACTCCAGATAATGGGTCTTTATCACATATTAATAAATATGTTGGAATAGAAGAATTAAGAGAAATTGATGAAACAGTTAATCGTTTAAAAGGAAGTGAGGAATCTAACTTATTTTTAGGACGTGATGTTTTTGCTTACACTGGTGCCCGCCTTGCAAGTGGGATTATTCCTTTTGAAGAAGTCGGTGAAAAAGTAGATCTTAAAACTATTTCTTCATTTGAATTAAGTGATCCACGGATTATTGGAAGTGAAGTTATTGGTTCAATTGATATTATCGATGGTAACTTTGGAATGCTTTGGAGTAATATCCCAGTTACATATTTAGATAAATTAAATGTTAAATGTGGAGATTATTTAGATGTTATTATTTATTATAAAAGAAGACAAATGTATAAATACCGAGTTTTATATGGTAAATCATTTACAAATGTAGAAAAAGGCGAAGACTTAATTTATAAAAACGCCATTGGAAATGTTGCGATAGGAACAAGTTTAGAAAACTTTGCTGAAAAATATAACTTAAAAGCCGGAATTGGTTGGTCAATAAGTATTATTACAAACAACAAATAAACAAAGATTTGAAGGAGTTTTTCCTTCAAATCTTTGTTTATTTGTAAGATAAGAATCAATAATTAAGAACAACCCTGGTTTACAAAAAAAACTTTTTATGATAAAATGTAAACGAGGTGATTAGATGTTTAGTAAAAATCTAGAATTATACCGAAAAGCAAATGGGTATTCACAAAGAGCATTAGCTCAGTATTTAAATATATCTCATACAACTATTTCCAAGTTTGAAAAAGGAGACTTATTTCCTAATGGGGAAATACTAGTAAAGATTGCTAAGATATTAAACGTGAAAACATACGATTTAATGAAAAAATATAACGATAACTTTGAAATAAAAATACCGTATTTTCGAAAGAAAAAAATTAGTGAAGTTAAACTAGAGTATTTACTTAAGAAAATAAGACTTGAAATACAAGACTTTTTATATTTAGATAATCTAGATAAAAGAGAAAAAGAAATATTTAATTATACCCAATACAGCTGGCATAATTCAAGTGATTATGAAGCATCAGTGAAGTTTGTTAAAAAGCAGTTATCTCTTCATTTTGAAGAGCCTGTTTATGATTTGACTTATCATTTGGAGAATAATGGTTTTGTAATTCTTCAATCAAAATATCCTAATTATTTCGATGGAGCTATAACATATGTAGAAGGCTATAACAATCCATTTATTATCATAAATGATTTATTACCTGCAGATAGACATCGATTCACTATAACTCACGAACTTGGACATCATTTTATTAATTTTGATGAAGTTTCTTATACGGAGAAAGAACAAGAAAAGTCAATCAATATGTTTTCTTCTGCTTTTTTACTACCTGATAATGATATGAAGGCAATATTTGGGAAAAAGAGAACTAGAATATCATTGGCGGAACTTGGAATAGTAAAAAAGAAATATAAAACTTCATTACAATCAATAGTTATGAGAATCCATGATTTAGATATTATAAGTAAAGATTATAAATCTGATTTATTCAAATATTTTAGTTTCCGTAAAATAAGAACTAATGAACCATATTCATTTAGTAAAGAAGAGCCAACAAAAAAAATAAGCCTAGTATACTATTTATATTTAAGTGACATATTATCTTTAAATAGAGCAGCAGAATCACTCCATATACCTGTTGAAGAAATCCAAGAAAGTTCTATACTTACTTGATGCAGATGTCCTTATACATTTAGTTAAATCCGGCTTATTACCACATATTAATAATTCAAAAGAGTACTTCTCAATATTAAATCTACCTATTATGACCAAGTAGTTGGTAATGATAAGACTAATAATATTGACTATTTAAAATATCTTAACATTATTAACTTAACACCAAAACATCTTAAAATGATAGATTTAGTAAAAAACGAGAAGAGTCTAGGATTTCATGATTGGTCCTTAATTATCGTTGGAATGGAATGTGAATATACAATTATCACAACTAATGACAAAAAACTATATGAAACAGCTCAGCGCAAAGGAGCGACAGTAATTCGACTGATAGGCTTGTTAAGGAACCTTTTTGAAGAGGGATTAATCGATAGTAAGAAATTAGGCGAAGGATTAAAAAATTTAAAGACTCATAAAACTGTAAGAATACCAAATAACATTATAGACCAATTAATTAACGATATTAGAGAATCATAATAGATAAACAACAAATAATAAAGATTTGAAGGAGTTTTTCCTTCAAATCTTTTTCTGTTAAAGGCTGCTTTTAAAATTTATATAAGGAAGGATTTTCATCCATGGTATAATGAAATTAACAAGGCTTATTAACAAGGAGGAAACTAATGTATCCTAAAAAACTTAAAAAAGGTGCTACTTTTGGAATCGTTGCGTTAAGTAGCCCCGCAAAAGACGAACTAACTATTCAAGGCAAAACAAATTTAGAAAAACTGGGGTATAAAGTTATTCTAGGTGAAAGTTGCACAGCTAACTATGGGGGCTATTTATCAGGAGATGATTTCTTAAGAGCAAATGATTTAAATAAAATGTTTAAGGATGACTCAATTGACGCCATTATGTGTTTAAAAGGCGGATATGGAACTCCTCGGATAGTTGATAAAATAGATTATGAATTAATAAAAAACCATCCTAAACCTTTTATTGGCTTTAGTGATGTTACACTCTTATTAAATACCATTTATGATCGCACTAATTTAATCACTTATCATGGACCGATGCTCGCCATTGATTTTAAAGATAATTATAATCTTGATTCATATAACTCGTTTAATAATATTGTCATTAAACAGTCTAGAAATTATGTAATTAATAAAAACAACATTTATAATATTAAAACCATTGGAACAGGAATTGCTAAAGGAATCTTAGTAGGGGGAAACCTAAGTTTAATTGATGCGATGATAGGAACTCCTTATCAAATTGATTTTAAGGAGAAAATTTTATTAATAGAAGAGATTAATGAGGCAGTTTATCAAGTAGACAGAATGCTTCAGAAATTAAGACTTAGTGGAATTTTAAAAGATTTAAAAGGGATTATTGTTGGGGGAATAACTAACAAGCAAGCAGAAAATAAAGAATATGGTTATTATGAACTATTCAAAGATCTTTTAGAACCTTTAAAAATACCTGTATTATATGGCCTTCCAATTGGCCATGTTACTCCAAGACTAACTGTTCCTATCGGGGCAGAAGTAGAAATAAATACTTTTGAGTTTACCTTAAAAATTATTTAAATACTATTTAGGAGGATTAATAATTTATTAAGAAAAGTATAACATTAACAATTATCTTTTTATTAGTATTATGAGAATTTAACGGTTCAAGAATTAGCATTAGGAAGGACTCCTTCAGCTGCTATTACAACTTAATAAAATGACTTACTTGGGGGTATAATCTTTATGGTGATTTAAGGAATACAACTAACTTTAAGTGTAACTCATTAAAAGAAATTACTGTTATTTTAATTTAAATCCTTTTTAAATAATAGCGAAAGTTACTTTAGGGTAAGATTACTCGCTAGGGTAGTGTAACCTTTTTAAAGGTTAGTTGTATTTATATATTTCTTTGTTATAATTGAAATAGAAATCATTGTTGATGAGAAATCTAGAAGAGGGTGATTAAAATTATTATAAAATTTAAACCAATCTATTTTGATAAAATATGGGGTGGAAATAAACTTAAAAAAATGTTCGACTATGCTTCGTCTGAAAAATGTGGAGAAGCATGGGGAATAAGTGCTTATCATAAAAGTTCTTCAATAATATTAAATGGAAAATTCGCAGGGTTGACCTTAAGAGAATTATTTTTAAAAGAAAGAGTCCTCTTTGGAAATTATCCAAGTAATGAATTTCCAATTCTTGTAAAAGTCATTGATGCTAATGCTGATTTAAGTGTTCAAGTTCATCCGAATGATGATTATGCTAAAAGACATTATAACTCTCTTGGTAAAACTGAGTGTTGGTACATTCTAGATGCTTTAGATGAAACAAAGATAATAATCGGCCATAAAGCTACTAAGAAAGACACTATTATTCAAGCAATAGCTCAAAACAAATATGATGATATTTTAAATAAAATTCCAATTAAAAAAGCTGATATGTTCCAAATCCCTGCGGGAACAATTCACGCAATATGCGCAGGAACAGTTCTTTTAGAAGTCCAACAATCATCAAATTTAACTTTTAGATTTTATGATTATAATCGTTTAGAAAATGGAAAACCACGAGAACTTCATCAAACAGAAGCTTTAGATGTTCTTAAAATTCCTGATAATAAGCTTATAAGAAATGGTAATACAAAGTATTTTAACTTTATGATAATAGATAATCTCGAACAAACAACTTGTCAAGCTGATCAATATGGAGACTATTATTTTGTTATTGATGGGATTGGTAAGATGGGAGAATCTCAGGTTAAAAAGGGTGATTTTATCTTTGTTAGTAGTAAAGATAAATACGAAATTATTGGAAAACTAAAATTAGCTAAGATTAATTTAAAAAACTGATTATTAATAAATTAAGTTGTAAAGTAATAATGTTTTTATGAACTTTTACTTTACAATTTTTTATTTATAATTAAGTATATTTTCAAAAGGGTTATACGCTATGCATAAAAAAACTGATTAATAAATTTATAAATTTGGTTTTGATAATATATTAAATATATTTTTACTTTGTTATAATATTTTTAAAGATAGTTAACTTAATTTACTTTTTAATTCATTGAGGTGTTATTTGTGAAAAAACTTTTGAAAGAACTTTATAATGATAATATTGAAACTTTAAACTTTGATATTTTAAAGTTAGTAAAAAAATATCAAGGTAATAATCAAAAAACTACCTTTAGCCAAAAAGATAGTATTTTAATTGTTTATGGAGATTCAATTTATGAAGCTAATGAAAAACCATTAAAAACTTTATCTAAATTTTTAAATAACCATGTTGAAGATAAAATTAAAACAGTTCATTTGTTACCATTTTATCCTTATTCTTCAGATGATGGGTTTAGTGTTATTAATTATTTAAAGGTTAATCAATCCTTAGGTAGTTGGGATGATATTTATCATTTAGGGAATAACTACAGTTTAATGTTTGATGCAGTAATTAATCATATATCAC
The DNA here is from genome assembly GCA_964477825.1 of uncultured Candidatus Izemoplasmatales bacterium. Taxonomy (GTDB): domain Bacteria; phylum Bacillota_I; class Bacilli_A; order Izemoplasmatales; family Izemoplasmataceae; genus JAFGXW01. Next base: position 1,649 of record CAYZEW010000041.1, on the reverse strand, counting down.
AAAAGAGTGATTGGTTTTTAGGATATCAAAAAGGTGAAAAAGCGTATCAAAACTTTTTTATTGAGTGTAATCCTCTAAATGATTACTCTAAAGTTGTTAGACCGCGAGAACTTCCCCTTTGTTATCAGTATGATGTAAACGGAGAAAAAAAAGCTTTATGGGCGACTTTTTCTAAAGATCAACTTGATTTAAACTATAAAAATAAAAAGGTTTTATTACGTGTTTTAGAAGTTCTTTTAGAATATTCGAAAAGAGGAGCTAAATATATTAGATTAGATGCCATTGCTTTTTTATGGAAAGAAGAAGGTACTAGTTGTATTCATCTAAAACAAACTCACTTAATTATAAAACTAATTCGCAAAGTTTTTGAAATGTGTGAGTTAAATACCTATTTAATAACTGAAACCAATGTTCCTCATCAAGAAAATATTGCTTATTTTGGGAATGGTAATGATGAGGCTCATCTCGTTTATCAGTTTCCGCTTCCCCCGCTAACCCTATTTGCCTTTTTAAAAGAAGATACTACAAAATTATTAAATTGGGTTAAATCGTTGGATAATACATTATTGACAAATAAGACTACTTATTTTAATTTTCTGGCTTCTCATGATGGAATAGGGTTGCGACCAGTAGAAGGGCTTTTAAATCAAGAAGATCTTCAATTAATGGTCGAAACAACAGTGAAAAACAAAGGGAAAATTGGGTATAAAACTAATTTTGATGGTACGGTTAGTCCTTATGAATTAAATATAAATTATTTAGATGCATTATGTAGTGAAAATCTGTCTATTGATGAAAAAGCAAACAAATTTATGGCTTCTCAAATCATTCTACTTTCTTTAAAGGGAATTCCAGGCATTTATATTCATAGTTTATTAGGCTCTAAAAATGATCTTTTAGGGTTAGAAAAATCAGGTATAAATCGGCGTATAAATCGTGCAAGACTGGAATATAATGAGTTAGAGAAAGCAATAAATAATAATCATACTTTACGATCTAAGGTTTTGAAAGAGTATCTTAAACTTTTAGAGATTAGAAGAAATAATGCTGAATTTTCTCCTTTAAGTACTCAAAAAGTCGTTTTTTATCATCAAAAAGTATTTAGTATTATTAGAAAACAACAAGCTAAAACTTCCTTTATTTTAGTTTTAGTTAATGTTGCAAATAAGGATGTATCAATTACAATACCGTATGAAGGAATAAACCTTTTAAATAATCAGATAGTTCATCAACAAATATTATTATTACCTAACCAATATATGTGGATCAAGGTGGAGGGATAAAAATGAAAATAGCTTTAATGCATTTTAGAGTTTATGAAACAGATGGAGTTTCATTAGAAATGGATAAATGGAAAAAGGCATTTCAAAAATTAGGGCATGAAGTCATTTATATATCAGGAACTCCTGCAAAAGATAATGATCTCTTTGTTGAATTTTTAGATTATCAAAGCGAATATAATCAACTGATTCATAAAAGTGCCTTTATAAAGTTTGAAGATTTTAAAACAGAATGGGAATTTTTAGATTATATTGATCAGTATAATGAGAAAATATATGCAAAATTAAAAGAAATTATTATTTTTAATTCAATAGACTTATTAATTCCTAACAATATATCTTCATTAGCTTATAATATTCCTGTTGGAA